>JBFJTN010000098.1:0-12159 GCA_041625325.1 Oceanococcus sp. | reverse complement strand
GGAATCATGGCGCTATCCACAGATGCGATCTTCGTTGGCATGGACCGGGCATTGCGGGTCCATGGCCAGCGCATGGGCGTTGTGGCCAATAATCTGGCCAATGCCGACACCCCCGGTTACAAGGCCCGCGATGTCGATTTTCGGGCCGTCCTGAGCGAGGCCCAGGCTGCGTCCGCGGGGCTGCGCACCACGCACGCTGGCCACCTGGCCGGGGCGGATGGCGGCGCAGCGCCACGCCTGTGGCGTGTCCCCTCCCAGCCCAGCGCCGACGGCAACACGGTCGATGCGCCGATGGAGCAGGCCCGTTTCGCCGAGGCCTCGCTGCGCTACGAGGCCACCTTGCGTTTCATCGACGGCAAGGTCAAAGGCCTGATCACCGCCATCACCGGCCAGTAGCAGGAGGCGCACAACCATGTCGAATTTCGGACTTTTCCATATTGCCGGTTCCGCCCTGGCGGCGCAGTCCGCCCGGCTGAACACGGTCAGCAGCAATCTCGCCAATGCCGATGTTGTCGCCAGCCGACCGGAGGACACCTACAAGGCCCGGGTACCCGTGTTCGAGGCGCAGAGCCAAGCGGCCGGCGGTGGGGTCAAGCTGCGGGAGGTGGCGCAATCCCAGGCCGCCGCGCAGCAGCGCTACCAGCCGGGCCATCCCCTGGCCGACGAGAAGGGCTATGTCTACGCCCCCAACGTCAATGCGGTGGAGGAGATGGCCAACATGATCTCGGCCGCCCGGTCCTACCAGAGCAATCTCGAGGTCGTGAACACGGCCAAGACCCTGATGCTCCACACCCTCAATCTGGGACGCTGATCATGGCCGTGGACAGCATTGCCGGAGTGAGCCCGTCGGGGGCCGTGTCGCAGACCCGCTCGCAGCAGCTGGGCCAGGAGGAATTCCTGGAGCTGATGCTGGCCCAGCTGCAGAACCAGGACCCGCTCAAGCCGATGGAAAACGGCGAGTTTCTCGGCCAGATGGCCCAGTTCTCCACCGTCCAGGGCCTGCAGGACCTGAACAGCCGATTCGAGAGCCTGGCCAGTGCGCTGGGCAACAACCAGGCCCTGGGTGCGGTGCCCCTGATCGGCCGCGAGGCGATGTTCGAGTCGCGTGGCTTCTCGCTGGCAGCCACCGGCGATGGCCTGAGCGGCGCCCTGGACACCAGCTATCCGGGCGTGGTCACGGTGGAGATCAGCGACGCCTCGGGCCAGCTGGTCCGGCGCATGGATGTGAGCCCCGATCCGGCCGCCGCCAACCGCTTCCACTGGGATGGAGTGACCGATCGCGGCATCCAGGCCGCGGCCGGCAGTTACAGCATTCGCGCCTATACCGCGCTGGACGGCCAGCAAACCGAGATCCCGGTGCAGGTGGCCGGGCGCATTACCGGCGTTTCCCTGGGGGGCGCGCAGGGCGCGACCCTGAATGTGGCCGGACTGGGCGAGCGTCGCCTCAGTGAAGTCCACCAAGTGATCTGATTTTCGGAGCAGGAGCAAGACATGACATTCCGAGTAGCACTGAGCGGTCTGAACGCCGCATCGTCTGACCTGAGCGTCACCGCCAACAACATCGCCAACGCCAATACGGTCGGCTTCAAGGAGTCCCGGGCCCTGTTCAGCGACATCGTCGCCAGCAGCGGCGTGGCCCTGTCGGTCAGCACCATTGGTTCGGGCACCCGTCTCACGGATGTGCAGCAGCAGTTCGACCAGGGCAGCATCGAGTTCACCAATAACGGTCTGGATCTGGCCCTGTCCGGTGACGGCTTCTTCACCCTGTCGCAGGGCGGCGCCCTGAGCTACACCCGCGACGGCGCTTTCAGCGTCAATCGCGACGGGTATCTGGTGAACACTGCCGGCCTGCGGGTGCAGGGCTTCGCCCCCAATGCCGCCGGCAGTTTCAATACGGCATCGCTGACGGATATCCGGCTGGCATCGGCGGACAGCGCGCCGCGCGCCACCAGCAACATCGAACTGATGATGAACCTGCCGGCGGATGCCATCCCGCCGGCCACGGCCCCCTTCGACCCGGCCGACGGCACCAGCTTCACCCAGTCCACCGCGCTGACCGTGTTCGATTCGCTGGGCGCCTCGCACACCGTGACCACCTTCTACGTGAAGACGGCGACGGCAGGGGAGTGGGATGTGCATGTCACTCTGGACGGCAATCCGGTGGGTGCGGGGGCGGCCGGCACGCTGACCTTCGACAGCAATGGCAATCTGACCTCGCCGCCGGGTGGTGATATCGCACTGCCGGCGGTCGCGCTCAGCAACGGCGCCAGCGATCTGTCGCTGACCCTGGATTTCGCCCCGGCGACCCAGTACGGCGACTTCTTCTCGGTCAACAGCCTGAACCAGGATGGCTATGCCACCGGCCGCCTGGTCGGTGTCGAGGTGAATGAGGACGGCGTGGTCCAGGCCCGCTTCACCAATGGCCAGACCAACGCCCTGGGCCAGCTGGCGCTGACCAAGTTCACCAATCCGCAGGGGCTGGCCCAGCTGGGCGAGAACACCTGGGGTGAATCCTTCGATTCCGGCGTCGCCCAGCTGGGCCAGGCCGGCAACAACGGCCTGGGCCTGATCCAGTCCGGCGCCCTGGAGGGATCCAACGTGGACATCACCGAGCAGCTGGTGAACATGATCGCCGCGCAGCGCAACTTCCAGGCGAACGCGCAGATGATCACGACCTTCGACCAGGTGACCCAGACCGCGCTGAACATCCGCTAGGCGGGGCGTAGCAGGAGGCGATCATGGACAAGGCACTCTACGTCGCGATGAGCGGGGCCAGTCAGGCCTGGGACAAGCAGGCGGCCATCAGCCACAACGTGGCCAACGCCTCCACCGTCGGATTCAAGGCGGCGCTGGCGGATGCCGAGTCCCGCGACATCAAGGGCCCGGGTTTCGCAACAAGGGCGCATGCCCTGGCCAGCAATGCCGGCTTCGATGCCAGCAGCGGCCACGTCATGCAGACCGGTCGGGAGCTGGACATCGCCCTGACCCCGGGGCACTGGCTGGCGGTACTGGGCCAGGACGGCGAGACCGCCTACACCCGCGCCGGCGATCTGGCCGTCAACAGCATCGGCCAGCTCACCACCAGCACCGGTCTGCCGGTGCTGGGAGAGGGTGGTCCGGTGGCGGTGCCGCCCTACGCCAAGCTGGAGATCGGTGGCGACGGCACCGTCTCCATCGTGCCCCAGGGCGGGGCGGCCAATCAGGTGGTGGTGCTGGACCGGCTGAATGTCGCGGCCATCGCTCCCGAGCAGCTGGCGCGCGGCACGGACGGGCTGTTCCGCCCCGCCGATGAGGCCGAGGTGCTGCCGGCCGCCGGCAACGTGCTGTTCAGCGGCGCCCTGGAAGCCTCGAACGTGAACCTGGCCGAGAGCCTGGTGCAGATGATCGAGGCGCAGCGGCGCTTCGAGATGCAGGTGAAAGCCATGCAGACAGCAGATGAAAACGCGCAACGCAGCGCACAGATGATGAGACTCGAGTAGTCGGGCAGGAGCAGGAAAATGAGTTCAGCACTTTGGGTCGCCAAGACCGGGCTTGATGCCCAGCAGACCCGCATGACGGTGATTTCCCACAATCTGGCCAACACCAATACGGTGGGCTTCAAGAAGGGCCGGGCCGCTTTCGAGGACCTGCTGTACCAGAACGTGCGCCAGGCCGGGGCCCAGACCTCGCAGCAGAATCAGGCCGCGGTCGGCCTGGAACTGGGCACCGGAGTGCGGGTGACCGCGACCGAGCGCAACTTCGTCCAGGGCAATCTGTTGCAGACCGAAAACCCCCTGGACATCGCGATCAACGGACGCGGATTCTTCCAGATCCTGCTGCCGGACGGGTCCCAGGCCTACAGCCGCAACGGGGCCTTCCAGCTCAGCGCGGAAGGCCAGCTGGTCACCGATGCCGGCTACGAGCTGCAGCCGGGCATCACCGTGCCGGCGGGCGCCCAGAGCCTGTCCGTGGGCAATGACGGCACGGTCAGCGTGCAGCTGGCCGGGGTGGCCGAGCCGCAGATCATCGGCAGCCTGCAGATCGCGGATTTCATCAATCCGGCCGGCCTGCAGGCGGTGGGCGAGAACCTCTATGTGGAAACCGGTGCCAGCGGTCCGCCGACCACCGGCATCCCGGGTCTGGCCGGCCTGGGACGCCTGAATCAGGGCGCCCTGGAATCCTCCAATGTCAACGTGGTGGAGGAGCTGGTCAACATGATCGAGACCCAGCGCGCCTACGAGCTGAATTCCAAGGCCATCTCGACCGTGGATCAGATGCTGGGCTACGTGAACAACAACCTCTAAGCCCATGAACCTGCGAACGATACTGCTTCTTCCATCCCTGCTGCTCGGGGCCTGCGCCAGCGGGCCGGTGGTGCAGGAGCCGCTGCCCGAGCCGAACTACTCGGCGCAGGAAAAGCGCGTGCCCGACGGTGCGATCTTCCAGGAATCCGGCGGCCTGCTGTGGTTCGAGGACCGCCTGGCCAGCCGGGTGGGCGATGCCCTCACCGTGATCCTGCAGGAGAGCACCCAGGCGCAGAAATCGGCCCGCACCAGCACCTCCAAGGAAACCGACTACGCGCTGGAGGTGCCGGCCTTCGGCGCCCTGACCGGCAAGTTCGACGTGGACGGCGAGATCGGCAGCAGCCATGGATTCGGTGGCGCCGGCGACTCCTCGCAGAGCAATTCGCTGTCCGGCGAGCTCACCGTGCTGGTGATCGAACGCCTGCCCAACGGCTACCTGCGGGTGGCCGGCGAGAAGAAGCTGGATCTGAACCAGGGTAGCGAGTCGCTGCGCCTGACCGGCATCGTGCGCCCGGAGGACATCCGCCCGGACAACAGCGTGCTGTCCACCCGCATCGCCTCCGCCCAGATCGCCTACAACGGCAGCGGGCCGCTGGCCCAGGCCAACGCGATGGGCTGGCTGGCCCGCTTCTTCAATTCCCCGCTGTGGCCCTTCTGAGCCACGGCCAACCTCCCCAGGAGCGCATCATGCACAGAATCCTTGGTTTCGCGGTCCTGCTGATGCTGGCGGCGACCTCCGCCCAGGCCGAGCGCCTGAAGGACCTGGCCTCGGTTCAGGGGGTGCGCGGCAATCCGCTGCTGGGCTACGGCCTGGTGGTTGGCCTGGATGGCACGGGCGACCGCACCACCCAGACGCCATTCACCACCCAGAGCCTGCAGACCATGTTGCGCCAGCTGGGCGTGGCGATCCCGCCCGGGGTGAACCCGCAGCTCAAGAATGTCGCCGCCGTGGCCATCCACGCCGAGCTGCCGGCTTTCGCCAAGCCCGGCCAGAAGCTCGATGTGACGGTGTCCTCCATCGGCAATGCCGGCAGCCTGCGCGGCGGCAGCCTGCTGATGACCCCGCTCAAGGGCCTGGACGGGCAGATCTATGCCGTCGCCCAGGGCAGCCTCGTCGTCGGCGGCTTCGGGGTCGATGGGCGGGACGGCTCGCGGGTGTCGGTGAACGTGCCCAGCAGCGGCCGGATTCCCAATGGCGCCATGGTGGAACGGGTGGTGCCCAACGGCCTGTCCGGCGCGGACGAGATCACCCTGAACCTGCACCAGGGCGACTTCACCACCGTGCGCCGCCTGGTCAGCAGCATCAATACCCGCCTGGGCCCCGGCCTGGCCCGCGCCCTGGACGGGGTCAGCGTGGCGGTGCGGGCGCCGCCTTCCATGGACCAGAAGGTGGCCTTCATCTCCGCTCTGGAAAACATCGAAATCGAGCCGGATGACGCGCCGGCCCGCGTGGTCGTGAATGCACGCACCGGCACCGTTGTGATCGGCGCCCATGTGCGGGTGATGCCGGCCGCCGTGACCCATGGCTCGCTCAGCGTGACCATTCGCGAGAACACCCAGGTCAGCCAGCCGGCGCCTTTCGGCGGCGGCGAGACAGTGACCGCGCCCGATTCGGAAATCACCGTGGAGCAGGGCGGCAGCCGCATGTTCCTGCTCGAGTCCGGGGTCAATCTGGACACCATCGTGCGCGCGGTGAATCAGGTCGGGGCCGCCCCCGGCGACCTGGTGGCGATCCTCGAGGCGCTCAAGCAGGCCGGCGCCCTGCGCGCCGAACTGGTGGTCATCTAGGAGCTGACGATGCAGACCGGTGCCACGGGTTTCTCGGCGCTGGCCCAGCTGGCCAGCAGCGCCGCCCAGCGCCAGCGTGCCGAGGCGGGCGAGGACAGCCTGCGCGAGACCGCGCGCCAGTTCGAAGCCCTGTTCATCAAGCAGCTGCTGTCCGAGGTCAAGGTGGCGGGCAGCCTGGGCGGCGGCGAGAACGCGCAGTCGGATTACATCAACTCCATGTGGCGTGACCGGATCAGCCAGCAGATGAGCCAGGGCGAAGGCCTGGGCCTGGCCGCCATGCTCAGCCAGCAGCTGGGCGGTGAGGCGGCACAGCCGCCGGCCCGCAATCGGCCGGTGCCGCTGGTCGATCTGAACGCCCGCGGTGCCGCCCTGTACCGCGATTACGGTCGTGAGTCCGAGCGCTTCGGCAGCCGCCAGGACTTTGTCAGCCAGCTGCGCCCGCTGCTGGAGCAGGCCGCCGACGAACTCGGCATCTCGCCGCGCGTGCTGCTGGCCCAGGCGGCGCTGGAAACCGGCTGGGGCCGGCACCTGCCGCAGGCGGCCGATGGCAGCTCATCGCGCAATCTGTTCGGCATCAAGGCCGATGCCGGCTGGTCCGGTGAGACGGTCAACAGCCCGACCCGTGAATTCATCAACGGTCGGGAGGAGGCGCTCAGTGACGGCTTCCGCCGCTACGCCAGCTTTGCCGAGAGCGTGCGCGACTACGTGGATTTTCTGCGCAGCAATCCGCGTTACCAGCAGGCGCTGGCGCACGGCGGCTCGGATGAAAATTTTCTCCGGGGCCTAAAGTCGGCGGGGTATGCGACCGATCCAGAGTATGTGGACAAGGTGATTGGCGTGGCCCACAGCCCCGCCATGAGCCGTTACTGGAATGAAACATGAGCAACCTGTTCTCGATCGGCACCTCGGCCCTGCTGGCCAATCAGCAGGCGCTGTCCGTGACCAGCAACAACATCGCCAACGTGAACACCGAAGGCTACAGCCGCCAGGGCGTGGACTTCCAGCCCCGGCACGTGCCCGGCCAGACCCTGGGGATGGGGGTTTCGGCCGATGATGTCAGCCGCTTTTCCGACCCCTTCGCCAATACCCGCCTGGTCCAGAGCCAGTTCGAGCACGCGGCGCTGGAGACCGGCGCCACCCTGGCGCGCCGCCTGGATGCCGTGCTCTCCGAAGAGCAGACCGGCCTGGCCGCACCATTGCGGGAATTCCTGGATTCGGTGGATGGGCTGGCCGCCGACCCGTCCTCCGTCGAGGCGCGGGTCGAGGTCCTGGGCGACGCCGAGGCCCTGGCCCAGCGCTTCACCCAGATCCAGGGCCAGTTCGACCACCTGAACACCGAGCTGAATGCGCGCACCAGCGGCAGCGTGACGACCATCAACGATCTGAGCGCCGCCATCGCGCGCCTGAATGACGAGATCGCACGCAGCCAGGCCGGCCCGCCGCCCAACACCCTGCTGGATGAGCGGGACCGGCTCATCAACAAGCTGGCCGAGCAGATCGACGTGAACACGGCCGTGCAGAATGACGGCAGCGTGAATGTGTTCGTCGGCACCGGCCAGGCCCTGGTGGTGGGCACCAGCGTGAACCCGCTGAGCGTGGCGCCGGGCGCCACGCCTGCCGATCCGTCCCGGGTGCTGCTCGGCGGCGGCGACATCTCGAATCAGATCCAGGGCGGTGAGCTGGGCGGCATCTTCGGCTTTCGCGCCGACGTGATGCAGCCGGCCCAGCAGCAGATGCGTGACCTGGCCCAGGCCGTGAGCGACACCGTGAACGGCGCCCAGGCCGCGGGGCATGATTTCAACGGCAATCCCGGTCAGCCGCTGTTCCAGATCAGCAGCTCCGGCGCCGGGCTGAGCGTGCTGATCACGGACCCGCAGGCGCTGGCCGCCGCCGCCGCCGGTGCGCCGGCCGGCAGCGGCGACAACAGCAATGCCCTGGCCCTGTCCGAGGCGCTCAGGGCGCCGGTGCTGGGGCAGAACAATCTGCAGGAGGCCAATCTCTCGCTGGTCGGCCGGGTCGGCACCCAGGCCCGCAGCCTGGAAGCCGCGGAGCGCGCCCAGGCGGCGGTGGTCGGCCAGCAGCAGTTCCTGCGCGACCAGGTCTCCGGGGTCAATCTGGACGAGGAGGCCGCCAACCTGCTGCGCTATCAGCAGTCCTACCAGGCCGCCGCCCAGATCATCGCCACCGCCAATGCCATGTTCGAATCGCTGCTGGCCGCGGCGCGATAGGAGGCTGTCATGCGCGTCACCCAATCCATGCTCTACGGCCAGACCCTGCAATCCATCAGTGACGGCCAGGCCCGGCTGGTGAAACTGCAGGATGCGCTGTCCAGTGGCGTGCGGCTGCGCCAGGCCGCGGATGATCCCGGCGCCATGACCCGGGCCATGCGCAATGACGACCGCCTGCTGCAGCTGGAACGCTTCGCCGACAACCTGCGCGCCCTTGAATCCCGCTACGGCATCATGGATGACGAGATGGGGGTGGTCACCGACGTGCTGCATCGCGCCCGCGAGCTGATCGTGCAGGGCGGCAATGCCGCGCTGGACCCGGGCGCCCTGCAGGGCCTGGCCGGCGAGCTGCGCATCCTGGGCGAGGATGTATTCCGCATAGCCAACACCCGGGACGGGCAGGGCAACTATCTGTTCGCCGGCAACCTGGACGGCGCGCCGCCCTTCACCGGCGACTACACCGCTGCCAGCTATGTCGGCGGCGCGGTGGCCAGGCAGGTGCCGATCGACGAGTTCACCAGCCTCAGCGACAGCCTGACCGGCGATGACGTATTCCAGAACACCCCCGCCGGCGACCTGATGGCCCTGTTCGAGGACCTCGCCGCCGTGGTGGAGAACGGCGCCTCAGCGACCCGCCAGGCGGACCTGGCTGCCGGCCTGGATCGGCTGGATCTGGCGCTGGACCACATCGTCGCCCAGCGGGTGACCCTGGGCAAGGGACTGCAGCGGGTGGAATCCGAGCGCGATCGCATCGAGGCCGCGGGCATCCAGCTGCAGATCGATTCCTCGGCCTTGCGCGACACGGACATCGCCGAGGCCGTCTCCGCCATGTCGCAGGAACTCACCTCGCTGGAAGCCGCACGCGCGACCTTCTCGCAGATTCAGGGTCTGTCCCTGTTCGACTATCTGCGCTGAGCCCTGCCGCCGCACCAGGACAACGCCCCGCCCGTCGGGGCGTTTTTCGTTGTGCCGGCACCAGGCACTGGCGCTGGCTCGAGACCCTGCGACCCGGGCGGGCAGCCTGCCGTGACCGCGACGCGGGCCCGGTGACACGCGCCTGCTGGCAGGAATTGCAGAAAAATTGCCCGGGCAAGCCTCAAGAAAATCGGGCGCCGCCGATAAACCTCACAAGCCGGGAGTGACCACGCTAATCACTCCCCGTCTTGAGGACATCTCGACCCGCTCTGAAATTTGAGGACATCAAAATGCAGATCATCAACACCAACGTCATGTCGCTGAACGCCCAGCGCAACCTCACCACCACCCAGGGCGACCTGGCCACCTCCATCCAGCGGCTGTCCAGCGGCCTGCGCATCAACAGCGCCCGCGACGACGCCGCCGGCCTGGCCATCTCCGACCGCATGACGGCCCAGATCCGCGGATTGAACCAGGCCGTGCGCAACGCCAACGATGGCATCTCCCTGGCCCAGACCGCCGAAGGGGCCATGCAGGAAACCACCAACAACCTGCAGCGCATCCGCGAACTGGCGGTGCAGGCCGCCAACGGCACCAACAGCGTCTCCGATCTGGCCGCGCTGCAGGCCGAAGTGGCGCAGCGCCTGTCCGAGATTGACGACATCGCCAATAACACGGAATTCAACGGACAGACCCTGCTGGACGGCACCTATACCTTCACCTTCCAGGTCGGCGCCAACGGCGGTCAGACCCTGGACATCACCACCAGCGCGATGGACACGGCAACTCTGGCCGTAGCCGCGATTGACGTCTCGGTCGACCCGGCCGGCGCCATCACCGCCGTGGATGCCGCCCTGGATGTGGTGAACGGTGATCGCGCCGACCTGGGTGCGGTACAGAACCGGCTGGAATCCAAGATTGCCAGCCTGCAGACGACATCGGAGAACCTCTCCGCCGCCCGCTCACGGATCCGTGACGCTGACTTTGCCGCCGAAACGGCCGCACTGACCCGCGCCCAGATCCTGCAGCAGGCGGGGACCGCGATGCTGGCCCAGGCCAACACCGCTCCTCAGAATGTCCTCAGCCTGCTGGGTTAAGCGTAGCCCGCAGGCATCAGAGCAAAGGCCGCCGGTTTCCGGCGGCCTTTTTTTATGCCGGCAGGCGCGCCCGCGGGGAACGCCACCCCTGCGGGGCAGCACCGCTTCCGGGCCGGCAGGGCGTCGCCAGCCGGTTCAGGCTTCGTCGCAGAAGCGGTAGGGGTTGGGGCTGGGCACCAGCTCGCCGGTGACCTGCCCACGCAGATCGCCATAGGCCTGCCGCCGGCGCATCTGCGCGGCCATGTAGTCGCAGAAGCCGGCTGGCTTGAGCCGGCCCGGCGCTCCGAAACCCAGCCAGCCCAGCGCTTCCTGCACCACGGCCTTGTCCGCCGCCGTACTCAGATCACCCCAGGCCAGTTGCAGCCAGGGCGCCAGAGGATTGATCGGCAGAGCCCTCAGCGGGGGCAGATCCGGCTCCAGCTCCGGGCCGGCGTAATCCTCCGGGCCGTAGTCCACATAGGCGGCTTCCTCCAGCGCGCGCCGCAGGTCCCAGTTGGTGATGCGCTGCTCACCGGCCACCACCATGGCGGGAGCCTGCTCCCCGTCACCAGGATCGATGCCACCCCGGTGGCCCAGCCAGCGGCGGGCCTGCAGCAGCACCTTCGAGGCCAGCCCGGTGGCCTGGGGGGTCGAGATGCTGGTGCCGCCGATCGGCAGCAGTTCGGATTCGCAGTCATTGCAGAAGGGCAGGGTGTCGCGGAAACCGGCGACGAAGTCGGGCAGCAACGCCCCGGTGGAGGACTGGCCGCCGGACTGCTCGTCGATGCCGGACACACCGATGGTCCACCAGCTGCCGGGGCCACCCTGATAGGACACCGGCACGAGATAATTGCCGGCCGCCTGGAAGATCAGTTTGCCCAGCTCGACCACGCCACGGTAGGCGCCGGCCTCGGTGATGGGCAGACCCAGGTTGTAGCTGAAGGCCAGCATGTCGACCGCCGGGTGCTCGAGAGCGTACTTGAGCTCATGAGGCTCCGGCTCGGCGCAGGACTCCACGAACAGCAGCACGGCCTCCGGATTGGCCTTCAGCACGGCCGCACTGACCCCCGTGCCATGCGGGTTCTTCTCGGTCTGGGGCTTCAATGCCGCGAGGCTGTCCTCGCAGAAGGAGATCGCAACAATATTGCTGCCCTTGAACCAGTACGGGCGACCCCGCTCGACCTGATTCCAGAAAGAGGCATCGGCGGCCACGTCGGCGGCGAAATCGCCGCTGCGGGTGAGGACGATGTGGTCGCCGCTGTCCACGCCCAGCTCAGCCAGCACGGCGGGGCTGACACTGGCAGGCCCGGCATCCGGATAGATCGGGCTGTTGGCGTAGAAGTAGTCATGGTAGGGATTGATCGAGGTGTCCACCACGGCCACCACGACGCGGGCATCTTCCGCGTCATTGTCCCGCGCGCCGGGCTCCGGGATGGCCTCATTGCAGGCGCTGAGAGTCCCGCTCAGGGCCAGCACAATGGCAAGGCCTGGCAAGGAGCGGTGCAGGGCAGGATTCCTTCGACGAAACAATGGCATGGCGATGACGTTGGATGTGACGGTGCAGGTGACACGGCTGGTCCACCGGAATTGTTCCCCCCGGCGCGACCGCCGCGGCCGGCCAGGCGAATGCGGCTTGCCTCAGAGGCCTTCCATGCGATACACATCGAGGCGTCGAGGGTCGACCAGAACCGTGACGCGGCCACCGGCCGGTCGGGGTTCGGTGTCGCGCCAGATCGACTCGCTGAGAAAGCGATGGCGACGGCCTGAATCCGGATCGGTCCAGTGCGCCTCGACGACCCAGGGCGTCTGACCGTTCACGCTCGCGAAGGGGTTGCGCGTAACGGTCTTCACCGTGGCCTCGATGCGCTG
>JBFJTN010000097.1:0-12294 GCA_041625325.1 Oceanococcus sp. | reverse complement strand
TCAAGCCCGGCCTGCTGGTGGACGAGGCCTACTGCGAGGATCTGCTGGGCCGTTTCGAGAATGCCTGCATCTGGCTGGCCAACAACCAGGGGGCCCTGATCATGGGGCCGCAACCGGGCGATGACGACCCGCAACTGGCGCCGGTCCGGCAGCTGGCCGACCGGGCCCTGGCCGAGTGGGGCCTGGCCGGCGCCCGCCTGCGCCTGCTCAAGCATCGTGAAAATACCGTCTTTCAGGTCGAAGACGAGCAGGGCCGGCGCCATGTGCTGCGGGTGCATCGACACGGCTATCACGACGATGCGGAACTGGCTTCCGAGATCGCCTGGACACGGGCGCTGCGCGAGGCCGGCATCGACACTCCGGCGGCTGTTCCCACCCTGCAGGGGCGTGACTTCGCGGTGGTCTCCCATCCGGCGGTCGGCCAGCCGCGCCAGTGCAGCCTGCTGGAATGGGTGGACGGCCAGCCCTTCGACCATCTGGGCCGGGTCGAGTCCGGCATGCGCGAGGAGCTGTTGCGGCGCTACCGGGCCCTGGGTGCCCTGGCCGCCCGCCTGCACAATCAGGCCCAGTCCTGGCAGCCGCCCGAAGGCTTCGTCCGGCAGGCCTGGGATGCCGAAGGCCTGCTCGGGGAGCAGCCCCTGTGGGGGCGGTTCTGGGAACACCCGGTGCTGAGCCCGGCGCAGGTCCATGATCTGCGCAAGCTGCGTATCGTGCTGCGCGGCCTGCTCGCTCAGCTCGGCACCGGCCCGGACATCTATGGCCTGATTCATGCGGATTTCCTGCCCGAAAACATCCTGGTCGAGGACGGTCATCCGCGCCTGATCGATTTTGACGACGCCGGTTTCGGCTGGCATCTGTTCGACATGGCCACCTCGCTGTTCCCGCAGATCAGCGCCCCCTACTTCGAGGATCTGGCCAGGGCCTACCTGGAAGGCTATCGCCAGCATCGCGCCATGCGCGAGGAACACTTCGCCCTGTTGCCCGCGTTCATCCTGCTGCGCGGCCTGAGCTACCTTGGCTGGCTGCATACGCGGGCCGGCAGCCTGCGCCATGGCGACCGCATCGCCCGTGAGGTCGCGCGCGGACTGTGCGAGGCGATGCCGCAGGTGCTGGCGGAACTCCGGCCGATGCAGCGGGTCGGGGTGGCGTTGCTGGCGCGCCTGGCGCCGCTGGGAGAACGCCTCAGGGGGCTGCACTGATGAGCCGGGCAGAGATGAAGGGAGCGGATGATTGCGGACGCCGCGAGTCCATCCTGATGGCGACCCTGCAACTGATCGGCGAACAGGGTTGCGACGGTCTCTCGCATCGCAAGATCGCCAAGGCAGCCGGGGTGCCGCTGGGCTCCACCACCTATTACTTCGCTTCACGCGAAGCGCTGCTGCTGGAGGCCTTTCGCCTGTACATGCGGCAGTTCGAGTCACGCCTGGCGCGCAGCCTGGATCGGGTCCAGCCCTATGAGGCCGCGGACCCGCTCAGCGCCGTGGCCGACTTCCTGGTGCAGCTGGTGGACGATGAACTGCGTGAACCGACCTTGCTGCGGGCCGAGATCGAACTGATCCTGTACTCGGTGAAGCACCTGGAATTGTCCGAGGAATTCGCCAGCTGGGAGGACGGCATGGCCCGACCGCTGGCCCGGCATCTCGTCGAGCAGGGCTTCGCGCTGCCGGAGCAGCTGGCCTCGGCCCTGCTGCGCCTGACCCGCGGCTACGAAATCCAGGCCCTGACCCGCAGCGATCTGGGTGTCGCAGAGTTTCGCCAGCAGCTGCTGCGCCTGCTGCAGGCCTACCGGGAGCACGGCGATGTGTGACACCCAGGTCCTGCGCAGCGGCAATGGCATCTGGTTCGCCAAGAACAGCGACCGGGAGCCCGGCGAGCCCCAGGCAGTGTTCAGGGTGCCCGCGGCGCGAGGCGACCGCAGTGCCACACTGCGCGCCACTCATGTCGAGATACCCCAGGTGCCGGACCGGCACGCCATGATCCTGTCCAAACCCTGCTGGATCTGGGGCGCCGAGATGGGCATCAACGAGCATGGCCTGGCCATCGGCAACGAGGCCATCTTCTCGCGCCAGCGCAGCCTCAAACCCGCCCTGCTCGGCATGGACCTGCTGCGCCTGGGGCTGGAGCGGGCGCGCGACGCCCGTGCGGCGATCGAGGTGATCACCGCGCTGCTCGAACGCCATGGCCAGGGTGGCCCTGCCGGCCATCGCGACAAGGGCTTCCACTACGACAGCAGCTTCATCCTGGCCGACCCGCGTGAGGCCTGGGTGCTGGAGACGGCCGGTCGGGACTGGGCCGCCCGCGAGGTGCGGGACTATGCGGCCATTTCCAATGCCCTGACCCTGGAGGAGAACTACGGCCTGGCCTCGTCCGGCGTGTCCGGCGCATTCCGGGACCGGGACACCCTCCTGCTCCCCTGGTTTGCCGGCAGCCAGCGGCGCAGGGACCTGAGCCTGCGCTGTCTGGCCCGCAGCGCCGCCGAAGCCACCGTGGACTTCAGGACCCTGACCCGACATCTGCGCAGTCACCGCAAGGACAACGAGGCGCCGCTGCAAGGCAGCAACGGCGATGTGTGCATGCACGCCAGCGGACCGATCCGGCGCAGCCAGACCACGGCGTCGATGATCGCCTGGCTGGGCCCCCTGGGCCCGCGCCTGGCGCTCACCGGCAGTTCGGCGCCCTGCCTGTCCCTGTTCCGGCCGCTGGCACTGGACGCGGACTCGTCCCTGCTGTCCCCCGCCCCCGATCAGGCGCCCTACTGGCAGGCCTGGGAACCGGTCCATCGTGCGGCCCTGTTCCATGCCGGATTTCGCGCCCGCCTGCGTGACGCGATCGCAGGAATCGAGGACGATGTGCTGATGAACTGGATGGACCCGCAGGCGCAGTTCGCCGACCTGGACAGCCGCTGCCAGACCTTTGCCGAGGAGGTGCTGCGCTGGCCACGCCCGGCCCTGCCCGGCGGCTACGGACGCGCCGCCAGGCTGTGGCGGCAGCCGGCATGAGCCCACGCGAGCAACTGCACGCGCTGTTCCAGCTTGCCGTGGAGGCCGCCCAACCCGCTCGGGTGATGGCCGGGCATCTGCCGCCCCCGCCGGCCGGTCGCACCGTGGTGATCGGCGCCGGCAAGGCATCGGCGGCGATGGCCCAGGCCCTGGAACGACACTGGAGCGGGCCGCTCGAGGGCCTGGTGGTCACCCGTCATGGTCACGCCGTGCCCTGCGAGCAGATTCAGATCGTCGAAGCGGCGCATCCGGTGCCCGACGCGGCCAGCGAGGCGGTGGCCCGACGCATGCTCGCACTGGTATCGGGCCTGAGCGAGCAGGATCTGGTGATTGCGCTGATCTCCGGCGGCGGCTCGGCCCTGCTCAGCCTGCCGGCCCCGGGAATCGACCTGGCGGACAAGCAGGCCGTGAACCGCGCGCTGCTGCGCAGCGGCGCCTGTATCCGCGACATGAACACCCTGCGCAAGCATATTTCCGCGATCAAGGGCGGCCGACTGGCCGTGGCCTGTGCACCCGCCCGCCTGGAAACCCTGCTCATCTCGGATGTGCCCGGGGATGATCCGGCCGATATCGCCTCCGGACCGACGATCGCCGACCCGAGCACTTTCGCCGATGCCCGGGACGTGGTTCGACGCCTGGGTCTGGACCTGCCGCCCGCGGTGCGCGCCCACCTGGAGAAGGCCGAGCAGGAAAGTCCCAAGCCCGGCGATCCGCGTCTGGCGCGCAGCAGCCATCGTCTCGTCGCCAGCCCGCAACTCTCCCTGGAGGCCGCAGCCAGGCGGGCCCGCGAGATGGGCCTTGCCACCATGATCCTGGGTGACAGCCTCGAGGGCGAGGCCCGCGAGGTTGCCCGTGTGCATGCCGGCATCGCCCGTCAGGTGCGGCGCCATGGCCAGCCTCTGGCCCCGCCCTGTCTGCTGCTGTCCGGTGGCGAGACCACGGTCACCCTGCGTGGTGGCGGTCGGGGCGGGCGCAATGCCGAGTTTGCCCTGGCCCTGGCCCTGGAACTGGACGGGGCCAGCGGCATCCACGCCATCGCCTGTGATACCGACGGCATCGACGGCAGCGAGGACAATGCCGGTGCGCTGATCGACCCCCACAGCCTGAGCCGGGCCCGGGCTGCCGGCCTCGACCCGGCAGCCCATCTCGCAGACAACGACGCCTACAGCCTGTTCGCCGCAACCGGCGACCTGGTGGTCACCGGCCCCACGCTGACCAACGTGAATGATTTTCGGGCCATCCTGATCGAGGCCTGAGCCGCGCCTGACAGCAGCGGCCGCCCCCCGCGGGCATTCGCGTTTTTTTTACTGCCGCAGCGACACACTAGGCACCTCTGTATTGTGGGAGTGACGTCGATGGACGTTCACCGCTGCCATCATCATGCTGACTGAAGCGACCCGCGGGCGCATCGCGTCACCGCCGCCCCGCACGACTCGAAAAGGGCCGGCTCGCTGGCTGGGTCAGCTCTCGATCGGCCGCAAGCTGGCCGCCGTGGTGCTGGCCAACTGCCTGATCGTCGGCTGTCTGCTGCTGGTGGTGGTCGTGGGCATGCGCACAACGGACGCCGTGCGCAGCTATGTCTACGGCGAGGGCCTGTGGTCCAAGGCCCAGAAAGGCGCGATCTACCATCTGAACCGCTACACCCTGACCGGCGATCCGCAGGATTTCCGCAAGTACGAGGAGGCGGTCGGCATCACCCTGTCCATACGCCAGGCGCGCCTGGAGATGGAGCGTCCGCAGTTCAATCGGCAGATCGCCGCCCAGGGCCTGATCGATGGCGGCATGCCGGCCGCCGACGTTCCCAACATGATCCGCTTCTTCCGCGACTTCAGACACGTTCGCTACGTGGACAAGGCCGTCTCCATCTGGGCCCTGGGCGACGAGGGCATGGACGAGCTCATCGCGCTGGGCCGCAATCTGCAGCTCAGCCTGCGCCAGACCCCCCTGAGCCCGGCGCAGCGCCAGGCCTTCCTGGCCAGCATCGACGAGATCAACGATGTGCTGACTCCCCTGGAAGCGGAATTTTCCGAAACGCTCAGCGAGGCGGCACGCTGGGCTCACGAATCCCTGCTGCGCCTGATCCTCGGCTGCGCGCTGGTCCTGCTGGCCCTCGGCCTGTGGGTGTCCTGGCGCATCACCTCGCAGATACGCCGGGGCATACGAGAGCTGCGACGGGGCGCGGAACATGTCGCCCGCGGCGACATGTCCCATCGCATTCCGCGGGTCTGCGACGATGAACTGGGCGATCTGGCAAGCAGCTTCAACGAGATGGTGCGGCTGCGTGACGAGGCCGAAGTCACCCTGGAGCGCGAGCGTCATTTCCTGCAGGTGTCCCTGGAAAATCTGGCCGAGGCGGTCATCGCCTGCGACCCGCAGGGCCGCATTTGGCTGTTCAACCGGGCGGCCCGTGAACTGCATGGCCTGCCCGAAGAGGGCGCGGTGCCGGAAGACTGGACCCGCCACGCCACGCTCTGCAACGCCGAATCCAGAACCCCGCTGAGCGCGGATCAGATGCCGCTGTATCAGGCCTTGCGGGGCCAGCATGTGCGCGAGACCGAATTGCTGGTCGTCCCGCGGGGCGCCGCGCCGCGCATTGTCCTGGCCAATGCCCAGCCCCTGATCACCGGGGCCGGAGACAGGCTCGGCGCGGTGGTGACCCTGCATGACGTCACCGAGCGGCGTCAGGCGCAAAGCGCGCTGGCCGCCCGCGCCCGTGAGCTGGAGCACGCCAATCAGGAACTGGAGCACCGCAACACCCAGCTGCGCCGGCTGTATCAGGCCGAGGCGGCCAGCGAGGCGAAGTCCCGCTTCGTGGCCACCCTGAGCCATGAAATCCGCACCCCGCTGCACGGCATACTCGGCCTGCTGGAGACCTTCGACTCCGGCGAGCTGTCCGGACCGCAGCGTGAGAAGCTGACCCTGATGCATCAGTCCGGCCGGCTGCTGAAGCACCTGATCGACGACATTCTCGATTTCGCCAAGATCGAAGCCGGCCGGGTCGAGCTGGACCTGGCACCCCTGAGCCTGCCCGAACTGGTCGGCAATGTCTGCGCGGCCCTGCAACCGGCCGCGGCCCGCAAGCACATCACCCTGCTGCGCCATGTGGACCGGCTGCCGGGCGACGCCATCCTGGGCGATGCCCAGCGCCTGCGCCAGATCCTGGTCAACCTGCTGTCCAATGCGATCAAGTTCACCGCCGAGGAAGGCGAGGTCACCCTGAGCATGCGCCTGAGCACCCGCCGTGACGCTCTCCTCGGCTTGCGCTTCGAGGTCTGCGACAACGGCATCGGCATGGACGCCCAGGCCCGGGAGCGCGTCTTCGAAAGCTTTGTTCAGGCCGAAAGCTCCACCACCCGGCGCTACGGCGGCACCGGTCTTGGCCTGGCCATCTGCAAGGGCCTGGTCGAACAGATGGGTGGGTCCATCGGCTGTGAATCCACTGCCGGACAGGGCAGCCTGTTCTGGTTCGAAATTCCGGCGGAGCTCTGTGACGCGGATGCTCCGGCCACGGCCCATGCACCGACGCCGGCTGCCGACCCAGACGCAGCATGCGCCCCGCTGCACATCCTGATCGCCGAGGACAACCCGATCAACCAGGCCGTGATCCGCAGCCAGCTCGCCCGGCACAACTGCCGCGTGACGATGGTCGACGATGGGGAGGCCGCCCTGGCCGAACTGGGCCGCAGCCGGCACCAGATTCTGATCACCGATTTGCAGATGCCACGGCTGGGCGGCATCGATCTCGCGCGCACCATTCGCGCGCGGGAACGCGGCCGTTCGCCTCATCAACCGATGGTCATCCTCGGGCTCACCGCCAGCGCGCAGCGCAGCACCCTGGAGGAGTGCCGCCGCGCCGGCATGAATGACTGCCTGACCAAACCGCTGTCCATGGCCCAGCTGGATGTCGCCCTGCAGCGCTGGAGCGGCCCGGCCCGCGAATCCTCACAGGTGGCTTGAGAAAAGCCTCGTGGGCGTCACAATGTGTCGCCTATGAATCCCGTCTTTCGCCCTTATCAGGAATTCCAGGAGTACCCGCCAGCCCGCATGCTGAGCCGGGCGCGTGACTTTGCGGATGAACTGCAGCGGCGCCGCAGCGTGCGGGACTTCTCCGACCGGGCCGTGCCACCCGAGATCATCGGGCAGTGCCTGCGCGCGGCCGCCAGCGCGCCCAGCGGCGCCAATCGGCAACCCTGGCACTTCGTGGCAGTCACCGATCCTGCGATCAAGCATCGGATCCGACTGGCCGCGGAGCAGGAGGAGCAGGCCTTCTACCAGCATCGCGCCCCGCCCGAATGGCTGCAGGCCCTGGCACCCCTGGGCACCGACCAGAGCAAGCCCTTCCTTGAGATCGCGCCGGCACTGATCGCCGTGTTCTACCAGCGCTACGGCATCGACCAGCATGGTCAACGCTTCAAGAACTATTACGCCAGCGAATCCGTTGGCCTGGCCAGCGGCATGCTGATCGCCGCCCTGCACCACGCCGGCCTGGCCACCCTGACCCACACCCCCAGTCCGATGAAGTTCCTGCGGGACATCCTCGGCCGGCCGAAAAACGAGGCGCCCTACCTGCTGATCGTGACCGGCTACCCGGCGGCGGCCTGCCAGGTGCCCGACATCCGCCGCAAGGCACTGGATGAGGTGGTGAGCTGGAACCCGACAGTCACCGACGAGAGCGCCGACTGAGCCGGCGCCGCCTCAGGCCTTCGCGCCCGCCCGATCCAGATAACGCTGCTTGACCCGCGCGCCCTTGCGCTCCAGCCAGGGTCGCAGGCCCCGCGACAGGCCTGGCGCCAGGTAGGCCAGCGTGGTGAGCAGGCCGGAGGACGCCGGCATGGGCCGCTCTCGCCTGCCGTCATCGGCACAGGCCAGAATCGCGGCGGCGACCTGGGCCGCGCTGGACATGGGCTGGGAGAAGACGATGTCCGGCACATCGGCCGGGTCCTCCAGGATGAAACCGGTGGCGATCGGCCCGGGCGAGACCACACTGACCGTGATTCCGCTGCCACGCAGTTCCTCGGCCAGGGCGAAGCTGAAGCCGCGCAGCCCCCATTTGCTGGCCGAATAGCTGGCCTCGTGGGGCAGTGGCACCCGTCCGGCCAGCGAGGCCACGTTGACGATCACCCCCCGGCCGGCGGCCCGCATCGGCTCCAGCGCATGGCGGCTGAGCAGGATCGGCGCCCGCAGGTTGACCTCGATGATCTCGGCCAGGTCCTCGGCATCGACCTCCTCGACCGCGCCGCGATGATTGCAGCCCGCGTTGTTGACCAGCACATCGATGCGCCCGAATGCCGCCAGCGCTTCGTCGATCAGCCGCCGGCACTGGGCCGGCTCACGCACATCGCAGGCCAGCGTGCGCACCCGATCCGCGTCTCCGAGCTCCGCGGCGATCCGGTCCAGACCAGCCTGACCGCGGGCCGCCAGCACCAGCCGGGCGCCGCGGGCGAAAAAGGCCCGTGCGGTCTCGGCCCCGACCCCGGCGGAGGCGCCGGTGATCACCACGACCTGTTCTGCCATGCTCATGTCACAGGGTCTCCAGATATTCCATGTCCGCGGTCTTGTGCGCCTGCTCGCCATCGCCGACATCATGGATGCGCGGACCGACGCCGGCGCTGCCCCGCTTGCCGCGGCTGCTGATGTAATCCTTGGTGAAGGCATTGGTCAGGATCGCCTCGTAGCGCAGATTGTCGTACTCGACGATCTTGATCGCCTGTTCCTTGCTCAGCGCGCCCTGCTCCACCGCACTGGCCAGATGCTCGGTCAGGGTCTCGCCCGGGAACTGGCCCGACTTGATGCCCCGATGCAGCACGTCGTAGGGCTCGGCGATCTCGGTGAGCAGATCGGCGGTCACCTTCATGCGGCCGGAGACATCGCGCGGGTCATCCTCGTGATAGCTCAGCTCGTAGGTCCGCTCGGCAAAGGCATTGGGCTGCAGGAACAGCTCGGCCAGCTGCTGCGTGGCCTTGTCGCTGGGCCCGTGATGGGCCGGGCCGAAAGGCTGGATCAGCAGCTTCATCAGCCAGGCCACCGGCCGGATCGGATAATTGCGGATCAGCTCGTCAAAGGCTCGCGCGCACTCGCCCAGGCAATGATCCAGGCACCAGCGGGCATGCACCCAGTCGTCGTCCAGCCGGCCGCGATCCTCGAAGTACTTGAGCACCGCCGAAGCCATGTACAGATGGCTGAGCACATCGCCCAGACGCGCGGATATGCGTTCCTTGCGCTTCAGATTGCCGCCCAGGGTGCCCATGGCCACGTCGGAAAAGAAGGCCAGGGCCGCGCTGTAGCGCTCCATCTGCCGGTAGGCATCGGCGCCGCGGCCGGCGGTCGGCGCACTGGCCAGGCGACCGCCGCTGAGCGCCAGGCCGAAGCTGCGCACCGCGCGATTGATCGAATAGCCGATGTGCGAGAACAGCAGATGATCGAAATCCTTCAGGCCCTGGGCCTCGTCCGGGTTGCGCGCCGCCTCCATCTCCGGGAAGACGTAGGGATGGCAGCGGATGGCACCCTGCCCGAAGATGATCAGGGAGCGGGTCATGACATTGGCGCCCTCCACCGTGATCGCCACCGGCAGGCTCATGTAGGGCGCGGCCAGATAATTGCGCGGACCCTGCATCACCCCGCGACCGCCGTGGATGTCCATGGCATCGACCACCACCCGGCGCATCATCTCGGTCATGTGGTACTTCATCATCGCGGTGACCACCGAGGCGGGCACGTGATCCACCGCGCTGGCGGTGACCACCCGGCAGGCCTCCAGCATGTAGGTGGTGCCGGCGATGCGCCCGGTGAGCTCCTGCAGGCCCTCGAACTTGCCGATCGGCAGGTTGAACTGCCGGCGGATCCGCACATAGGCCGAGGTGCCGCCGTAAATGCCCCAGCCGGAGGCGGCCGAGAGCGCCGGCAGGGAGATGCCGCGGCCGGCCGACAGGCATTCCACCAGCATGCGCCAGCCTTTGCCCGCCATGGTCGGGCCGCCGATGATGTTGCCCAATGGCAGTTCCACGCCTTCCCCATTGATCGGCCCGTTCATGAAGGGCGAGCCGACCGGGAAATGGCGGCGACCGATCTCCACCCCTTCGGTGTCGGCCGGCAGCAGCACGCAGGTGATGCCGTAGTCCACCTTGCCGTCCTCGCCCAGGCCATGACGGCTGAGCAGATTGTCCGGGTCGCGCAGCTTGATGGCGAGGCCCACCACCGTGGCCACCGGCGCCAGGGTGATGTAGCGCTTGGCGAAATGCAGACGCATGTACAGCTCGCCATCCTTCTCGAAGACCACTCCCACGTCGGGCACGGCCGAGGCATCCGAGCCGGCTTCCGGCCCGGTCAGACCGAAACAGGGGATGTCGGTGCCGTCGGCCAGGCGCGGCAGCCAGAAGTCCTTCTGTTCATCCGTGCCGTAGTGGTACAGCAGTTCGCCAGGCCCCAGCGAATTGGGCACCATCACGGTGACCGCGGCCGAAATGGAACGGGTGGCGATCTTGCCCACCACACAGGACTGCGCGTAGGCGGAGAAACCCAGTCCGCCATGCTCCTCCGGAATCAGCATGGCGAAAAAGCCCTGGGTGCGGATGTACTTCCAGACCTTGGGCGGCAGGTCCTGGCGCTTGAAGCCGATCTCCCATTCGTCGAGCATCTCGCACAGGGTCTCGGTCTCGTTGGCCAGGAAGTCCATTTCCTTCTGGCTCAGACGCGTGCAGTCGAAGTTCCGCAGCTTGGGCCAGTCCGGGCGCCCCCGGAACAGTTCCGCCTCCCACCAGACCGTGCCGGCCTCCAGCGCCTCGCGCTCGGTGTCGTTCATGTTCGGCAGGGTTGCCTTGAAGGCCTTGAAGGCCGGCGAGGTCAGCAGGCGGACGCGCCAGCCCCGGTGATTGAGAAAGGCGAAGGGGCCGACCAGCAGCACGGTCAGCGCCAGAAAGCCGCCGAACTCCAGTGGCCCGAAGGCCCAGAGCGCGAACAGGCCGCCGGCCAGTGCCAGGGTCCAGTTCAGCAGGCTGGTTCCCCGGTACAGCAGGGTCAGCAGCGCCGCGATGACGGCGAGTGTGAGGATCATTTCCATGGGCCCGTCTCCTGTGCAGGTCGAGCCGGGGCAGCCGGCTCATGCCGAATATCCGTCAGCCTGCGAGGTTAGCACGACACCACTGGCCTTCGGACCGGTTCCGCGCAATACTGGTGCCAGTCGTGCAGATGACAGGAGCGTCCATGCGTACGACACGAGCCTTCACCACCTTGCTGTTGCTGGCCCTGCCGGCCTGCGCCGCGGGCGCGACCCTGCCCAACAGCTATCTGGCCTACGAATACGGCCAGGATGACTACGACTACATCGATGCCGAAGGCAGCAGCCACGCGCTGCTGGGCTCCTGGGAGCTGACCCGCGGGGTCCTGCTGCTGGGCAGCTATGCCGAAGCCAAGACCCGGGATTTCGATTTCGACCGCATCCGCGGCGCCATCGAGGGCCGTGCCCTGGCACTGGGACTGGGCGCATCCGTCCCGCTGACCGGCAGCCTGAGCCTGCTGCCCAGCCTGCTCTACATCCATGACCGCACCGAATACCGTGGCGGCTTCTCCGGCAATCCGGACACCCGGGACGACGGTTATCTGCTGGAGCTGAAGCTGCGCCAGCAAGTGTGGGAGCAGCTGGAGCTGATGGGGGGATATCGTCGCGGCCATCTCTACGATCGCGATGACAATTCCCTGTTCATCGGCGGCATCGCCTATCCGGCGCCTCGCCTCGGAATCGGGGCGCGCTACCTGCGGACGGATCTGGGCGCCAACTACCCGGGCACCCGCTCGGACCGGTATTCCGCCCTGTCGGTGTTTCTGCAGTTGAACCTGCGATAGAGACTGCCGCCCTCAGGCAGATGGGTCATCGCTCCCCCGCGATAGCCTTCCCCTCCCCGGCTTGACCCCACTACGGTACGGGGCTAAGTTGCCCCGAATATGCCGCCGACGCGCCAGCGCGCGGCATGATCCGGGGGATGCTCTTGGGAGGGAGCGACATGACGATAATTGCCAAGGCCGCGAAGGATGCGGCTGTCCGTGCTGGATTCTGGATTCTGATTCTGTCCGTGCTCGGCTTCGCCGGCCAGGTGGCCGCGCAGAATGACCAGACCATCGACCCGTACGAGAGTACCATCGAGGTCGGCGACGAGGAGGCCGAACTGGAGGTCTCCGAATCACGCGGCGCGGTGCAACTGGACAAGGTCGAGGTCACCGGCTCGCGCCTGCGCCGGACCGATTTCGAAACCGCCCAGCCCGTGGTCGTGATCAGTCGCGACGACATCCTGCGCAGCGGCCT
>JBFJTN010000096.1:0-12311 GCA_041625325.1 Oceanococcus sp. | reverse complement strand
GTAGCCAGGTACTCTATCCAGCTGAGCTACGGGCGCGTGGTGTGCGGAGCAACCGGCGCGGAGGCGTCGGGACCCTGCAAAGGCGGCGCAGTATACATGAGCGATTCGACCCGGCCAAGCGTTGTGCGCCACATCATGCCTGGCTGGCCGTCCGCCCTTTTCCGACCTGGCCTCGCGACTGCCGGCCGGCAGCAGGCCATCCTGACCAAACGCTGCACAGGATGTCCCTGTTGGCCTAAGCTCTGACGCCCATTTCGAGCGGGAACACGCCATGCCCGAACATGTGATCGTGAATGATGTCGCCCCGCGCGACGGCTTGCAGAACCAGCCCCGGGTCCTGGAGCCGGCCGCGCGTCTGCGCCTGATCCATGCGCTGCTGGACGCTGGCCTGCGGCATATCGAGGTGGGCGCCTTCGTGTCACCGCGCGCGGTGCCCGCCATGGCGGGTATGGAAGAGATCGTGGCGGCCCTGCCGGACATCGACGCGGAATTCAGTGCGCTGATCCCCAACTTCAGGGGTTATGAGCGCGCGCGGGATGCCGGCATCCGCAGCATGGGACTGGTGGTGGCGGCCAGCAACAGCATGAACGAGCGCAATATCAACATGAGCAGCGCCACCGCGCTGAAAATGGCTCGCCAGGTTCTGGAGCAGGGCCGGCGCGACGGGCTGCGGGTGCAGGTGAGCATTGCCACGGCCTGGCAATGCCCCTACGAAGGCGCGGTCGCGCAGGACGCGGTCATTCGCCTCGCCGAGGCCTTGTTCGACGCGGGTGCGAGCGAGCTTGTCATCGCCGACACCATAGGCGGGGCCCACCCCGCCGAGGTCCGTGAACTGATGCAGCAACTGGTAGCGCGTCATGGCGCCGACCGCCTCGCCTGCCATTTCCACGATACGCGCGCCCTGGGCCTGAGCAATGCATTCGCCGCGCTGGACGCCGGCATCCGTCGCTTCGATGCCTCGGTCGGGGGACTGGGCGGCTGCCCCTTTGCGCCAGGGGCTACGGGCAATGTCGCCACCGAGGATCTGGTCATGATGCTCGAGATGATGGGCTACGAAACGGGCATCGACATGGCCAGGTTGATCGAGGCTGGCCAGCTGGCGGGGCGACTCACCGGGCAGGCGACCGGCGGGCGGGCCAGCGCCTGGCTCGCCCGGAATGCGGATCGCTTCCCGTCTCCGACGGCAGCGCACGGCAACTGAGGCCACGAGGTCAGGCGACGGCCGTATGGGGCGCGGCCGACGGCAGCCAGCGCAGCACACCCGGGTGCTGACCTGTGTCGCAGTGCGGCCGGCCCAGCGGGTCTTTGACCATGCACGCCGGCCGCCCGGCCGACAGGCTCAGATTGGGCTCGGCGATACCATGGCTGTGCCGCGCCTGGTTCAGCAGCTCCAAGCGTCGGCCTCGCAGAAGCCGCCCTTCGCGGAACCGACCCCGCCTTGCGACGGCGGCGGTGGCGCCTGCCGCGCACTTGCGCCAGCGCGCTGTCGGCTGATTCAATGACCCCGCCCCCGGCGGGCAACCCGGAACCATGCAAGCACACGGACGACACGAAATCGAACGACACGGCCAGATCCTGATCTGCCGGGTCTACGAGGAATGGAATGCCGAGGAAGCCCTGCGCTTCGTCGCGGATGTGAAGGAGGCTGTGGCCGATCTCGATGGCGGGCCCTGGTTCCGGGTGGTCAACATGCTGAACTGGAGCCTGGGCACCCCGGAAGTCAGTGCCATCATGCGCGACTTCGTCGCCTGGTCCGTCGCGCACGGCAGCGCCGGGCAGGTCTATGTGGCGGCGCCGAACGCCCCTTTGCGCTATCAGGTTCAGGATTCCCTCAAGGGGCTGCGCGAACCGCAATTTTTCCTGTCGGAAGAGGACGCCCTGGCTCACGCCCGCCAGGTGCTGGCCCGACTGCAGGGCCAGCGCTGACAGCATCCCGGCTTCGCCGTTTCGGGGCGGACCAGAGCCTGAGCCCCGCCGGGACCGGCCTCTTGCGTGAACGGCGCCCCGAGCACCCGAAGGTCCGCTCGCGCCGCCTCTGCCGCCGGCGCCCAGGACCCGGGATCCAGCAGCTTGCAGGACGCTTGCGCCGGGCGCCCGGCAATTTCTATAGTCACTCCGATTCCCCTCCAGGACTGCCCTTCGATGAACGACGCCGCGGCCGCGGACCACGCCAGCACCAACGCCACCCGCGCGCGGCTGATGAGCGAAGCGCTCAAGCTGCTCGCCCGCAATGGTCTCAAGGGGGTGTCCCTGCGCCAGATCGTGCAGGCCGCCGGCGGCAACAATCCCTCGGCGCTGCACTACCACTTCGGCAGCCGTGAGCAGCTGATCGAGGCGATCGCCGAGATGCTGCGCGAATGGCTGGAGCCCCGCAGCCTGGAGCGTCTGCGGGCGCTGCCGCCCGGCTACAGCGTGCGCGATGTGCTCGATGCGGTGTTCGGACCGATCCTGGACATGCTGCTGGAGCCCGGACTCGGACCGGATGCGATCCGCTTCATGGCCCGTCTGGGCTGGGACTTCGGCCCGCAGGGCCAGGAGCTGTCCGCCCGGCTGCACCGCGACAGCTTGAACCTGGCCTACCAGCGCCTGCAACCGCTGCTGCCCACGGTGCCGGCGGAGCAGCTGCAATTCCGGCTGATCCTGAACATGAACAACGTGTTTCATGGCCTGTCCGACCGCAGCTACATGCGCCGCTCCCCCTTCGGCCCCCTGGCGCTGGCCGAGCCGGCGCGCGCCGCCGAACTGACCCGCCTGTTCTTCGATTACCTTGAAGCCGGCGTGCGCGGTGGCTGAGCCGGCTTCATGACAATCCGCCGGCGCCCGGCTCTGTTCGCGAGCTTTGTGCTGCTGGCCCTGCTGGAATTCAGCCTGCTGCATCTGCTGCGCCCTCTGGACCTGCGTCTGATGGATCGCCAGCTGGCCTGGCATGCCCAGGACCGCGTGCCGGACCCCGAGGTCATCCTGGTCGCCATCGACGAGCACAGCCTGGACGCCCTGGCCGACGACTTCGGCCGTTTCCCCTGGTCACGCTCGGCCCACGCCGAAGTGGCTGACTATCTGCTGCGCCAGGGCGCCCGCGCGGTGGTATTCGATCTGCTGTTCAGCGACCCGGACCTGGAGCGGCCGCATGGTGACGCCCACCTCATTGAGGTCGCCAACGGCACCCCGCCGATCTATTTCCCGCTGATGGTGCTGGATTCACCGAGCCAGGGACTGCCCCTGGACAGCCTGGGGCCCACGCTGGGCTTCCACAGGACCGCAACGGCCGCCGCCCAGGCACACGCCGCCCTGGTCCTGCCACTGCGGCCGCTGGCGCTGACCGGGCACATCGGCAGCATCAATTTCCTGGCGGACGAGGACGGGGTCGGCCGGCGCTATCCCCTGTATCAGGAGGTCGCCGGCTGGCGCATCCCCTCGCTGCCGGCGCGGCTGGCCCTGGATTTCGGCTGGCCCCTGCCGGACGGGGATAGCGTCATCATCCACTGGCGTGGCCAGGCGAATGACCGGCAGCGCCACTCTTTCGCCGACCTGCATGCCGATGCCGGGCGCCGTCAGGCCCGGCTGCCGGCGGCGGATTTTCGCGACCGAATCGCGATCATCGGCGCCACCGCCGCCGGGCTGCATGACCTGCGCCAGTCGCCGCTATCGCCGCTGCACCCCGGCAGCGACATGCTCGCCGCGGCGATCGAAACCCTGAAGGCCGGCGACGGCCTGCGCCGGCTGGCACCAGCCTGGCCCGCCCTGCTCTGCCTGCTGCTGCTCGGCCTGCTTTTCGGCGCCGCGCTGCGCGGCACCGGCCCGCTGCAGATGGCGGCAGGGCTGCTGCTCGCCAGTGGCGCCGCCCTGGCCGCCGGCCAGGCCGCGCTGAACTGGCGCTGGCTGATGCCGCTGGCCTCGCCGCTGCTGCTGGCCTGGCTGTACTTTGTCGTGCTGGCGGTCGAAGGCTATCTCAGCGAAAGGCGCCGCCGGGCGCACGCCGTGGGCCTGTTCGGCCGCTTCGTCGATCCCCGGGTGGTCGGCCAGCTGGTCGACGACGAATCCGCGGCGCGCAGCCTGGGTGGCGCCCGTCGGCGCATCACCCTGCTGTTCTCGGACATCCGGGGCTTCACCACGCTGTCGGAATCCCACTCGCCAGAGCAGATCGTCGATCTGCTGAATCGCTACTTTTCCCGACAGGTCGATGTCATATTTCGCCACGGCGGTACCGTCGACAAGTTCATCGGCGATGCCATCATGGCTTTCTGGGGGGCGCCACTGCCGGACGAGCAGCAGGCCAGCCACGCGATCGCCGCCGCGCTGGAAATGTCCGCCGTGGTCGACGCGATGCGCAGCGAACTGGGCGAGCTGGGCGCCGATTTCGATATCGGCATCGGCCTGCACACCGGCGACGCCGTGGTTGGATTCATCGGCGCCGATCATCGCCTGGACTACACCGCGATCGGCGATGCGGTGAACCTGGCCAGCCGGATCGAGGGCCTGACCAAGGGTGTGGCCCGGGTGCTGGTGTCCGAGGAGACCCGCGCGGCCAGCGGCGAGGCCTTTGACTTCATCGAGCGCGGGCGGTACAAGGTCAAGGGTCGTCAGGCGGAAGTTCTCCTGTTTGAGCCACGTTCGCGGGGGTTGTGATGAAGCAACGTCTGTCTTTGCTGGTCGTGCTGGCCTTGCTGTCCGGCCGCTGCCTGGCCGACACCGGCACGGTGATACGACCCTCGCCCCTGCAGGCCGAGCCTTACAGCGATGCCGCCACGCTGACCCAGCTGGGCCGAGGCACCGCCGTCCGCCTGCTGGAGCGTCAGGGCGGCTGGTATCAGGTGAGCAGCGGGCAGTGGCGCGGCTGGGTCCGCCTGGCCAGCGTCAAGCTGGAGGAAAGCAGTGGCGCCGGGGGCGAGTCGGGCATCGGTGAATCCCTGCGCTTCGCTCAGACCGGCCGCAGCGGCGCGCGCAGCACGCAGGCCACCACCGGCGTTCGCGGGCTGGACAAGAAGGCCCTGGCCGAAGCCACACCTGATCGGGCGGCCCTGCAGCAGCTGGATGAGTTCGCGGTCAGCGAGGGCGAGGCGGCCGCACAGGCCCGCCGCCACGGTCTGAGGCCGGAATCATGAGGGGTCCGCTGATTCTCGCCCTGGCAGGCGTGCTGAGTGCCTGCGCGGTGATGGAGGAGACCATGAACCAGATCGGCGCCGGCGATCTGTATCGCCAGGCGGCGGGCACCGCAAGCGAAGCCCGGACCGCGCTGCTGGGCCCGGATGAGGAAGAGGAACGCCTGATCGGCGAACAGGCTGCGGCCACCCTGCTCGGTGCCGCTCCCCTGCTGGCCGACCGGGATGCCCAGCGCTACGTCAATCTGGTCGGGCGCTGGATCGCCGCGCAAGGCACGCGGCCCGAACTGGCGTGGCGTTTCGGCATCCTGGACACGCCGCATGTCGGCGCCTTCGCCGCACCGGGCGGCTATGTTTTTGTCACCCGCGGTCTGCTGCTGGAACTGCGCAACGAGGCCGAACTGGCCGGGGTGCTGGCCCACGAGATCAGCCACGTCGAAGAACGCCATCATCTGCAGGGCCTGCGCCGGCAGGCCGGTCTGGCCCTGGCCGAACGCCTGCAGCCGGACCTGCAGACCATGGGCCGGATCGCCGAGGGCACCCGCGAACTCTACTCGCGCGGGCTGGACCGCGGCGACGAGTTCGGAGCCGACCGCGCCGGCGCACGGCTGGCCCGCAAGGCGGGCTATGACCCCTACGGCCTGCTCGCCGCGCTGCAGACCCTGGACAGCCTCAACCCGGACGACAGCCGCCTGGCCCTGATGTTCGACACCCATCCGCGCCTGGCCGACCGCGTCCAGCGGCTGGATCAGGACCTGATGCAGCTGGGTGATGATGGCGGCGAGCGCCTTGATAACGGGGCCGCGCGTTACGCCGCCCAGCTCAGGCGGCTCGCCCATTAGCACCGGCCGGGCCACCGGTGAAAAAATGACCCGGTCGACGGGACTTGAGCCCGCTCGGGTCGCGCAGCCTGCATTCAGAGCTAGAATGTAGGCAACAGGCACACGGATCATCAACACAGCACGATGTGGGAAATCACCCTTCGCGACGCCCGGGGGCAGATTGCGGGGCAAGTCACCCTGGAAAAGGGCGCATTGAGCCTCGGCCGCAATCCGGACAATGACATTGTCATCCCCAATCCGGCGATGTCGCGCCGCCATGCGGTGGTGGAACTGCGCGATGGCAAGCCCTGGATCATCGACCAGGGCAGCGTGAACGGCGTGCTGGTCGATGGACGTCGGATCACCGCGGCCTGCCCCATCGACCAGGCCAGCCAGATTGAAATCTCCGGCTGGCGGATGGTCCTGCGACACATGGAGGCGCCGGACCCGACCCGCCTGATCAAGCTGACGCCGGTGGAGGACGCGGAGGCGTCGGCCGCCCCCGAAGCCGCAGCAGCGCCGGATCCCGCTCCTGCGCCCGTCTCCAGTCGAGAAACCGCGCAGGCCCGCACCGACGAGTTTGCCGCGACCGAAGGCACAGCGGCGCATCTGCTGGAGCAGAAAATCAGCAGCATCCGCTCCCATCGGGCCTCGCAGAGCAGCGCCCGCGACGAGAAGCGCATGGCCTTCGAGGCCGAGTGGGCCGAGGTCCTGGACGAGCTGCGCCAGGTGCGCGCGCGCCTGCGGGACGAGGAACGCGTGCGCTACTTCACCATCGGCCGTGAAGGCGAGATGGTGGCGCTGAAGGTGCAGCGCAAGTCAAGCCAGACCTCCCTGCTGATGACCCGTGGTCATCCGGACCGGCCGGTCGAGGGCGAAATGCGCGTCTACGTCCGCGACCACGTCTGGCCGGACAAGAACTTCAGCAGTCCGCGCGACGCCCTCAACGAACTGCTCTCGCACATCGCCTCCCTGCTGGCCTGACCCGGCCGTGGCTCAGGGGCGGGCGGGCTGCGCCTGCAACTGGACTTCCACGGCGATGGCATCGCTGACGTACTGGCCATCGGGATCCGAGTCCATGCCCAGATTCGCCTCGCGCCGGCTGAGTGTCAGCGCCCCGCGAAGGCTGAGCCTGTCCTCCTGCAAGGTGATGATCAGCGGACCCACCGCCAGATCCCGGTCCTTGATGCGCAGCCGCCCGTGCACGGCGAAACGGCCTGATCCCAGCGCAGCCACCGACTCGCTGTCGAAGCGGGCCAGCGGGTAACGGGCGCTATCGAACCACTCCTGTTGCGGCAGGGTCTCCTCGTGCAGGCGATCACCGTCGCGCGCCGAAGCGGTCTCGATATCGGCGCGAATCCGCGCCTGCTGCGGGGCCGCCGGGTCGAACTGCAGGCCCGCGCGCCAGCGGGTGAAGCGTCCGCGAAAGGCCTGGCCCGCATGTTCACCGGCAAACACGATCTCGCTGTCGGGCAGCACCTGCCAGTCGCTTTCCGGCAGGCTGCCGATGGACCGGGGCGCGGCCGGGTCCGGGCTCAGCAGCAGGGTCCAGGCGAGGACCAGCCCCCCGAGCAGCGCGGTCACGCCGGCCAGCCGGATCAGCTGGCGACGACGGACGAGCGGCCAGCGCGGCAGCATGCGCGTCAGGGTGTCGTCCCGGTTCCACCAGTGATGCTTGAGCGCCGCGGCGACATGCAGCAGCAACAGCCCGGCCGTCGTCCAGGCCAGCCAGGCGTGCGCGGTCAGGCCCCAGCCGGACAGCTGCTGGCGCCGCGCATCCAGGGCCTGATTCAGGCCGAACAGGTGGGGCACCTCGAACTGGCCGAACCACAGGGTCGGGATATTCAGCGGCTCGCTGCCCCGCCACTGGGTGGACACATAGAACCAGCCGCTCAGCGGCACGGCCAGCATCAGGCCGTAAAGCAGCCAGTGGACCGCCTGCGCGGCCTGCCGCTGCCAGGCCGGCATGGGCGGCGGGGCCGGCGGCCGGTGCAGCAGGCGCCAGACCAGTCGCAGCAGGCTCAGCGCCAGAATGCTCAGGCCCAGGGACTTGTGAATCTGGAAGACCGCGATGACGCGCGCATTGGCTCCGGTTTCCTCGAAGGCCTCGTGCATCCACCAGCCAAGCCCGAAACTGGCGATGATGGCGATCGCGATCCCCCAGTGCAGCAGGATCGCGACGCCGTCGTAGCGGCTCGATGCCCTGCTCACGGGGCCGGCTGATCAGCCTTCTGGAACTCCCCGTTGAAGCGCAGCGTCACCGTGTCACTGACCAGCGGCGGCTCGACCAGATGAGTCATGCCGAAGCGCGAGCGTTCAAAGCTGCCGCTGGCGCTGAAGCCGATCGCGCCCTTCTTGGTGAAGGGATGGGCGGCCGCGGAACCGGTGACCGTGGCCTCCAGGCGGACGGGATGGGTCTGACCCAGCAGGCTCAGCTCGCCATCCACCCGCAGGCGGCCGTCCGCCATCGGCTCGACCCGGGTGGAGCGGAACAGGATTTCAGGATGCTCCGAGGCATTGAGGAACTTGGGGCTCTGCGCCAGATCCTCGTCGAAACTCCTGAACGGCGAGCTCTTGTGGGTCGCCTGGTAGCGCTCCGGATCATGGTCGCTGCGCACGGAGGCCGGATTGATGCGCACCTGCACCGAGGAGTTGGCATGGTCCTGGGGGTCGAGTTGCAGGCTGACATCGAAATCGACGAAACGCATCACATAGGGCGCCAGACCCAGATGGGTGACCTGGAACTGCAGGCTGGCATGGTTGCGGTCCATCACATAGGCGCCCGCGGGGGCGCTGATCGTCGGGGCCGGTGCGGCGGCGGCCGGCGCCGGCCCCCCGGTTGTAGGCGGGGTCTGGGAGCAGCTGGCCAGCAGCAGGGCGGTGGCAACGGCGCCGATCAGGGCTGCGGGGCGGGACAGGCGTGGGCGAACATCGGACATGGAGACTCCTTGGCGCGGGCGCGCCGCTCTGAGGAAAGGCTTATGACATCCGGGCAGCGGCACTGCGGCCGCCGATCCCTTGGTACTGGCATCGCATGCAGGCTATTGCAATCGCCAGCGGCGCGATAGAAAAGCGCAAAGTTTCGCCAATTTCTATCGAATAATTCGACCGATCGTATGCCGCTTCAGGCGTCCGGATTCGCCAGCGCGTGGACCACCCGATTGCGGCCGGCCCGTTTGGCGATATACAGCGCCTGATCGGCATCACGACAGACCTCGGCGGCGGAATCCGGTTCCCCGGGCATGTGGGTGGCGACGCCGACGCTGGCGGTGATCCGGAAACTGCGTTCCCAGTCGCCATCTTCCGGCAGGATCAGGGTGCCGGCAATGGCCCGCCGAATCTTCTCGGCCAGGGCCAGCGCCTGCGTCGGGTCCGCGCCGGGAGACAGCACGACGAACTCCTCGCCCCCGTAACGGGCGGCGAAATCGTCACTGCGCTGCAGGCAGCTCAGCAGCAGGGTCGCCACCCGCTCCAGGCAGCGATCACCGGTGGCATGCCCATGCTCATCGTTCACCGCCTTGAAGTGGTCGACGTCAACCATCAGGATCGACAGCGGCAGCTTGTGGCGCCCGCAGGTGGCCCAGCTCTGGGCCAGGGTCTCGTCGAAATAGCGCCGGTTCGGCAGGTTGGTCAGCGGATCGAAGCGGGCCAGGTACTGGAGGGTTTCATTGTTGCTGGACAGCTTGCTGTTGGCCTCGCTCAGGCGCGTGGCCAGATCACGGCTGCGCGCCAGGGACCGGATCAGCAGCAGCAGGAACCCCACCAGCAGGAGCAGCAGGGTGAACAGCAGGGCGCGCGTGGTCCACAGCAAGCCGGTGAATGGATGCCAGCCCCCGCGCGGACGCGCATACAGCCACCACTGGCCACCGGGCACGCTGATCGCAAGCTGGAAGCCGTCTTCGGCCAGCCCGGCCACCGGGGGCAGGATCCAGCCATTGCCCCGGCTGACCGCCAGCGCGCTTTTCAGGGCCACATCCAGTTCCCGCGCCTGCTCGGTCACCTGCGCGTCGCGCAGCAGTTCAGCCAGGTCTATGACCACCGATATGATGCCCCAGTAGCTGCCGTCCTCTCGGAAAACCGGAGTGCGGTTAATCACCGCACGACCGCCCTGGACCAGATCCACTGGCCCCGCCAGCACCGAACTGCGCCGCTGTATGGCCAGCTCCACGCTGGGCCACTGCGCCGGATTGTCGGCATAGCGCAGCCCCAGTGCCGCCTCGTTGCCGGCCAGCGGGTGCACGAAGCGCAGCACATTGTCCGGCGCCAGGCCGATGTTGCGGATCTTGCTGTCCCCTTCCGCGATGGTGCCCAGCGCGGTCTGGATCTGCTCGGGGACCGGCTCCTCCACCGCGCGCAGGAAACCCACCAGGCCCTGGGCCAGGTAGGCGGTGGCGCTGAGCGACTGTTCCAGCCGGGCCCGCAGGCCGGAGGCCTGCGCCAGGACCCACTCACGCTCCTCCTGCTGCGCTGCGATCTGGGTCTGGGCCACATAGCTCTCGATCAGCCAGACGCCGCCGAGCAGACCCAGCAGCAGACCGCCAAGCTGGGGCAGGAAGCGCCTGATCGGCAGGCTCATGACGGCAGGAATCCCGCCAGGGAGGTAGACATGACACCAGTTTACACAGCCGATTTCGCAAAACCTCCATACGCCTGCGTATGGACATTTGGGGGCACAGCCGTCAGACTATCCGGCTCCCCCCGTTTTTTTCAGGATTCGACTGATGCCGAGTTACAAAGCGCCTGTGCGCGACCTGTCCTTTGTCACCAACGAACTGCTGGACTTCGCCAGCCTGCGCGAGACCCTGGGCTATGCCGACGCGGACGCGGAGACGATTTCCGCCATCTATGATGAATGCGCCCGGCTGGCGGAAGATGTGGTGCACCCCCTGAATCAGAGCGGTGACGAGCAGGGCTGCCGCCTGGTAGACGGCAATGTCATCGTGCCGGAAGGCTTCACCGAGGCCTATCAGGCCTATGTCGAAGGCGGCTGGGCCGGCCTGTCCTGCGACCCCGATTTCGGCGGCATGGGCATGCCGCAGCTGCTGCGATTCATGGTCAACGAGATCTTCACCGCGGCCAACCATTCCTGGTTCATGTATCCGACCCTGACCGACGGCGCCCACAGCGCGGTGGAGCACTGGGCCAGCGACGAGATCAAGCAGAAATTCCTGCCCAAGCTGACCACCGGCGAGTGGACCGGCACCATGAATCTGACGGAATCCCACGCCGGCACCGATCTGGGCATGATCCGTACCCGCGCCGAACCGGCCGGCGACGGCAGCTACCGGATCAGCGGCAACAAGATCTTCATTTCCGCCGGCGACCACGGCATGGCCGAGAACATCATCCACCTGGTGCTGGCCAAGCTGCCCGGCGCGCCGGCCGGGACCAAGGGCATCTCCCTGTTCATCGTGCCCAAGTTCATGGTCCATGACGACGGCAGCCTGGGCGAGCGCAATGCGGTGCAGGTCCAGTCCATAGAGCACAAGATGGGTATCCGGGCCTCGGCCACCTGCGTGCTCGAATTCGAGGGCGCCACGGGCTATCTGGTCGGCAAGGAGAACGAAGGCCTCAAGGCCATGTTCACCATGATGAACGCCGCGCGCCTGGGCGTCGCCGTCGAAGGCCTGGGCTCGGCGGAACTGGCCTACCAGAACGCCGCGGCCTACGCCAAGGACCGGATTCAGGGCCGCTCGCTGAGCGGGCCGAAAGCGCCAGACAAGGCGGCCGATCCCCTGATCGTGCATGCCGACATTCGCCGCATGCTTCTGACCATGCGCAGTTTCACCGAAGGCGCGCGCGCGCTCAGCGGATTCATCGCCCTGCAGCTGGACATCGCCCAGCGCCACCCGGACCCGGCCGAGCGGGAGAAGGCCGAAGACCTGCTGGGCCTGATGACCCCGGTCGCCAAGTCCTTCTTCACCGATGAAGGCTCGGCCGCGGCCAACCTGGCGGTGCAGGTCTACGGTGGTCACGGCTACATCTGCGAGCACGGGGTCGAACAATTTGTCCGCGACGCCCGCATCAGCCAGATCTACGAGGGCACCAATGGTATCCAGTCGCTGGACCTGGTGGGCCGCAAGCTGAGCCTGAAGGGCGGGCGTGCGGTCAAGACCTTCTTCGCCATGGTCGGCGAGGAACTGCAGGCCGCCGGATCCGATGAACAGCTGGCGGCGTACGCCAAACCGCTGGCGGCGGCCTTCGATTCGCTGCAGCAGGCCACCGGCTGGCTGGCGGCGCAGGGCGCGAAGAACCCCGACGAAGTGGGTGGCGCCGCGGTGGAATATACCCGCCTGTTCAGCATCGTCGCGGTGGGCTGGAGCTGGCTGCGTGCGGCCCGCTGCTGCCTGGACCGCCTGGCCGGGGGCTGCGACGACGAGGCCTTTTACCG
>JBFJTN010000095.1:0-12356 GCA_041625325.1 Oceanococcus sp. | reverse complement strand
GTGGATCTGCTGATCGGCATGACCCCGACCATCAATCTGGAGTGGACCCAGAAGATCCGCCGCGATATCGAGGAACGCGGTCATTCGCCGGAGGATGTGACCAAGACCATCCTGCGTCGCATGCCCGACTACGTGAACTACATCACCCCGCAGTTCTCGCGCACCCACATCAACTTCCAGCGGGTGCCGCTGGTCGATACCTCCAACCCCTTCGTCGCGCCGGACATCCCCAGCGCGGATGAAAGCCTGACCGTGATCCGGGTCGCCCGGCCGGCCAAGCTGAAGGTGGATTTCCCCTATGTACTGTCGATGATCCACGGCTCCTTCATGTCCCGGCCCAACACCCTGGTGGTGCCCGGCAGCAAGGCGGCCCTGGCCATGGAGATCATCCTGCGCCCGATCATCGAGGACATGGCGCGCAAGCGCCAGCAACTGCTGAACCCCGCCTGATGGAATACCGCAAGCTGGGCCGCAGCGGCCTCGAAGTCAGCCTGATCGGTCTGGGTACCATGACCTGGGGCGAGCAGAACAGCCAGGACGAGGCCTTTGCGCAGCTCGACCTGGCGCTGGCCAGTGGCATCAACTTCATCGACACCGCGGAGATGTACCCGGTGCCGCCGCGTGGCCCGACCCAGGGCGCGACCGAGACCATCATCGGGAACTGGCTGGCCGCCCGGAACAACCGGGAGCAGGTGATCCTGGCCAGCAAGGTCACCGGCCGCTCGGCCGCGATGGATCATATCCGCGGGGGACCGTGTCTGGATGCCGCCAGCGTCCATGCCGCCTGCGAGGCCAGCCTGCAACGCCTGCAGACCGACTACCTGGACCTGTATCAGGTGCACTGGCCGGACCGGGCGACCAATTTCTTCGGCCAGCTGGGCTACCAGAGCCCGGCGCAGGACGACAGCGTGCCCATCGCCGAAACCCTGGGCGCGCTGGACGAGCTGGTGCGCGCCGGCAAGGTGCGCCACGTCGGGGTGTCCAATGAAACCCCCTGGGGGGTCACCGAATACCTGCGCCTGGCCGGCCAGGGCCTGCCCCGGATCGCCTCGATCCAGAACCCCTACAACCTGCTCAACCGCAGTTACGAGATCGGCCTGGCCGAATACGCGGACAAGGAAGATCTGGGCCTGCTGGCCTATTCACCCCTGGCCTTCGGCGTGCTCTCGGGCAAGTACCTGGGCGGCGCCCGCCCCGATGGCGCCCGGCTGAGCCTGTTCAGCCGCTTCTCCCGCTATACCAATGCACGCGCAGAACAGGCCACCGCGGAGTACGTTCGCATCGCCCGCAATGCCGGCCTGGATCCGGCGCAGATGGCCCTGGCCTACGTGAACTCCCGGCCATTCCTGGTCAGCAATCTGATCGGCGCCACCACGCTGGATCAGCTGCGCAGCAACATCGCCTCCGCCGAGCTGCGGCTGTCCGCGGATGTGCTGGAAGCCATCGAGGCGGTGCACGCGGGGAACCCCAACCCCGCCCCCTGAAGCGCTCCGGCGCCCGGAATCGCGCAGAATCGCGCAATCCGGCCCCTTGCCTTGCCATGGCCTCAAACGACTGAATTCGCAGCACTTCAGGCCGGGGCCGTCGCGCCAGGGCCATCCCGACTGGCCGGCAGCCCGACGGGCCTGCCGAAATTAGCTGCGCAAAATCAGTCGCTTGAGCCTGCCTTCGCAGCCCCGCTCTGCCCCTTGACTAATTTTTCACCAGTTTTCAGGAACTTGTGAAAGCGACTTGAAAGCCCTTTTTGAGGGGCCTATAAGTGAGAAAGGCATACACCCACCGAAGGCGGAGGGCGCGAAACTCACACTGCTGCAAGCGTGCAAGGAGGAAGGATGATCGGCCTGTTCGAGGGAATCGAAGTCGGGAGCTGGTACCGGGTGGGCGGCAGCGCCTACTTCGAGGTGGTCGCGCTCGACATGGCGTCGGAAACCATCGAGATCCAGTATTACGATGGGGCCGTCGAGGAGCTGGACTTCGACAGCTGGCTGGAACTGGGCGCCCTGCCCTGCTCCGCACCGAACGATGCATCGGGTGCCCTGGATCTCGGCGATGACGCCGGCTTCGAGACCGAGTTCGACACGCTCTATCCGGGCAGCCGGGTCAACCCGCTGGACCAGCTGGACTGGCACTGAGATCCGTCGGCGCCTGCCGCGCCTCACGCCGCATCAGGTAGAGGATCAGCAGCAGCGCGGGCAGACCGAGCAGCGTGGTGTAGATGAAGAACAGCGGGTAGCCGAAGCTGTCCACCACGAAGCCGGAAAATCCCATCAGCAGCTTGCCCGGCAGCGCGAACATCGACGAGAACAGGGCGTACTGGGTGGCCGTATAGGCCGGACTGGTCAGCCCCGAGAGGTAGGCAATCAGGGCAGTGCCCGCCACGCCCATGGCCAGGTTGTCGGCGCCGATGACCAGGGCCAGGCCGATCAGGCCCGGCGAGTCGGTCAGCGCCAGGGCCAGGAAGCACAGATTGGTGCCGACCACCAGCACGGCGCCGGTGAACAGCGAACGCATGGTGCCCAGCCGCGCGATGACCACCCCGCCCAGCACCGCGCCCAGGATCTGGGTGAACACGCCCAGCCCCTTCACGATCGCGGCGATCTCCTTCAGGGTGTAGCCGATGTCCAGGTAAAAGGGATTGGCCATCACCCCCATGGTGAAGTCGGTCAGCCGGTAGCTGCCGATCAGCATCAGCACCAGCACCGCCAGGCGCGGGCCCATGCGGGCGACGAAATCCACGAAGGGACAGACCACCGCGCCGATGAACCAGCCGCCCAGCTCGCGCAGCGGGTCCGGCCAGTGCGCACGCGCTTCCAGCCAGTCCACCACCTGCTGCTCACGCTGCTCGCTTTCGGCCGTAACCCGGGCCTCGGGCTCCGCCACCAGCAGGGTGGTGATCACGCCGATGCCCACCAGCGCGGCCATCGTCAGGTAGGCGGCCCGCCAGCCGTCATCGGCCGCGATCCACAGCGCGCCGGCGCCGGCCACCACGATGGCGAGTCGATAGCCCAGCTGATACACGGCGGCCATCGCACCCTGTTTTTCCGGCGGCATGGCTTCGATACGCCAGGCGTCGATGGCGATGTCCTGGGTCGCCGAGGAAAAGGCCACCAGCAGGGCGAGTCCGGTAAATATCGCCAGGCTGTCGGTCGGCTCCTGCAGGGCCAGCCCGGCCAGCCCGCCGGCGATGCCAGCCTGGGCCAGCAGCATCCAGGAGCGGCGGCGGCCCAGGGCGCGGGTTAGCAGTGGCAGGGGCAGGCGGTCGACCACCGGCGCCCAGAAGAACTTCACCGTGTAGGCCAGCCCCACCCAGGACAACATGCCGATGGTGGCGCGATCGATTCCGGCCTGGGTCAGCCAGGCGGACAGGGTGGAAAACACCAGCAGAAAGGGCAGCCCGGCAGAAAAGCCCAGCAGCAGCATGGCCGCGATCCGCGGGTGGCGGTAGACCGCGACGGCGTCCAGCCAGGCCCTGATGCGCGGGGTCACCAGTCGCTCAGTGCGTAATCGACGATGAGCGGAGCATGGTCGGAGAAGAACTCGTCCTTGTAGACGCGGGCGTCTTCGATGCAGCCCTTCAGCTCCGGTGAGGCGATCTGATAGTCGATCCGCCATCCCACATTGTTTTCCCGTGCCCGGCCCCGGTTCGACCACCAGGTATAGGCCTCGCCGGTGGCATCCGGGTACAGCTCGCGGTAGGCATCCAGCCAGCCCAGGTCTTCGAGGACCTGGCTCATCCAGGCCCGCTCCTCGGGCAGGAAGCCGGAGTTCTTCTGATTGGACTTCCAGTTCTTCAGGTCGATCTCGCGGTGGGCGATGTTCCAGTCGCCGCAGAGGATGTAGCGGCGGCCATCCTCGCGCCACTGGCGCAGCTTGACCATGAATTCGTCGAGAAAGCGGTACTTGGCCGCCTGCCGGTCTTCGCTGGAAGACCCCGAGGGCAGGTACAGCGAGACGACAGAGAGATCCCCATAGCGGGCTTCCAGGTAGCGACCTTCGGGGTCGAACTCGGCGGAACCGAAACCGCGCACCCACTCATCCGGCTCCCGCCGGCAGTACAGGGCCACGCCACTGTAGCCCTTTTTCACCGTGGCATCTTCGTAGGCGCAGTGATAGCCGGCAGGGTAGTACAGCTCGCTGCCTTCCAGTTGATGCTCCTGCGCCTTGGTTTCCTGGATGCAGACCACATCGGCCTGCTGCCCGACCAACCAGTCGAACACGCCCTTGCGGCCCGCGGCACGAATGCCGTTGGCATTCAGACTAATGATTCGCATGCTTGGTATGGGGAGAAATCAGCGGGCCATAATAGCGGCTCGATTCGCCCGGAGAAAATGGCGCATGCCTGTCATCCACTGGTTCCGCCGCGACCTGCGCCTGACCGACAACCCGGCGCTGGACTGGGCCGCGAGCCAGAAGCAGCCGCTGCTGCTGGTGTATATCCACAGCCCCGAGGAAGACGCGCCCTGGGCGCCGGGCGCGGCCAGCCGCTGGTGGCTGCACCAATCCCTGCAGCAGCTGGACCGCTCGCTGGAGCAGCAGGGCCAGCGCCTGCTGCTGCGCCGCGGCCCGGCCGCCCGGGTGCTGGACGAGCTCATCGCGCAGAGCGGGGCCCGGGCCGTCAGCTGGAACCGTCTGTACGAGCCGGCCCCGCTGGCCCGCGACCGGGACATCGACAGGACGCTGCGCGAACGCGGCCTGGAGGTGCACGTCGGCGACGCCGGCCTGCTGATCGAACCGGACCGGATCGCCACCGGCCAGGGCCAGCCCTATCGGGTCTTCACCCCGTTCTGGAAGGCGGTCCTGCGGCAATTGCCGATGCCGCAGATCAGCGCCCCACCCGAATTGCCGCCGCCTGTCGCGCTGGACCCGCTCCCACTGGAGGCCCTGGAACTCCAGCCGGGGCACCCCTGGGCCGACAAGCTGGCCGGCCACTGGCAAGCCGGTGAGGCCGCCGCCCTGGACCGGCTGGATCATTTTCTCGCGCAGGGCCTGCACGGCTATGCGCAGGGGCGCGACCGGCCTGACCTCGACGGCACCTCGGCCCTGTCCCCGCATCTGCATTTCGGCGAGATCGGCCCGCGCCAGGTACTGGCCGAAGCCGGCCCCGCGGAGCCCGGCAACCGCTTCCTGGCGGAACTGGGCTGGCGCGAGTTTGCCCGCCACCTGCTGTTTCACTTCCCCCGAAGCTGCGATGAAGCACTGAATCCGCGTTACGCCGGCTTTCCCTGGCGCAGCGGCGATGCGGCGCAGCCGGAACTGGCGGCCTGGCAGCGCGGCGAAACCGGCATCGACCTGGTCGACGCCGGCATGCGCCAGCTGTGGGAGACCGGCTGGATGCACAACCGGGTGCGCATGATCGTCGCCAGCCTGCTGAGCAAGAACCTCGGCATCCACTGGCGGGAGGGGGCGCGCTGGTTCTGGGACACCCTGGTCGACGCCGACCTGGCCAGCAACAGCCTGGGCTGGCAGTGGGTGGCCGGCTGCGGCGCTGACGCCGCGCCCTACTTCCGCATCTTCAATCCGGACACCCAGGCGGAAAAGTTCGACCCCGATGGGGAGTACCGGCGGCGCTGGCTGGGAGGCCCCCGGCCTGAGCCGATCGTGGACCTGAAAGCCTCGCGCCAGCAGGCCCTGGACAGCTACGCGCAATGGCGCCAGAACCCCGACTTGGTTTAATGTCGGCCGCCCCTTGCGGCAGCGAAGACCGAACCATGCAGGCCTACCAGACAGATTTCCTTCAGCTCGCGGCCGACTGCGGCGTGCTGCGCTTCGGCGAGTTCACCCTCAAGTCGGGCCGGGTCAGCCCCTATTTCTTCAATCTGGGGCAGATCAGTTCCGGCGCGGCGATGCGCCGGCTGGCCGAAGCTTACGCCCAGGCCATCATCGACAGCGGCCTGGCCTTCGACATGCTGTTCGGCCCAGCCTACAAGGGCATCCCGCTGGTCACCGCGGTCGCCATCGCGCTGGCCGAACGCGGCCACGATCACCCATTCGCCTTCAATCGCAAGGAAGCCAAGGACCATGGCGAAGGCGGCAACATCGTCGGCGCCCCGCTGGCCGGGCGGGTGCTGATCCTGGATGACGTGCTCACCGCCGGCACCGCCGCGCGCGAAGCGATCGCGCTGATCCGGGCGGCCGGCGCCAACCCGGTCGCCGCCATGCTGGCCTTCGACCGGCAGGAAAAGGGTCAGGGCGAGCGCTCCGCGGTGGCCGAGCTGGCCGCCGAGCAGCAACTGGAGGTGCGTGCCCTGGCCGGCTTGTCCGACCTGGAGACCTGGCTACGGGACAGCGGCGCCCAGGAACAGCACGCCCGCATCGCCGCCTATCGCGCGCGTTATGGCGCGAGCCCGGACTGAAGCGGTGACCGCGGCATCGCTCGCTATTTTCTTATTCCGTTTTTAGTGCAAGCGTCGCATTCCTTATTCCAATAAAGTAATTTTGCCGTCCCTGATCCCATGGATGAACCGATGAGCCCAGCCGCAGAAGCCGTCGTCGAGCCGGCCGCGCACAACAGTGCGGGCCTGGATGCGGACGCCATCGCCGAGCTCAACCGCCGTTATGCGCCGCTGGACTTCGCCCAGAGGCTGCGCCAGCTGTACGAGGACTTCGCGCCGGACAAGGTCCTGGTGACCTCGTCCTTTGCCGCGACCTCGGCCTACTTCCTGCACATCATCAAGAGCATCCGCCCGGATCAGCGCATCGCCTTCATCGATACCGGCTACCACTTCCTGGAAACCGTGCTGTACAAGGACTACCTCACCAAGCTGCTGGACCTCGACGTGTTCAGCCTGCGCGCGGAAAAGTGGAAGCACGACTTCACGGAAACCGACCGCACCTACGAGAAGAACCCGGACTTCTGCTGCAGCATCAACAAGGTCGAGCCGCTGGAGGCGATCAAGCCCAACTATCACGTGTGGGTGTCCAGCCTGATGTCCTGGCAGACCGACGAACGGGCCCAGATGGACGTCTTCGAAGAGCGCCGCGGCATCATCAAGTTCAATCCGATGATCGACGTGAGCAAGGACGAGCGCGACGCCTACATCAGCGAGCACAAGCTGCCCTTCCACCCGCTGGTGCCGCACGGCTATTCCTCGATCGGCTGCACCCACTGCACGGTCAAGGGCGAGGGCCGTTCGGGCCGCTGGGCCGGCAAGCCGAAGACGGAGTGCGGGCTGCACCAGTAAACGCCGGAGCTTGGTATGCTTTGGGCCTGTTTGTTCGTTGTCACAGCATGCCCGTCCTGGCCCTCATTCTTGCTCTGCTTGTCTCGGCGCCCGCCCTGGCGAAGGTCTACCGCTGGGTGGACGAGGACGGCCGCGTGCACTACGGCGATCGCATTCCGCCCAAATACGCCCAGCAGGAGCGGCAGGAGCTGAACGAGCGCGGCGTGGTCATCGACGAGCAGAACGCGCCGCCGTCCGCGGAAGAGCTTGAAGCCCTGCGCGCGCAGAAGGCGGCGGAAGCGAAGGCGCGGCGCGAGGCCGAGGAACAGGCCCGCTACGACCAGTTCCTGCTCGGCACCTACGCCACCCAGGACCAGATCCTGCTGCGGCGGGACGAGCAGCTGGGCATCCTGGATTCGCGCATCGCCTCGGCGGAGAAATCCGTCAATCAGAGCCGGGCGACGCTGGCCTCGCTGAACCAGCGCGCGGAAGGCAAGGACCCGGTGCCCGACAAGCTCGCCAGCCAGATCCGTCAATGGGACAGGGCGGTCAATGACGCCGCCAGTGCGCTGGAGAAGATGCAGGCCGAACGGGCCCGCGTCTCCGGCGAATTCGAGCGCGACCTGATGCGCTTCCGGGAACTCACCGGCCAGCGCTAGGTCGCCGGCTCAGCTGCCGCTGCGCCCCTTGATCAGGGTGCCGACGCCCTCGTCGGTGAACAGTTCCAGCAGGCAGGCGTGTTCCACCCGGCCATCGACGATGTGGGCGGCACGCACGCCGCTGTTGACGGCATCCAGGGCGCACTGAATCTTCGGCAGCATGCCGCCGCTGATCGTGCCGTCATCGATCAGCTCCTTCACCCGCTGGGCGGACAGGCCGGTCAGCAGCTCGCCCGACTTGTCCAGCACGCCGGCGGTATTGGTCAGCAGCATCAGCTTTTCCGCCTCCAGCACGCTGGCCATCTTGCCGGCGACCAGGTCGGCGTTGATGTTGTAGGTGGCGCCGTCATCACCGACCCCGACGGGGGCGATCACCGGGATGAAGCCGCCGGAATCCAGCCGGCTGACCACGCTGGGGTCGATGGATTCCACCTCGCCGACCATGCCCAGATCGGCCTTGCCCTCCTGGCCATCGATCTTGCGCGCCCGGATCAGGCCGCCATCCTTGCCGGACAGGCCCACCGCGCGCCCGCCGTGCTGATTGATCAGGCTGACGATGCGCTTGTTGACCAGGCCCACCAGCACCATCTGGACCACATCCATGGTCTCGGCATCGGTCACCCGCATGCCGTCGATGAACTCGCTCTTCTTGCCCAGCCGCTCCAGCAGCTGGCCGATCTGCGGGCCGCCGCCATGAACCACCACCGGGTCGATGCCGACCAGCTTCATCAGGACGACATCCCGGGCAAAGCCGCTTTGCAGCCTTTCGTCCGTCATCGCATTGCCGCCGTACTTGATCACGACGGTCCGGTTGCGGAAGCGCTGGATGTAGGGCAGGGCTTCGGTGAGGACGTGGGCGACGTTCATCGCCTCTTTCGAATTCAGGGCCATCAGTGTCTCCCGGTGTGGCCGAAACCACCTTCGCCGCGATCGGAGGCGGCGAACTCTTCCACCTGCTGCAGTTCGGCCTGGATCACCGGCACGAAGATCAGCTGGGCGATGCGCTCACCCGGCGCGATGCGAAAGCCGTCCTGCCCGCGATTCCAGCAGGACACCATCAGCTGGCCCTGATAGTCGGAATCGATCAGGCCGACCAGATTGCCCAGCACGATGCCGTGCTTGTGGCCCAGGCCCGAGCGCGGCAGGATCATCGCCGCCAGCGCCGGATCACCGATATGGATGGCCATGCCGGTGGGAATCAGCTCGGTCTGCCCCGGCATCAGCTCCAGCGGCGCGTCCAGGCAGGCGCGCAGGTCCAGGCCGGCCGAGCCATCGGTAGCGTAGGCCGGCAGCGGGAATTCCGCGCCCAGGCGCGGATCGAGAATCCTGTACTGAATCTTGTGCATGTCTTGGGGTTTGTGGTGTGAGTCTTAGGCCTCGTCCGCCAGACCCGAGGCGCCGGCCGCATAGCGGGTGGCGATCAGTTCGACCAGCTCATCGGCCAGGGCGCGCTTGCTCTTGGAGCCCAGTTCGCGCTGCCCGCCCGGCCAGTAGACCGACAGGGCATTGTGGTCGACGTCGAAGCCCTGCCCCTCGCCGACCTGATTGGCGCAGACCATGTCCAGGTTCTTGCGCTGCATCTTGTCCCGGGCGTAACGCTCGACCTCATGGGTCTCGGCCGCGAAGCCCACCGTGAACAGTCCCGGCTCGCGGCGCGACAGGGTGGCCAGCACGTCGACGGTCTTCTCCAGCTTCAGGGCCATGGTCTCGGCCGACTTCTTGATCTTGTGGCTGCGCTGTTCCGCCGGCTTGTAATCCACCACCGCGGCGGTGGCGATGAAGATCTGCCTGCCGGCGACCAGCGCATCGGCCCGGGCCATCATCTCGTCCGCGCTGGTCACATTGTGCCGGCGCACCCCGATCGGGGTGGGCAGATTGACCGGCCCGGCGATCAGGTCCACCTCGGCGCCGGCGGCCTGACAGGCCGCGGCCAGGGCGAAGCCCATCTTGCCGGAGGAGCGGTTGGTCAGGAAGCGCACCGGATCCAGCGCCTCGCGGGTGGGGCCGGCGGTGAGCAGCACCTTGAGGCCGCTTAGCAGGCCATCGGTGGCGGTGCCGGTGATCAGTTCGGCCAGTTCCAGCGGCTCCAGCATACGCCCCGGGCCCACCTCGCCACAGGCCTGATCGCCGCTGCCCGGGCCGAAGATCTCCACCCCGCGGTTCTGCAGGGTGGCGATGTTGTCCTGCACCGCCTGGGCCTGCCACATCTGCTGGTTCATGGCCGGGGCCAGCGCGATCGGCGCGGTGCTGGCCAGACACAGGGTGGTCAGCAGGTCATCCGCCAGGCCCGCCGCCAGACGGCCGATCAGGTCCGCGGTGGCCGGAGCGATCAGGATGCGGTCGGCCCAGCGGGCCAGCTCGATATGGCCCATGGCCGCCTCGGCGGCCGGATCCAGCAGGGAGCTGCGCACCGGCCGGCCGGACACGGCCTGAAAGGTCAGCGGGGTCACGAACTGCTGCGCGCCCTGGGTCATCACGACCTGGACCTCGCAGCCCCGCTCGCGCAGGCGCCGCACCAGATCGGCACTCTTGTAGGCGGCGATGCCGCCGCTGACGCCCAGCAATATGTTCATCCCAGGTCCGGAACTGTGGCTTGGATGCGTAAAGTCTACCGGGAATGACCGGGGAACCGCAGATGGCGATCAGCCAATGGCCGCTGGCCGAACGACCGCGCGAGAAACTGCTGACGCTTGGCCCGCAGGCGCTCAGTGACGCCGAGCTGCTGGCCATCTTCCTGCGCACCGGCACCCGCGGGCGCAGCGCGCTGGACCTGGCGCGCGAGCTGCTGGCGCGCTTCGGTGGCCTGCGCGACCTGCTCGGTGCCAGCCAGAGTGATTTCTGCCAGACCCCGGGGCTGGGGCCGGCCAAGTACGCGCAGCTGCAGGCGGTGCTGGCCATGGCCGCCCGGGAACTGCGCGAGCCCTGGCGGCGCGGCGCCAGTCTGAGCAGTCCCAGCGACGCCGAAGCCCTGCTGATCCGCCATCTGCGCCCGCACCCGCAGGAAGTGTTCTGCTGCGTCTGGCTGGACACCCGGCATCGCCTGATCCAGATCCAGGACCTGTTTCACGGCACCATCAACGGCGCCAGCGTGTACCCGCGCGAGGTGGTACGGGCCGCCCTGCGCCATAACGCGGCCGCGGTGATCCTGGCCCACAACCACCCCTCCGGGGTGGCGGAACCCAGCGCGGCGGACCGCCAGCTGACCGGACGGCTGAGCGAGGCCCTGGGCCTGATCGACGTGCGGGTGCTGGATCACATCGTGGTCGGCGACGGCGACTGCGTCAGCTTCGCCGCGCGAGGCCTGCTATGATGCGGCGCCGCGCCCTGCCGGGACGGTCAGCTGCTGACCGCCGGCGAGGCCTCGGACCACGGCGCGAAAGCTGCGCGGCGATGCGTCGGCCCGACCTCGGGCCAGGCCCGGCGCAGGGGGCTGCGCTTGCCCCCTTGCCGGGAAACTGCTATAAAGCGCGCCCTTTGCGTCGTTGACGCAGCCAAGCTTCTCAGGATCACAATCATGTCACGCATCTGTCAGGTGACGGGCAAGGGCCCCCAGTCCGGCAACAACGTCTCGCATGCGAACCGCAAGACGCGGCGTCGTTTCCTGCCGAATTTGCAGAGCAAGCGCTTCTGGGTGGAGAGCGAAAAGCGCTTCGTCCGCCTGCGCGTTTCCCATCACGGTCTGCGGATCATCGACAAGCGCGGCATCGATGCCGTGCTGAGCGATCTGCGTTCCCGCGGCGAAAAGGTATAAGTCATGGCCAAGACCGTACGCGAAAAGATCAAGCTGGTGTCCACGGCCGGCACCGGTTACTACTACACGACCGACAAGAACAAGCGCAACACGCCTGACAAGTTCGTGTTCAAGAAGTACGACCCGGTGGTGCGCAAGCACGTCGAGTTCAAGGAAGCCAAGATCAAGTAAGGCCCGGCGCCTTCTGATCTTCGAAATGCCCGCTGCCGCGGGCATTTTTCGTTGGGGCCGGCAGCCGCACCCGCAGGCATCGCCGCCGGGCCCGGAATTGACTAAGCTTGGCCTCTGCCCTCCCTGCCCGAGCCTCGCCCCACCCCTGCGCCCATGATCGACCTCGACGCCGAGATTCTCGTTTCCGCGCAGGGCCTGTGCCGGCGCTACGGACCGCACCTTGTGGTGCAGGATCTGAATCTGGAACTGCGTCGCGGCGAGGTGCTGGGTCTGCTGGGGCCCAATGGCGCCGGCAAGACCACCAGCCTGCGCATGCTCACCGGCACCCTGGCGCCGCATGCCGGCCAGGTGCAGATCGGCGGCATCGACATGGCCCGCGCACCGGAACGCGCCCGTGCCCTGCTCGGCTACCTGCCGGAACAGCCTCCCCTGCATCCCGAGTTGAGCGTCCGTGAGTATCTGCGCTTCTGCGCGCGCCTGCATGGCGTACCCCGCGCCGGGGTGGGCGACGCGGTGGAACGCGCCATCGCGGCCTGCGGTCTGGAACCGGTCAGCCGGCAGCTCATCGGCTCCCTGTCCAAGGGCTATCAGCAGCGCACCGGCATTGCCCAGGCC
>JBFJTN010000094.1:0-12447 GCA_041625325.1 Oceanococcus sp. | reverse complement strand
GCTGGATACGGTGAACGGCACCCGCGCCGATCTGGGTGCGGTGCAGAACCGCATGGAATCGAAGATTGCCAGCCTGCAGACCACCTCGGAGAACCTGTCGGCGGCCCGCTCGCGGATTCGTGATGCGGACTTTGCCGCGGAGACCGCGGCCCTGACCCGGGCGCAGATCCTGCAGCAAGCCGGCACGGCCATGCTGGCCCAGGCCAATGTGGCGCCGCAGAACGTGCTCAGCCTGCTGGGTTGATGACGGCACCGTGATGCCGCAGGGCCGGATCGGCGGGGCTTCCCGCTGATCCGGCCCGCAACCGGAGACCGAAAATGATTGACGTATCCCCCCTCACGCACCTGGCTCAGCAGCAGCCGGTCCCGGCCGATGTGCCGCGCCCGGTCCGCGCCGTGTCCCCGGTGGATGCGGCCCGGGAAGCGGAATCCGGAGGCGCCCGTGATTCCTCGGAGCGGCGCCGTTTCGATGGGCTGGGTGCCAATGTCATCCGTGGTGCGGACTCTTCGCTGCAGTTCCGGATCGACCAGGACAGCGAGCGCCTGGTGGTGAGCCTGCTCGACCAGGATGGCGAAGTGATCCGGCAGGTGCCATCCGAGGTGGTGCTGCGCATTGCCGAGCGGATCGAGCAGATCCAGGCCAGCGGCAAGCTGGGCTTCGACGCGCGGGCCTGAGGGCACGCGGATTGCAGGTGCACTGACATGCCAACAATTTCCTCAGCAGGCGTCGGCTCCGGTCTGGATGTCGCGGGGCTGGTCAACAATCTGGTGTCGGCCGAGCGGCAGCCCTTTGCCCTGCAGCTCAACCGGCAGGAATCCCGGACCAACTTCCAGCTGTCGGGGCTGGGGGCGCTGAAGAGCGCCATCGATCAGCTGAACGCGGCGCTGGGCAAGCTGGATGATCCCGATGTGATCAGCGCCCGCCAGACCAGCGTGGCGGACGACAGCTATTTTTCCGCCACGGCCAGTCCTGGCGCGGGCATCGGCAGCTACCAGGTCGAGGTGCTGCAGCTGGCCCAGTCCCATCGCATGACCACGGCCACGCCGCTGGCCTCGGCCGATGCGGAGGTGGGCGAGGGCCGCCTGGATATCTCCCTGGGCGGGCAGAATTTCTCGGTGGACATCCTGGCCGGCGCGACGAGCCTGAGCGACATCCGCGACGCCATCAATGGCGCGGCGGACAATCCCGGGGTGGTGGCCACGATCATCAATGGGGATGCCGGCGCGGTCCTGGTGCTCGGTTCCGGCGACACCGGCAGCGAGAGCGAGATTCAGATCGCGGCCGCGGGCGGCAGTTCGGCAGGTCTGAACGACCTGGTCAACGACCTGGCCACCACGCGCGGTTTCCAGGATGCCCAGATCCGCATCGATGGCCAGCTGATCACCTCCAGTTCCAACACGGTGACCGGGGCCATCGACGGCCTGAGCATCAGCCTCAAGCAGAGCACCGCAGGGGCCAGCCTTGATCTGACCGTACAGCGCGATGACGCGGCCTTCAGCGAATCGGTCAAGGCCTTCGTGGAGGCCTACAACGCCTATCTGGATACCGCGCAGACGCTGGGCAGCGCGGATGCCAGCGGTGAGGGGGCCGGCTCGCTGAATGCCGATTCCATGCTGCGCGGCCTGCGCAGCCAGCTGCGCATCTCGCTGTCGGAGAGTTATGGCGGCGGCGCCACCAACACGCTGGGCGAGCTGGGTATCAGCCTGGATGTGGACGGGCGCATGAGCCTGGACGAATCGGCCCTGGCCGATGCCATCGCCAGCGATGCCAGCGGCGTGCGCAATTTCTTCAGCGGCAGCGGCAGTTTCACCGAGACGCTGACCCAGCTGGCGGGGCGCTATGTGGACGGCGACGGCGTGATCAGCGCGCGCATGGACACGCTGAACGCCCAGCTGGAACGCATCAGCGACCGGCGTGAGGCGCTGGACCTGCGCATGGAGCAGGTGGAGGCCCGCTATCTCAAGCAGTTCACCGCGCTGGACGCCATGCTGGCGCAGATGCAGCAGGTCAGCAGCTATCTCAGCCAGCAACTGGCCAACCTGCCCGGCGTGCGCAGCGGCGGCAGCTCCAGCTGACGGGGCGGGCTGGGCCGGCAGACCCGTTGGGCGGTGCTGCCCGGCGCGCGCGGGCTCGGCAGACAGCGCCGCGCCGACCGCCTCAGCAAAAGTCCTTGCCGCAGGCTTCAGAAATCTCCCGCCAGACCGATAAGTCCTACAGGACATAAAGGAGATTGCCAATGTACGCCGCCACCAACGCCTACGCTTCCAGCACCTACCAGACCGTTGCCACCAGCAGCGGCGTGGCCGCAGCTGATCCGCATGGACTGGTCAGCCTGCTGCTGGGGGGCGCGATCGAACGCGCCGGGGCCGCCCGGGTGGCCCTGATGAACGCGGACTACCCGCAGGCCGCCGCCAAGATCGGCGCCGCCGGCGTCATCGTGGCGGAGCTGCGCAGTTCCCTGGACCACGCCCAGGGCGGCGAACTCGCCGCCGAAATGGAAAATCTCTATGACTACGTGCAGCGGCGCCTGCTGCACGCCAACCGCCGCCGGGATCAGGAAGCCCTGCTCGAGTGCATGGACCTGCTGTCGCAGATCTACGCCGCCTGGCTGGATATCCGCTAGGTCCGGCCACAAGCCGGCGCATTCGGAATCCCGACATGTCTCTGCCCGACGGCCCCTGCTATGAGGATCGCTGCGCCCTGCGCCTGCAGGATGGCGACGCCATGGTGTCGGACCAGGCCAACATCGGCGTGCTCACGGCGGTCTCCGCCCTGGAGATGCACTTCACGCCGACCGGCGAGGAATCCGACACGCGCGGTCCGGAACTGCAGCAGCTGGACAACAAGCTGAACGTGCTGATCCAGATGTTCGCCGGATTCTGGCGCGCCCAGTGCGCGCTGCCCGCGCCGGTGGCGGTCACCGTCTCGCTGGACGGACTGCGCTTCGACGCCGACGCGCTGCCGGAGCCGGCCGGGCCCACCCGCAGCGTGGCGCTGTACCTCAATGATGTACTGCCCCAGCCACTGGTTCTGCCGGTGGAGCAGCTGTCCCCGGCGGTGGACGGGCGTCGCGAACTGCGCTTCGCCGCCTTGTCCGAGGAGCTGACGGAAGCCCTGTCGCGGCACATATTCCGCCGCCATCGCCGGGCCCTGGCCCAGAACCGGCAGGCCTCGAATTTGCATAGGGATGGCGAATGACATTTTCTTGACGAGTTGAGCCGGATGCTGTCTCCCCAGGAGCGACCCAATCCTGTCGCGGAGGAGAGGAGAAGACATGCAGCAGGCCCTGAGTCTCAAGATCAGCCAGAAGGTGGCGATGACGCCACAGCTGGCAGAGTCCATCCGCTTCCTGCAGCTGTCGGCGGAGGAACTCGCCGACGAGCTCAAGGCCGCGCTGGAAGACAATGTCATGCTGGAGATCGACGAGGATGCCGCCGCCGGCTCCCTGGTCTCCGTGGACGCCGACCGGCCGCAGCGGGACAGCTGGACGGCCAGCAGTCGGCCGACCGCTGACGACGACTACCGTTTCGAGGACCGCCTGGTCGAGGCCGAGCACAAGGTGCCCATGCGCATCCTGGAGCAGGCCCAGTTGCAGCTCAACGACGAGGGCAGTCTGCGCATCGCCGCGGCGATCGTCGATGCCACCGACGACAACGGCTATCTCGGCTGTTCCACCCGGGTCATCGCCAATGAACTGTCCCTCAGCGAGCCGGTGAGCCCGGCCGAGGTCGAGGCGGTGCTGCATGTGCTGCAGCGCCTGGAACCGGTCGGCTTCGGCGCCCGCAACCTGGCCGAATGCCTGCAGATCCAGCTGGAAGAACTGGCCGACAGCATGCCCGGCCGCGCGCTGGCCCTGGCCATCGTTGCCGACCATCTGGACAGCCTGGCGCGGATGGACCTGCAGGAACTGGGCCGCGCTCTGGACGCCAGCGAGGACGCTGTCGCCGAAGCCATCCGCCTGATCCGCAGCCTCAGTCCGAAGCCGGCGGCAGAAGTGGAGCTGGCCAGCGTGGTGATTCCGGATGTCCGCGTGGAAGCCGGCGAGGGGGGCTGGAACGTTTCCCTGAACAACTCGGCGGTACCGAGCCTGCGGATCAACCCCGATTACGAGCGTGCCGTCTCGGAGGACAGCCGGGCCAAGGCCCTGCGCACCCAGCTGCAGGAGGCGCGCTGGCTGCTGCGCAGCGTGGAAATGCGCAATGACACCCTGCTGCGCGCCACCCAGTACATCTTCGAGTGCCAGCAGGCCTTCCTGCAGCGCGGCCAGACCGCGCTGTGCCCGCTCACCCTGCGCCAGGTCGCTGATGCGATCGGCGTGCACGAGAGCACGATTTCCCGCATCACAACGAGCAAGTATGTACAGACCCCGCATGGCGTGTTTTCGCTCAAGACCTTCTTCCCCAGCCAGCTGGTCACCGCCGAAGGCGTGTCGGCGTCCGGCACGGCGGTGAAGGCCATGATCGAGAAGCTGGTCAGTGGCGAGGCGCCGGATCAGCCCCTGCGCGACGTCGACATCGCGGCCATTCTGGCCCGCCGCGGGGTGAAGATCGCCCGCCGCACCATCGCCAAATATCGCGAGGCCCTGGGCATCGCTTCATCCCGGGACCGCCTGGAACAATATCGGGTAAAGTCGGTGATGCAGCGGCGCGTCTACGGATCCCCGGAAACCAGGCTGGCCTGCTGATCGGCCGTGAGGGAGAAAGCTATGGACAACATCAGAACGGTCGTGGTCGATGACCATGTCGACTTTCGCCGGCTCGCCCAGGTCCTGCTCGAGGAAGTCGATGGCGTGGAGCTGATCGGCCTCGGCTGCGACGGCGAGGAAGCCATTCACCTGTGCGAGAAGCTGCGTCCCGATCTGCTGATCATGGACCTGTCGATGCCGCGCATGGGTGGCATACAGGCCACGCGCCTGATCAAGGCGCAGGATGATCCGCCGATCATCGCGATTGTCAGCATCTATGACGATTCGGAACATCGCTCCCATGCCGCCAAGGCGGGTGCGGACGCATTCATCAACAAGGCCGACTTCCTGGGTTCCGTGGCGCGGCTGATTGAAGAGATCCGGAGGGGTGATGTCGACTTCGCGAATTTTGCTGCTTGATGGTGACGCCGAGCGCGCCACCCAGATCCACGCGGTCCTGGAATTCGTGGACTACAACCCGGAAATCCATGACTTCGACGAGAACACCCTGCCGGCCGACCAGCCCCGCGAGTTCCTTGCCGTCATCCTGGGCCGGCTGAACAAGGGGCAGCGTGATGCCGCCCGCAAGTGGCTGAAGGCCGATCCGCAGCATGCCCCCCTGCTGATGCTGCCGGAGCTGCACGACGAAACCCTGGGTTTCGACGAGGCTGACGTCTGGTCGCTGGATTACCCGATCCGCGCGCCGCAGCTCACCGAAATCCTGCGTCGGATCAGCGTGCAGCACCTGGACGCCCAGGAGGTGCCCCAGGCCGAGGGCCCCACCGGCAATACCCTGTCGATCCGCCGGGTGCGCAAGATGATCTCCCAGGTGGCGGCCTTCGATACCACCGTGCTGGTGACCGGGGAATCCGGCACCGGCAAGGAAGTGGTGGCCCGCGCCATCCACGAGAGCTCCGGTCGTCGCGGCCGGCCCTTCGTGGCGGTCAACTGCGGGGCGATTCCCTCCGAGCTGCTGGAATCGGAACTGTTCGGGCATGAGAAGGGCGCCTTCACCGGGGCCATCACCTCCCGCGAGGGCCGCTTCGAACTGGCCGAGGGCGGCACCCTGTTCCTGGATGAAATCGGTGACATGAGCCTGCCCATGCAGGTCAAGATCCTGCGCGTGCTGCAGGAGCGCACCTACGAGCGGGTGGGCAGCAATGCCTCGCGGCAGTGCGATGTGCGCATCATCGCCGCCACCCACCGCAATCTGGAGACCCGCATCGAGGAGGGACTGTTCCGGGAGGATCTGTTCTATCGCCTCAACGTGTTTCCGATCGAGATGCCCGCCCTGCGCGACCGGCTCGAAGATCTGCCGCTGCTGATCACCGAGCTGTCGGACGAGTTGCGGGACATCGGCCGCGGCGACGTGCGCTTCTCTCCGGAGGCGATTCACGCCCTGCGCTCCTATGTCTGGCCCGGCAACGTGCGGGAGCTGGCCAATCTGGTCGAGCGCCTGGCGGTCCTGCATCCGAATGGCACGATCGAGGTCGACCAGCTGCCGGAACGCTATCAGCCCAGTGGCGCCAGCCCCAGGGCCGCTCTCGCGGATCCTGAGGACGAGTTGGCGGATGGCTTCGCGGTCGCGCTGAAGGATGGCGTGGCCCCCGGCCAGCTGCCGGACGACGGCATTGACCTGAAGCAGCACATGGCCAACATCGAGCAGGCCCTGATCCGTCAGGCGCTGGAGCAAGCCGGTGGCGTGGTGTCCCAGGCGGCTCATCTGCTGAAGCTGCGGCGCACGACCCTGGTCGAGAAGCTGCGCAAGTACGACCTGCAGCGGCAACAGCAGCACTCCTGAGTGTTTCGCGGCACGGGCCTTGCCTGCGTCTGAATAACGTCACTTCGGGCCCCGGGGGCTGACTGCTGCGGAGAGCGAGACATGAGCATCAATACCAGCAATATCAATAGCGTACTCAATCAGATCCGGCAGCTGCAGGCGCAGCAGAACCCGCCGGCCCAGGCTGCCGCGGCGCCCGCCCAGGACAAGGCTCAGTTCGGCGAGCTGCTCGCCGATGCGATCCAGGGCGTCAACCAGACCCAGCAGAAGGCCGCCGCGATGAGCCAGGATTTCGCCCGCGGCACGCCCGGGGTCGAGCTGGCTGACGTGATGATGTCGCTGAATCAGGCACAGGTGTCCTTCAAGGCGATGGCCGAGGTGCGAAACCGGCTGGTTTCGAGCTATCAGGACATCATGAACATGCCGATCTGAGGCCCTGACTGACCATGGCAGAGACCACGGGGGTCCCCGATACCGCGGCACCGGCGCCGGCCGGCGCCCTGCAGAACTTCAGCCTGAATCAGCTGGCGGCCAGTCCCGGGGTGCGGCAGCTGGCGGCCCTGGTCGGCATCGCCCTGGCCGTGGCCCTGGGGGTGACGGTCTACATGTGGTCCCAGCAGCCGGCCATGCAGACGCTCTACAGCGGCCTGTCCGACCGCGACAATGCCGAGCTGATCGAGGCGCTGGACAGCGCCGGCATCGCGTACCGCCAGGACAAGACCAGCGGCGCCATCCTGGTCGCCGCGGCCGACGTGCATCAGGCGCGCATGGCGCTGGCCAGCGAGGGCCTGCCGCGCAGTGCCGGCGGGGGCTTCGAGCTGATCCGTGAGGAACAGGGCATCGGGGTCAGCCAGTTCCTGGAGAACGCGCGCTATCACCACGCCCTGGAAACCGAGCTGGCGCGCACCATCAGCCAGCTGCAGCCGGTGCGCAGCGCGCGGGTCCATCTGGCCCTGCCCAAGCGCAGCGCCTTCGCCCGTTCACGCCAGAATGCGGGCGCCTCGGTGCTGCTGTCCCTGTACCCCGGGCGGCGTCTGGAGCAGGGCCAGGTGGACGCGGTGGTGCACCTCGTCGCCTCCAGCATTCCGGACCTGCTGGCCAGCAATGTCAGCGTGGTCGACGAAGCCGGGCGGCTGCTCAGCAGCAGCGGTGACGAGGGCATGAGCCTGTCCAGCACCCAGCTGGAATTCCGCAGCCAGCTGGAGGACAAGTACCGCAGCCGGATCGAGCAGCTGCTGCTGCCCATCATGGGGCCGGGGCGGATCAGCGCCCAGGTCAGCGTGGATCTGGATTTCAGCCAGATCGAGGAAACCCGCGAGAGCTACGCGCCGGAGGGCGGGGTGCTGCGCAGCGAACAGCTGTCGGAAAATCGTGACGCCGAGCTCAATGCCGCGGGGGTGCCGGGCGCCCTGTCCAACCGGGCGCCTGCGGAGGGAGACCGGCCGGAGCAGGACAGCAGCCTGCGCAGCCGGTCCACGACGCGCAATTTCGAGATCGACCGGACGGTCAGCCGCACCCTCAGCGAGCCGGGGCGCATGCGCCGGATCAGTGCCGCGGTCCTGGTCGATCACCTGCCGGCTGCGGGCGCCGAAGCGGGCAGCGCGCCGCTGAGCCAGGAACAGCTGCAGCAGATCGAAGCCCTGGTCCGCCAGGCCATCGGCTTCGATGCCCAGCGAGGCGACAGCGTCAGCGTGCAGAACATCAGCTTCGTTCCGGCCGAAGCCGTGCCGGATCTGGATGTGCCCCTGTGGGAGCAGCCCCTGGTCATGGACGTGCTGCGCCAGCTGCTCGGCGCCATCGTGCTGCTGGTCATCGCCTTCCTGGTGCTGCGGCCGGCACTGAAGTCGGCGCTCAAGGCGCCGCCGATCCAGGCCCAGACCCTGCCTTCGGCCATGCTGGCCGGCGGCGCGGGCGCGGCCCTGGCCGACGAAGAGGATGAGGATTTCGAGTTCAAGCGCGGCTCCAACAGCATGGACAAGAAGCTCAAGGCCGCGCGCGAGGTGGTGAGCGAAGACCCCAAGCGGGTGGCGCAGCTGATGAAGCAGTGGGTGGGCGATGAGTGAGGCCGGCCAGGACATCGGTGGCGATGAGCGTGCGGCGATCCTGCTCATGTCGCTGGGCGAGGACACGGCAGCCGAGGTGCTCAAGCACATGGGTGCCAAGGCGGTGCAGCGGGTGGGCTCGGCCATGGCTTCCCTGCGCAATGTGTCCAAGGAGCGCATGGAGCAGGTCATCGACGAATTCGCCGAGGCGCTGGATTCGCAGACCTCGCTGGGCGTGGGCAGCGATGACTATGTCCGCAAGGTGCTGACCTCGGCTCTGGGCGAGGACAAGGCGGGCAGCCTGATCGACCGGATTCTGATCGGGCGCAATTCCAAGGGCCTGGACGCCCTGAAATGGATGGAAACGCGTTCGGTCGCCGAACTCATCCGCAACGAACACCCTCAGATCATCGCCATCGTGCTGGCCTATCTGGACGCCGACCAGTCGGCGGAGATCCTCAACCTGCTGCCGGAACGGGTGCGGGTCGACGTGCTGATGCGCATCGCCAGTCTGGATGGCATCCAGCCGGCCGCGCTCAAGGAGCTGGACGAGATCATGGAGCGCCAGTTCTCCGGCACCGGCAATCTGAAGGCCTCCAGCGTGGGCGGGGTCAAGGTCGCCGCCTCGATCATGAACATGATGGACGCCAGCGCCGAACAGCAGCTGATGGAGTGGGTGCGAGAGGAGGACGAGGCCCTGGGTCAGAAGATCGAGGACCTGATGTTCGTGTTCGACAATCTCGCGGACATGGACGACCGCTCGATGCAGCGGCTGCTGCGCGAGTGCCAGAACGACCAGCTGGTGCTGGCGCTCAAGGGCGCCGAGAAGCAGGTCAAGGACAAGATCTTCGCCAACATGTCGCAGCGCGCCGCGGAAATGCTGCAGGACGACCTGGAAGCCGCCGGTCCGGCCAAGCTGTCCGATGTCAATGCGGCGCAGAAGGAGATTCTGGCCTCGGCGCGCAAGCTGGCCGAGCAGGGTGAACTCAGCCTGGGTGGACAGAGCGAGGAGATGTTGTGAGTCCCGGGGATGATGAGCGGGTCTGGCATAACATCCGGGATGCCCAGTCCTGGGTCATGCCGGAGTTCAGCAGCGCGGCGTCCGACAAGGTCACGGTGGAAGAGGGCGAGGAGCCCGGGCCACCCACCGCCGCCGATCTGCACGCGCTGCAGCAGCGCGCTTATGACGAAGCCTATGCCCGTGGCCGGGCCGAAGGACTGGCTGCCGGCCAGGAGGCGGTCAATGCCGCGGTGGAGCGGCTGAGCATCATCTCGGCGGCGCTCGCCGCCCCGCTGGACGAGCTGGATCGCGACCTGGAGCAGAGCCTGAGCAATCTCGCGCTGATCCTGGCCCGGCGCATCGTCGGCAAGGCGGTGCGGGAGGACGGGGAAAGCCTGCAGGCGCTGATCCGCCAGGCGGTGGACGTGCTGGGCGATGAACTGGAGTCGACCGTCGATGTGTACCTGCATCCGCAGGATCTCAAGTTCCTCAACGAGACCGTGGGGCCGGACGCCAGCTGGTCCCTGCATGCCGATCCCAATCTGCAGTCGGGCGATGTGCGGGTGAAACGGGGGCTGGCCGAAGTCGATGGCCGGCTGCAGCAGCGCCTGGACCGGCTCGCCGCGGAAATGCTGCATGGCTGAGACGGACGCCCGCCGGCAGTTTCGTCAGGCCCGGCAGCTGGAACTGGCCGACCGGCTGGCCAGCCGCGGCGCCCGTACCGGCCTGTCATCGGGTCTGGTGGTCAGCGGCAGCCTGCGACAGGTGGTCGGCTTGACCCTGGTGGCGGAGGGCTGCCACGCCGATATCGGCACCCGCTGCCGGATCGAGGATCAGGACGGTCCCGGCGTGGAGGCGGAGGTGGTCGGTTTCTCCGGGGATCGCATTCATCTGATGCCGGCAGGACAGATGACCCATATCAAGCCCAACGCCCGGGTCACCCCACTGGGCCGCCAGGCTGAGGTGCCCCTGGGCCATGCGATCCTCGGTCGGGTGCTGGACGGTGAAGGCCGCCCGATCGACGGTCGCGGCCGCCTGCGTCCCGAACGCTTCGGGCGTCTGCATGCGCCACCCCTGAATCCCCTGATCCGCGCGCCGGTCGACCAGCCGCTGGATGTGGGCGTGCGGGCGATCAATGCCCTGTTGACCATCGGGCGCGGCCAGCGCATCGGCCTGTTTGCCGGCTCGGGCGTGGGCAAGAGCTCGCTGCTCGGCATGATGACCCGCTACACCACGGCGGACGTGATCGTGGTCGGCCTGATCGGCGAGCGCGGGCGTGAGGTCCGCGATTTCGTGGTGAATACCCTGGGCGAGGCCGGCTTGCGCAAGGCCGTGGTCGTGGCGGTGCCCGCCGATCAGTCGCCGCTGATGCGCCTGCGCGCGGCCTACCTGGCCACGGCGCTGGCCGAAGGATTTCGCGATGAGGGCAAGGATGTCCTGCTCCTGATGGATTCCCTGACCCGCTTTGCCCAGGCCCAGCGGGAGATCGGTCTGGCGGTTGGCGAGCCGCCGGCCACCCGCGGTTACCCGCCGTCGGTGTTCACCCGGATTCCGCAGCTGGTCGAACGGGCCGGCAATGCCGAGCCCGGAGGAGGCACCATCACCGGCGTCTACACGGTGCTGGTCGAGGGCGATGACATGCAGGATCCCATCGGAGACACGGCCCGGGCCATTCTGGATGGCCATGTGGTGCTGACCCGTGACCTGGCCGATGCCGGTCATTACCCGGCCATCGACATCGAATCCTCGGTCAGCCGGGTGGCCCGTGACCTGCAGAATGCCGAGCATCAGCAGGCGGTGGTGCGCTTCAAGCGCCTGTATTCCGCCTATCGGCGCAATCAGGACATGATCAAGCTGGGCGCTTACAGCCGGGGCAGCGATCCGGTGGTCGACCAGGCCATCGCGCTGTGGCCGCAGCTCGACCGCTTCCTGAAACAGCCGGCCCGTGAACCCTGCGGTGCGCAGCAGTCCCTGCGCCAGTTGCGCGAGCTGTTCCCGCCGCCGGAACAACCCGCGGCGGCCTGATCGCCGGCTGCAGATGGGGCGCGACCCTGTGACAAATATCACGGAAATGCGCCGGGCACCGGTCTACAGTGTCAACCAACAAAGCGGTGGGTGACTCCCCCTTGGCCGGGACGCCGCGTCACTGTCCCGGTCCTTCGTTTCCCTGAACAGGCTGACCACCACGTTTCGGCCTGTCTCCCGGGGGCCCGTCGTCCCAACGGACGGCGGGCCCTTTTTCATGGCCGGCCGGGCGCCCGGCCTTGGCCCATCCTGGCCCGCTTCAGCTCCGGGCGGGCGGACTCAGGAACTGCCGGACCAGCGCCCGCAGCTCGGTGAAGCTGGCCACCACCGCGTCCGGTCGGTGGGGGTGGCGCGCGCTCCCGGGAAAGATCTTGTCGAGCCAGGCCTGGTCCCAGCCGGCGCCGTTGTAGAACAGGGCGGTGACGCCGGCCTGCTTCGCCGCGATGATGTCGGTGGTGCTGTCCCCCAGATACCAGCACTGTGGCGAGGCTTGCGCTTCAAGGCTGTCCAGCGCCTTGAGGATCAGGTCCGGAGCCGGCTTGCGCCGGGCCACGTCGTCGCCGCAGATCATGGTGTCGAACAGCGCGACCCAGCGCCCGTCCTCCACGGCCCAGAGTTCATGCGCCATGTATTCGCGGCGCCGGTTGGACAGCACGCCGGTGCGCAGCCCCAGGGCCCTGAAGTCCTCCAGCACGGCGGTGATCGAGGCTTCCATGGGCCTGACCGCGCCGAAACGCTTGCCATAGGCGCGGTCGAAAATCGCATGGGCCCGACGTTTGGCGTCCTCGTCCGCGCCGAACAGGATCTCGAAGATGTCGGTGCGCGAACTCCTGCGGTCGCTGCTGATCTTCGGGTGCAGCCGTTCGTGCTGGCGCACGTATTGCAGCAGGCGGGCGTCTTCCACCGACCTGGCCT
>JBFJTN010000093.1:0-12470 GCA_041625325.1 Oceanococcus sp. | reverse complement strand
GGACCAGCTCAGCGGACGACAGCTGGCGGTGCGGGCGGACATCACCCCGCAGGCGGCGCGCATCGATGCGCGGCGCCACCTCGGCGGGGTGGGCAGTTCGCGCCTGTGCTACCTGGGGACCGTGGTGCGCACCCGGCCGGATGTGCCGGGGGGCGCGCGCTGCCTGCGCCAGCTGGGTGCCGAGCTGTTCGGTGATGACAGCGTCGCGGCGGACGACGAGATCATCCGACTGATGCTCGCCATTCTGGATAGCTGCGGCATCAGCCAGCCGCATCTGGACATTGGCCATGTGGGCATATTCCGGGCTCTGGCCGCCGAGCTGGCGCTGAGCGCGGAGGACGAGCAGGCGGCTTTCGACCTGCTGCAGATCAAGTCGGCCGGGGATCTGGCCGCCTGGTGTGGCTCCCGTGGTATCGCGCAGGAGCAGGCCAGCCTGCTGGTTGCCCTGTGCACCCTGCACGGCGGCCGGGACGTGCTGGCCACCGCACGCACCCGTTTCGCCGGTCGGGCATCGCTGCTGCAGGCGCTGGACAACCTGGATGCGCTGTGCGGCAGCCTGCACGCCGCCATGCCGGCGCTGCCGCTGCATATCGACCTCGCCGAGCTGCGTGGCTATCGCTACCAGACCGGCGTGGTCTTCGCCGCCTACCAGCCCGGTCACGGCCGCGAGCTGGCCCGGGGTGGCCGTTACAACGGCGTGGGCGCCGATTTCGGGGCGGATCGCCCCGCCACAGGATTCAGTGCGGACCTCAATCAGCTGTTGCAGCTGGGCGGGCGCACGAGCCAGCAACAGGACTGAACAATGGGCAAGCGTATCGTAGTCATCGGCAGCCAGTGGGGTGACGAGGGCAAGGGCAAGATCGTCGACCTGCTGACGGAGAACTGCGCCGCGGTGGTGCGTTTCCAGGGCGGCCACAACGCCGGGCACACCCTGGTCATCGATGGCCGCAAGACGGTGCTCCATCTGATCCCGTCGGGCATCCTGCGCGAGAAGGTGGCCTGCCTGATCGGCAACGGCGTGGTGCTGTCGCCGTCCGCCCTGAAAGAGGAGATGCAGGGCCTGGAGGCGCTGGGCGTGCCGGTGGCCGAGCGTCTGCGGATCTCTCCGGCCTGCCCGCTGATCCTGCCCTATCACGTGCGCCTGGATCAGGCCCGCGAGCTGGCCCGAGGCGAGGCCAAGATCGGTACCACCGGGCGTGGCATCGGTCCGGCCTACGAGGACAAGGTGGCGCGTCGCGCCCTGCGGGTGGACGACCTGCTGCACCGCGAGCGACTCGCGGCCAAGCTGGGCGAGGTGCTGGATTTCCACAACTTCGTGCTGCAGAACTACTTCAAGACCGAGCCGGTCGACTTCCAGGAAACCCTCGATCAGTGCCTGGGCTATGCCGAATGGCTGGGGCCGATGATCGCGGACGTGACCGAGATTCTGCGCCAGGTCCAGGAGGCCGGTGGCGACATCCTGTTCGAGGGCGCCCAGGGCGCCCTGCTGGATGTCGATCATGGCACCTACCCCTATGTCACCTCCAGCAACACCACCGCCGGTGGCGCCGCGACCGGCACCGGCGTGGGGCCGCTGAACTTCGATCACGTGCTGGGGATCGTCAAGGCCTATACCACCCGGGTCGGCTCGGGGCCGTTTCCGACTGAGCTGCATGACGAGATCGGCGGGCATCTGGCGGTGCGAGGCGGCGAAGTGGGCGCGACCACCGGTCGGGCCCGGCGCTGCGGCTGGTTCGATGCCGTCGCCCTGCGTCGTTCGGTGTTCAACAACAGCATCAGCGGCCTGTGCATCACCAAGCTGGACGTGCTGGACGGGCTGGCCAGCATTCGCATCTGCGTCGGTTACCGGGTCAATGGCAAGGAAACCCAGACGCTGCCGGTGGGCGCCGAGGCGCTGGCCGACTGCGTGCCGGTCTACGAGGAGATGCCGGGCTGGACCGAGTCGACCGTCGGGGTTCGGGAATACGACGCCCTGCCGGAGAATGCGCGCAATTATCTGCGCAGGCTGGAGAGCCTGGTGGGCGCGCCGATCGAGATCGTCTCCACCGGCCCCGACCGCCGCGACACCATCATTCTGAAAGACCCGCTGGCCTGAGGCGGGTGAGGGCGCTGCGCGGCTGGACCTGTCTGGGCCAGCTGCGTGGCTTGGCCACCACCTGCGGGTCGGCTGATAACCAGACGCAGCGCGCTCCCGGGAGCGCGCCCATCTGGTCCTGCCGGACACAAAAAAAGCCCGTGGTTCAATGAACCACGGGCTGTATGATGGTGCCGAGAAGAGGACTTGACCGAATCGCCCGGAGCGATTCGGCGCGTAGCGCAGCGAAGCCCGGAGGCCCGCTGCGCGGGCCGGAGGGTGAGGCCCATGGATGGGCCGAACAACCTCCACGGACGGCGCATGAAGTGCAGCACATCCGTGTTGTTGTATGGTGCCGAGAAGAGGACTTGAACCTCCACGGGGTTTCCCCCACTAGAACCTGAATCTAGCGCGTCTACCAGTTCCGCCACCTCGGCGAGGCGGCGCAATACTAATGAAGCTGACGCGCGTGTCAAGCCAACGAGGGCAAATGTCACAAAAAATTACGCAGCAGGCGGTACTTGAGCAACTCAAACGAGCCGGACAACCCCTGGGTTTCCGCGCGCTTTGCGAAGGTCTGGGCGTGGCCAGCAAGGCCGAAAAGCGCCAGCTGACCCCATTGCTCGAAGAGCTGGTCGCCGCCGGCGCGGTTCTGATCAACCGCAACCGGGATTATGGCCTGGTCCAGGAGATGCAGCTGCTGCGCGGCCGGGTCATGGGCCATGCCGATGGCTATGGCTTCCTGCGCACAGAGCAGGGCCCGCCCGACGCCTTTCTGCCGCCGCGGCAAATGAGCCTGGTGTTCCCGGGGGATATCGTGCTGGCCCGGCCCGCCGGCGCCGATCGCCGCGGGCGCGAGAAGGTGTCCATCGTGGATGTGCTGGAGCGCAACACGCTGGAACTGGCGGGCCGCTATCACGAGGAGGCTGGTGTCAGCTGGGTGGTGCCGGACAATCCGCAGACCACTCACCAGATCCTGATTCCTCCGGACAAGCGCAATGGCGCGCGCAATGGCGAGCTGGTGCGGGTACGGATCCTGCGCCAGCCGGAGCGGGGCCTGCAGCCGATGGCGGCGGTGGAAGAGGTGCTGGGGGCGACCATGAACGTGTCCACCCGCATCGACATCGCGATCACCGAGTTCGGTCTGCCGCGCGAGTTTCCCGCGCCCGTCACCGAGGAACTGCGCAATGTGCAGCGTCCTGCCTTGAGCGCAGACTGCCGGGATTGTCGCGATATCGCTTTCGTCACCATCGATGGCGCGGACGCCAGGGATTTCGACGATGCGGTGCACGCCGTGCCCACGGCCAAGGGCTGGCGCCTGTGGGTCGCCATCGCGGATGTGTCACGTTACGTCGTGCCGGGCACGGCGCTGGACGACGAGGCCAGGGAGCGGGGCACCTCGATTTATTTCCCGGGCCGCGTGATTCCGATGCTGCCGCCGGCGCTGTCGGATGATCTGTGCTCACTGCGACCTGACGAGGATCGCCATGCGCTGATCTGCGAGATGCTGATCGACCAGACCGGGCAGCTGCGTTCCTCGACTTTCTATCCCGGGCTGATCCGCTCGCGGGCGCGCCTGATCTACGATGATGTCGCCCGGGTTCTGAATCAGGGCGAGGCGCACCCCCAGGCCAAGTCGCTGAAGGTGCTGCACCGGCTGTTCGAGGTGCTGCATGCCGCACGCCAGCAGCGTGGGGCGCTGGACTTCGAGGGGCGCGAGGTGTTCTTCGACGTGGACGACGAAGGCCGCCTGCAGGACATCCGGCCACTGCAACGCAACGTGGCCCACCGTCTGATCGAGGAATGCATGATCATGGCGAACGTGGCGGCCGCGCGCTTCCTGCGACGTCACAAGCTGCACAGCCTCAATCGCATCCATCCGGCGCCGCCGCGCGACAGCCTCAGCGATTTCCGCCGCTTCCTGGCAGAGTGGGGGCTGGTCCTGGGTGGGCGCCAGACACCGGGGCCGGAGCATTATCAGGCGGTGCTCGAGGCCGTCGCCGGCACGCCTCAGGCCACCCTGGTCCAGGGCGCCCTGCTGCGCACCCTCAGCCAGGCCCAGTATTCGCCGGCCATGGAGGGGCATTTCGGTCTGGCGCTGGCGGACTATGCGCATTTCACCTCGCCGATCCGGCGCTACCCGGACCTGATGGTGCACCGGGCGATCAAGTGGCAATTGCAAAGCGGGTCTGTCAACGAGTCGGCGCCGTGGTCGTTCGATGCCATGGAGACACTCGGCGCACATTGCTCGGATCGCGAGCGCAGGGCAGATCAGGCCAGCTGGAGCGTGATCGAGGCGCTCAAATGCGAATTTCTGTCCGGCATGGTGGGCCAGGAGTTCACCGGTGAAATCGTCGGGGTGACCAACTTTGGCCTGTTCGTCGAGATCGATGCCTACCGTGCTTCCGGGCTGGTTCACATCTCCAGTCTGGGGCGCGACTACTTCGTCCACGAGCCGACCCTGCACCGGCTGCGTGGTGATCGCAGCGGCGTGCTCTATCGCCTGGGCGACCAAATGAAGGTGCGCCTGGCCCGCGCCGATGCGCAGGAGCGTAAAATCGACTTCGAACCTCTGGCCCACCGTTCCCTGGTCGGGAGCACGGCCGGATCCGAACCATCACAGTGGAGAGATTTATGACCTGGAAAGTGGCGGGTGCCGTGGCACTCAGTGTGGCCCTGGTGGGGTGCGCGGCCGATGACCCGAATCGACGGGCCAAGACCGGTGCGGCCGTCGGCGCGCTGATCGGCGCGGTGGCCGGGCATCAGGTCGATGGTGACAAGGGCCGCTATATCGGCGCCGTGGTTGGCGCCATCGCAGGCGGTGCGGTCGGCGGCTACATGGACAAGCAGCAGGCCGAGCTGGAGCGCGAGCTGGCCGCCGAGGCGGCGCGCAAGGAGCTCAACATCACCCGTCTGGCCGGTGACGCCCTGAAGGTGGGGGTGGCCTCCGACGCCAGCTTCGCTTTCGGCAAGTCCGATCTGAACCAGCAGGCGCTGGAAACCTTCGGCAAGATCGCCGATGTGCTGAAGGACTATGACAAGACCGTGATCCACATCGTCGGGCACACCGATTCGGTGGGCAGCGACGAGTACAACATGGGGCTGTCACAGCGCCGCGCCAATACCGTCTCCAGCTATCTCACCGGTCGCGGCGTGCTGCACGAGCGGGTGCGTACCGAAGGCCGCGGTGAGCGCGAGCCGATCGCGAGCAACGAAACCGACGCCGGGCGGACCAAGAACCGCCGTGTCGATATCGTGATCAAGGCCATCGTCGAAGGCCGCGAGCAGCAGGCCTACGCACCGCCGCCCTATCTTGGCGGCTGATCCGGGCGCCGGCGCGCAGTGGGTCGGCGGCTTCCACGCCGTGGAAAGCCGCCTCAAGGCTGCGGCGGTCGAGCTGATCGAACTGGACCGGGCCCGTCATGACCGACGGGCCCGGTCGCTTCTGCAGCTGGCGGAACGCTACCAGGTGCCGGTGCGCCGGGTCGCGGCCGCCGCCCTGGATGCGCGGCATGAGGGGCTGCGACATCAGGGGGTCAGCGCCCGGCTGAGCGTGGACCAGGCGCCAGCGCGGACCTGGCAGGACTGCATCGCCGGCAAGCCGCGCCCGCTGCTGCTGGTGCTGGACGAGGTCGAGGATCCGCGCAATCTCGGGGCCTGCCTGCGCGCGGCCGACGGCGCCGGCGCCGATGCCGTGATCGTGCCCAAGCGGCGCGCCGCCGGCCTGAATGACGTGGCGCGCAAGACCGCGGCCGGCGCGGCTGAGAGCCTGCCTTTCGTGGTGGTGCCCAATCTGGCCCGTGCGCTGGGCGAGATGCAGCAGGCGGGCCTGTACGTCGTGGGTCTGGCGGATGCCGAGGCGCAGAGCCTCTATGCGCAGGACCTGGATCGTCCACTGGTCATGGTGCTGGGCAACGAGGGACGGGGCTTGCGCCAGCTCACGCAGGAGCACTGCGATGCGCTGGTCAGTCTGCCCATGGCCGGTTCGGTCTCCAGCCTGAATGTTTCGGTCGCCGCCGGTGTGGCCCTGTACGAAGTCCTGCGGCAGCGGCAGGTCGGGGCAGGGCTTTAGCCGCCGCACCGGTTCATCTCGCGTTCAGCGGACGATTGCCCCAATCGGGCGGATCCGGCAGGTGATGATCGGCCGCGGCTTGCGGGAGCAGGCGCCATTGACTACAATCCGCGCCCCGCTGGGCAGGCTTTTGGCCCGGCTTCCTTGTCCCACCGCTTTCAGCCGGGGGACTGTATGTCCGGCGACCTATCCGGTCCGGACAGAACAACCGCAAGGACAACAATGCGACATTACGAAATCGTGTTCCTGGTTCATCCGGACCAGAGCGAACAGGTGCCCGCCATGGTGGAACGCTATCGCGGCATCATCAGCGCGGATGGTGGCCAGGTCCACCGATTCGAAGACTGGGGCCGCCGCCAGCTGGCCTACCCGATCCAGAAGCTGCACAAGGCGCACTACGTGCTGCTGAACGTCGAAACCTCCCAGGAGGTGATCGAGGAACTGGTGCAGGGCTTCCGCTTCAATGACGCCGTGCTGCGCCACATGATCGTCCGCATGGACGGTCCGGAAACCGAGACTTCGCCCCTGGCCAAGGAAGAGGAGAGCAAGCCGGCTCCCGCCGCCAAGAGCGACAGCACGGACGAGTCCGAAGAGGACGACACCGAAGACAACGCTGAAGAAGCGGCCGAAGCCTAAGGAGATCACCCATGTCACGCTATTTCCGCCGCCGCAAGTTCTGCAAGTTCAGTGCCGAAGGCATTGAAACCATCGATTACAAGGATCTGGCCCTGTTGAAGCAGTACATCGCTGAGAACGGCAAGATCGTGCCCAGCCGCATCACCGGCACCAAGGCGCGTTACCAGCGTCAGCTGGCCGTGGCCATCCGCCGCGCCCGCTATCTGGCCCTGCTGCCCTATACCGACCGCCATTCCTGAGGAGAACCCCGTGGAAGTCATTCTGTTGGAACGCATCCGCAATCTGGGCGATCTGGGCGAGAAGGTCAGGGTCAAGCCCGGCTTCGGCCGTAACTTCCTCATCCCCCAGGGCAAGGCCCTGCCGGCGAACGAGGCCAACATGGCCGTGTTCGAGGCCCGCAAGGCCGAGCTGATCAAGCACGCCGAAGAGTCCGTCAACGCCGCCAAGCTGCGCGCCCAGGCCTGCGAAGGTCTGGAACTGCACATCGCTGCGCTGGCCTCGGAAGAGGGCAAGCTGTACGGCTCCATTCACGCCAGCCAGATCGCCGAAGCGGCCGCCCAGGCCGGTGTCGACATTCAGGCCAGTGAAATCAGCACCGACGAAGTCATTCGTCAGCTGGGCGAATTCGAGATCACCCTGAGCTTCCACGCCGACGTGGAAACCCGCGTCAAGCTGGTGGTCGAGGCGCAGAAAGCCGCTTGAGGCGGAGGTGGAATCGGCGGTTCGGGGTGACGCCCCCATGACCGCCGAATTTCGCTAAAGTAGTCCGGGCCGGCCGTATCATACGGCCGGCCTTTTTTTGTTTTCAGTTTGGCAATGGCAGGGCGCGGTTCGGCATGGATCAGGACTTCGAGGCACAGACCAAGACGCCGCCGCACAGCGTGCTCGCGGAGCAGAGCGTGCTCGGTGGCCTCATGCTGGACGCCGAGCGCTGGGACGATCTGGCGGAGCGGCTGGACCCCGAGGACTTCTATCGGCACGAGCATCGGCTGATCTATGCCGCCTTGTGCCAGCTGGCGCAGGCCTACAAGCCCATGGATGCGGTGACCGTGTCCGAGCATCTGGAAGCTCAGGGCCAGCTCGCCGAGGCTGGCGGCCTGCCTTATCTGGCGGAGCTGGTGCAGGACACGCCGGGCGCGGCCAATCTGATGGCCTGGGCCGACATCGTGCGCGACCATTCGATCCGGCGGCAGCTGATCCGGGTGGGCGCGCGCATCATCGAAAAGGGCTATTCCAAGGATGGCAGCGAAACGGTCGGTCTGCTGGACGAGGCCGAACGGGAAGTGTTCGAGATCAGCGAGCGCAGCCGTCACAACGACAAGATCGGCGTCAAGGTTGCGGATCTGGTCGATGAGGCAGTGGAGGAGTTCCAGCGCCGCAGTTCCGGCCAGGATACCCGTGGACTGCCCACCGGCCTGAGCAAGTTCGACCAGCAGACCACCGGGCTGCACCCGGGCGATCTGCTGATCCTGGCGGCGCGCCCGGCGATGGGCAAGACGGCACTGGCCATGAACTGGGTGGAGCATGCGGCCATGATCCGCAAGGTGCCCGCGGCGGTGTTCAGCATGGAAATGCCGGCCATCCAGCTGGCCCAGCGCCTGATCTCCTCGCACGGGCGCATCAACCAGCAGTCGCTGCGGACCGGCAATCTGACCAAGGAGGAGTGGGCGCGGATCAACTCGGCCGCGACCACCCTGAAGGACTCGGTGATCATCATTGACGACACCCCCGCGCTGTCGCCGGTGGAGCTGCGCGCGCGGGCGCGTCGCATGAAGAAGGAAAGCCATATCGGCCTGATCGTGGTCGACTACCTGCAGCTCATGCAGGTCCCCGGGCACAAGGAAAACCGGACCAACGAAATCGCCGAGATTTCGCGCAACCTCAAGGCGCTGGCGAAAGAACTAGAGCTGCCCATCATCGCGCTGTCACAGCTCAATCGCAGTGTCGAGCAGCGAGACAACAAGCGGCCGCGCATGTCCGACCTGCGTGAATCGGGTGGTATCGAGCAGGACGCGGACGTCATCGTGTTCATCTACCGTGATGAATACTACAACCCGGATTCGGTGGACCAGGGCGTGGCCGAGGTCATCGTGGCCAAGCAGCGCAATGGCCCGACCGGCACGGTACGCACGGCCTTCATCGGGCATTACACCCGCTTCGACAATCTGGCCACGGAGTATCTGGAGCCGGAGTTCGGCTAGGCAGCGCCGCCTGCCCTGGTCAGAACAGGGGCAGGGCAGCCAGGACGGGCGCGGGAAACCCGCGCCTGCATCAGGCTTCCGGTGCGTAGAGCTCGAAGCGCATGGACGTTCCGGCGATCTCGATCATGTCGCCGCCGTTCAGCTTCTGCGCCTGCGCGGAGATCATGACGTCATTGACCTTGGGCCGGTTGTCGCCGCCCTTGGGGCTGACGTGCACGATGAAGAAGGCATCCGCACGGCGGGTGATCGCGGCCACCTGCACGCCGGGCTTGCCCAGGGTGGTGAGCGCCTTGGTCAGCTTCAGTTCCTTGCCCTGGTTCGGGCCGCTGGCGACAACCACCTTGCCCATCTGGGGGCGGGACGGCGCGGCGGGAGCAGGCCCGGCCGAGGGAGCGGCCGCCGCTGCGGGCGCGGCGTTCTGCTGGGCGGAACTGGTCGCGGCGATGATCTCGCTGGGCTTGAGGATCATCGTCTTTTCGAAGTCCTCGTCGTAGTCGGTCTCTTCGCCCTCGTACTTGAGGTTGTGGCGGCCGATCTGGATCAGGTCACCATTGGACAGGGGGTGCTTGCCCACCCGGCGACCGTTGACGATGGTGCCATTGGTGCTTTCCAGGTCCTCCAGGAAGGAGTCGTTCATGATCGTGATGATCACGGCGTGGTGGCCGCTGATCGCCCGGTCATCCTTCAGGACGATGTCATTGTCGGGGTGGCGGCCGATCGTGACCCGCTCCTTGTCGAGCGGAATCTCGCCGAGATTGCGGCCCTCGAAAGATATCGTCAGCTGACTCATTGTTCCCCCTGCAGGCGTTTGCGAATCCTTTCCATCCAGCCCGGCTGATGTTCGAAAGGTCGATCGACCCTTGCAAGGATGATCGAAATATTGTCCTTGCCACCACGGTCATTGGCCAGCTTGATGAGTTTCTCGCCAGCCTGCTGAAGATTATCAGCATTTTCCTTGATGGTTAAGCGGATCACATCGTCGCTGAGCATGTCCGACAGGCCGTCGGAGCAGAGCAGCAGGATGTCTCCCACTTCCAGACGTTCCTCCAGCATATCGATCTCCACGTCGGGCTCGATGCCCAGCGCACGGGTGACGATATTGCTGTTGACGTTCTTGACCGCTTCCTCGCGCGAGTACAGGCCGCGGGCGACCATTTCCTCGACCAGGGAGTGGTCGGTGGTGATCTGCTCCAGGCGGTCGTCCCGGTAGCGATACAGACGCGAGTCGCCGACGTAGGCGATGGACGCGTAGTTGTTGAAGAACAGCACCGCAACCGCCGTGGTGCCCATGCCCTCGCACTGCGGCTGGCTCTGCGACATCTCGTGGATGCTCTGGTGTGCGGTCTGCAGGGCGTCACGCAGCATCAGGGTGGCGTAGGTGAGGCCGCTGGCGTCATCGCGGGCCTCGCCGCCGACCAGCGGCCACTGCCCGGTCATGATGTCCTTGACCGCGGCCACGCACATGCCACTGGCGATCTCTCCCGCCTTGTAGCCGCCCATGCCATCGGCCAGCACCACCAGGCCCATCTTGTCATCTTCGTCGACCGCGTCCTCGTTGTTGCTGCGCACCTGGCCAGGGTGGGTGTGCAACGAGGTGGCGACGCGCCCTTGCAGCGCCATGCTATTGCTTCAGCAGAATGCGCAGATGCCGCGCAAAGTCTGCCCCTCGCTTGTAGCGCTTTTCTCGGTCCTTCTGCAGCGCATTATTCAGAATCTTGTCCACCCTCGGGTCTATGCCTTCAATAGTGCCACCAATCGGCGTGTGCTGCTCATTGGCGATCTTGAACATCAGGGTCGCCATGGACTCGCCGACGAAGGGCAGCTTGCCGCTGAGCATCTGGTACAGGGTGACGCCGAGCGAGAAGAGGTCGGTCCGGCCATCCACCTTGTGGCCGGCGAGCTGTTCGGGCGACATGTAGGAGGGCGTGCCCAGCACCATGCCGGTCTTGGTCTTGCTGGAATCGGTCAGCCGCGCGATCCCGAAATCGGTGACCTTGACCTGCTTGGCCTCGGGCAGCCACATCAGGTTGGCCGGTTTGATGTCGCGATGGATGACGTTGTGCTGGTGGGCGTAGTCCAGTGCTTCGGCCGCGTCGGCGATCAGCTTGAGCACGATGCGCGGATCCAGCAGCTGGCCGGCCTTGACGTGCTTGGTCAGGTCATAGCCCTTGATGAACTCCATCGCGATGTAGGCCAGATCGTGCTCCTCGCCGGCATCGTAGATGGTCACGATGTTGGGGTGGGTCAGGCGGCCGGCGGTCTCGGCCTCGCGGAAGAAGCGTTCCTTGACCTCTTCCAGCTCGTCTGCCTCGAATTCCTGCGACAGGGCCATGGTCTTGATCGCCACCGTGCGGCCGATCTTCGGGTCCTGGCCCAGGTAGACCACGCCCATCGCGCCCTTGCCCAGTTCCTTCTGCACCTCGTAGCGACCCAGCATGGGCTTTTCCAGGTCGTCGCCGGACATCATCAGGGTGCCGGCGCCGACGCTGCCGCCGAGCATGACGGTGTCGTTGAGCTTGGCGGCGCGATCGCGGCGGGCCTTGGCGTCGCGGAAGTCGGCCTTGATGTCCATGATGAACTCGTAGCAGGAGATCGCCTTGTTGAACTGGCGCTTGCGTTCGTAGTCCATGGCCAGGTTGTAGACCGGCTCCAGGATGTTCTCGTCGCGCGGGCACTTGCGGAACTTCTCGAAGGCCATGTCCAGCTGGCCCTGCGACTGGAAGGCAATGCCCAGCATGCGGTTGCTCTCGGCGCTCTCCAGTTCGGACGAGGCCCGCAGCAGTTCGGTGACCTGCAGGGACTTGATGGTGACGAACAGGTGGCCGACGACGATCATCACGGCCGGCGTGACCAGCGGAATCCACAGGGACTGGCCGCTGAGCAGGATGATCTCGGTCAGCAGCAGGACCACCACGCCGGCGAGCGAGATCAGGGCGGCGATGCTGGCGCTGAAGGCCGTGATGCCGATGCTGATCCAGACCGCGGCGGCGAGCAGTGCCAGCGCGGTGATTATGCCGCCCCAGCCCGGTGCCACGTAGAAATCCTCGCTGAGGATGCTGGCCACGGTGTGGGCGGCGATTTCGGCCGGCGAGGTGGCGCCGCCGATCGGGGTGGGCAGGCGGTCGCCCACGCCCGTCGCGGTCGGGCCGATGATGACGATCTTGTTCTGGTACTTCTGGGCCGGGATGTTGCCGACCAGCACATCGAAGAAGGAATCGATGTCGAAGGCGGGCAGCTGGCCGTCGCCCTGGTAGTAATGGTTGTACATGCGCAGGTGGGGCGTGGTGGCGATGCGCAGACCGCCCAGTTCCACCGCGCCGTCCTGCAGGCTGATGTCAGCCGGCTTGAGGTTGAGGTACTGGGCGGCAATGGCCAGCGCCAGCGAGGGGTAGTACTCGTCGAAATACCGCACCACCAGGGCTTCGCTGCGCTGGACCCCGTCCCCGTCCAGCAGGGTGGTCAGGTGCCCCTGGCCCGCCGCATGCTG
>JBFJTN010000092.1:0-12473 GCA_041625325.1 Oceanococcus sp. | reverse complement strand
GACCGCACCGCTGCAGATTGTCTGCGGTGCGCCCAATGCCCGCGCCGGCCTGGTTGTGGCGCTGGCCACCATCGGCACGCGACTGCCTGGCGACTTCAAGATCCGCAAGAGCAAGATTCGTGGCGTCGAATCCTTTGGCATGCTGTGCTCCGGCAGCGAGCTGGGTCTGGAAGACACGCCCGGCATCCTGGAACTGCCCGATGCGCTGGCGCCGGGGACGCCGCTGGCCAGCGCCATGCGCCTGGACGACAGCGTGCTGGAGATCGCGCTGACCCCGAACCGCGGGGACTGCTTCAGCGTGCGTGGCGTGGCCCGGGAACTGGCCTGCCTGGCGCAGGTGCCTTTCGCCGCGCCGTTCCGGCCTGATCCGGCTACGGTCAGCCTGGAGGACGGGCGCGAGATCGTCATCGAGAACGGCGCGGATTGCAGCCGCTACGCCGGCCGCGTAATCCGCGGCCTGAATCGCAATGCGCCGACCCCGCTGTGGATGGCCGAGCGCCTGCGCCGGGCCGATCTGCGCAGCATCAACCCGCTGGTGGACGTGACCAACTACGTGCTGCTGGAGCTGGGGCAGCCGATGCACGCCTTCGATCTGCAGCGCCTCGACGGGCCGATCACGGTGCGGCGCGCGCGATCCGGCGAAGCCCTGCAGCTGCTCAACGAGCAGGAGATCGAACTCAGCCCGGAGGAGCTGGTGATCGCCGACAGCAGTGGCCCGATTGCCCTGGCCGGCGCCATGGGCGGACTGGCCAGCGCCGTGGACGACGAGACGGTGGACGTGTTCCTGGAAAGCGCCTGCTTCGCCCCTGCGGCGGTCGCCGGCACCGGCCGCAAGTTCAAGCTCAGCTCGGACTCCCTGCAGCGCTTCGAGCGCGGCGTGGATCCGCTGTTGCAGGAAGCCGCGCTGGAACGTGCCAGCCAGCTGCTCATGGAGATCGCCGGTGGCCAGGCCGGACCCGTCTGCCTGACGGAGGCCCGGCCCTGGGAGCCCCCGCGCACGCAACTGCCGGTGGCTCGCGTCCACAAATTGCTGGGCTGCGCGATTCCCGCCGAGCGCATGGTGGAGATACTGCGCGCACTGGAATGCGATGCCGCCCTGGATGGCGACACCCTGCAGCTCGCGCCTCCCAGTCATCGCTACGATCTGCGCACGCCCATCGATTACATCGAGGACATCGCGCGGATTCACGGCTATGACCAGCTGCCGGGGCGCGAGCGCCGGGTCGGCGTGGCCCTGCGGGCCCCGGACCGGAACGACGACAGCCGCCGCCTGCGCGCCGAGCTGGTCGCGCGCGGCTATTTCGAGGCCTTCAGCTTCAGCTTCGCCGATGCCACGACCGATGCCGCGCTGTGCGGCGATGCAGACCTGAACCCGGTGAGCCTGGACAATCCCATGGCCAACTGGATGGCTCAGATGCGTCGCAGCATCTGGGCCAGCCTGCTGCCGGTGTGGAAGCACAATGTCGCCCGCCAGCAGGAGCGCGTGCGCCTGTTCGAGATCGGACGGGAATACGGCAGCGCCGCAGGACGGCTCGTCGAGCGCCCGGTCATTGCCGGCATCGCCAGCGGGCTGGCCCAGCCGGAGCAGTGGGCCCAGTCGCGCCGCAGCGTCGATTTCCATGACCTCAAATCCGATGTGCTCGCGCTGCTTGGGCAGCGGTCCGGGGCTGTCGGTTTCAGCGCGCAGGACACCCACCCGGCACTGCATCCCGGGCGTTCGGCGCGCCTCGAGCACGAGGGCCGTACGGTGGGCCATCTGGGCCAGATCCACCCGGCGCTGCTCAAGCGCCTCGACCTGCCGCATGCCCCCTTGCTGTTCAGTCTGGATCTGGACCTGTGGACTTTGCCGGCGCGCCCGACGATCGCCCCCCTGAGCGCGACTCCCAGCAGCCGCCGGGATATTGCGGTTGTCGTGAATCAGTCACTTGCGGTCGACAAGCTCATGCAATACGTGAAGTCCCGGGCCGGCGCGCTGCTGCGCGAAGTTCGAGTTTTCGACGTGTTTACCGGCGAGAGTTTGCCCAAAGGTTGCAAGAGTGTAGCTTTAGGCTTGATATTTCAGGACTTTTCGCGCACGCTTACCGACGATGAGGTGGATGCGGCCGTGGCGGCCGTGACCTCCGGCCTGGAACAGGAATTCGGGGCTCAGATCAGGGGATAACGTGGCGCTGACAAAATCCGAACTCGCCGACTCGCTTTTCTTTCAGCTTGGCCTGAACAAGCGGGAAGCGAAAGAATTCGTCGATCGGGTTTTCGAGGAGATCAAGCGCTCCCTGGAATCTGGCGATACGGTCAAGTTGTCCGGTTTCGGCAATTTCGAATTGCGGGACAAGAATCAGCGACCGGGCAGGAACCCCAAGACCGGCGAGGAGATCCCCATCTCCGCGCGGCGCGTCGTGACCTTCCGACCAGGCCAGAAACTGCGCGCGCAAGTGGAAGCTGGTCATGCAAAGCCCTCTGCCGATCACGACTGACAGCGAACTGCCGGAGATTCCGGACAAGCGCTACTTCGCCATCGGTGAAGTCAGCGAGCTGTGCCTGGTCAAGCCGCACGTGCTGCGCTACTGGGAACAGGAGTTCCCCCAGCTGAAGCCGGTGAAGCGCCGGGGCAACCGGCGTTACTACCAGTACCAGGATGTCGAGATCGTGCGCCTGATCCGCAGCCTGCTGTACGAGCAGGGCTTCACCATCGACGGCGCACGCAAGCAGTTGAAAGCCCTCAGCCGCAGCCCTCAGAGCAGTGCCGGGGAACCGGCCAGCGAATTGGCTGCAATTCGGCAGGAATTGGAAGCCATTTTGGAGCTGACCAAGGTATAATGCCGTCCCGCCGCGCAGCCGGCGGCTTCAAGCGTCAAACAATCGGGGTGTAGCGCAGCCTGGTAGCGTACCTGCATGGGGTGCAGGTGGTCGGAGGTTCAAATCCTCTCACCCCGACCAAATTTTCCAAACAGTTGACTCTCCAAAAGGCGGCCGCTTGGCCGCTTTTTGCATTCCGCTTCCCGGCCGGGGAGCGCCGCCGCGGCGCGTTGCCCGGGCCCGATGAGTGCACCCTGGCTTCCTTCGATCGCTGCCGGCGGGCGGTTGCTCCGGATCGCATGCCGGCCGCCGTTCGTCGGGTCCTTCGATTGTTGGGGCCATTGCTGGGGTCTACAATGATCCGCAGTGCACATTCCCGGGTCGACCGCGCCATGGCAACAAATCCGATGTTTCGAAAGAAAGGCCGATCTGTCGATCAGTTCGGTTCTTTCCTGAAATCAGCCAAGTCAAGCAAGGATCAGGGTTCTGGGGACTTCGACAAGGTCTTTGCCGTGTTTGGCGAACACCGCGGCGCCGACAAGCTCCCTGTCGCCGCCGTGCTCAAGGAGGCCCAGCTGTCCATTGGCGACGCCTACCGCACCATCGAGCGCCTGCGCGAGTCCGGACTCGTCGACCTGGAGCAGAATCAGCAAGGCGAGTGCATGAAACTCACTGACGCGGGCCTGGATGTCTTGAATGCCAGACTGGGTCGCTCCGTCATCGACTAAGGGCGCTCGCAATCGTGGGGGCGCTCTGGCCGTGGGTTTGCGTTGCCTTGCTCGGCGGGCTGGTTGGTCTGACGGAGCTGGTTTCCCGCTATCGTGACGATCCCGCCGCGGCGATTGGCGGGATCAGCAGCTGGCTCTATATCGGGCTCAATGCCCTCGCCTCTCTTGGCGCGCTGGCGCTGCTCGAGTCCGAGCTGTCCGCCGCGATACGACCTGAGGAACTGATCGGGCGTGTGCTGCTTGCCGGGACGGTGGCTGCCGCGTTTTTCCGCAGTTCCCTGTTTGTATTCAAGATCGGCGACAGCGATGTTCAGGTCGGCCCGGGCCTGATCCTCCAGGTCCTGCTCGACGTGATCGACCGGGCCGTGGACCGGAAGCGCGCCGAGGAGCGGGCCGAAGAGATCGGATCCGTCATGCAGGGCATCGACTTCGAGAAGGCCTGCCTTTCCCTGCCCTCGATGTGCTTCGCCCTGATGCAGAACCTGACGCCGGACGAGCAGATCCAGGTCGGCGAACAGATCACCATTCTGCAGGCCTCGGATATGAGCGCCCGCTCCAAGACCCTGGCCCTGGGCCTGCTTCTGATGAACCTGGTGGGCAAACGCACCTTGAACGCTGCAGTCAACGCCCTTGGCAAGGAAATCCGGTCCGATTGAGCACCGCGGGCGTTTCGATCCGCAAGCCGTTTCTTCGGTCAGCCGGACGGCCGGTGGCCGCTGGGGTCACCGCGCAGCGGGTGACGGTCTCCGTCAGACCCGCGGCCGCGATCGCCATGGGCACCTTCTGATCCGGACAGCATGTCACTGGGCGGGCTGTGCCGATTTGCCGGGCCGCCCCTGTCCACGCCCAGTTCCTGCTTTTGAACCCGGGTCCCGACCCGTGCGGAGGGCTCCATGCGCGGCCTGCCGTCCCGCCATCGCAGCACGCGGCGACAGCCGGCTATACTCGCGCCTAACAAAGGGAGGCGGCTATGAGTCATGACCCATGGGGTGGTGGCAGTGACCGGGATCCGAAGCTGCGCGACAAGGAACGCGCCCGGCAGGCACAGATCCATCGAATCCGCATGCGCGGGGTTCAGCGCCTGCTGCGCGAGGTGCCTGAGCACCGCCATTTCACCGAGCGTCTGGCAACCCTCATCCCGGTCCTGGCAGCCTTCTGCGGAATCCTGGCGAGCATCCATTATTTCTCCCCATGAGCGGCGGGGATCGGGCGCCGCTTGCCGGGTTCACCGTGGCGCCCCGATGAGGAATTGCCGGGGCGACAGCTGACCGCTGCGCCGCCGGTCAGCGCTCTCCGAACATGGAACGCCGCAAGCTCAGGAATTCGTAACGCTGCATGTCCTGGCTCAGGCCGTCGAATTCCTTGCGCCGCTGTGCGCGCAGCTCGATCAGGCTGGCTTCCGCGCGCTGGAGATCCGCCTCCAAGTTGCGCAGCAGATTCTGCTGCGCCACCACGCTGGAAGTGCGTCGTTCGGATTCCTTCTTCAGCGCGAGCACCAGCGATTCGCGCTCTTTTTCCAGATTCGAAATCTGGTTGTCGCGAACTTCCATTCGTTCCCGGCGCAGCGATTCGATGTCCTCCAGGTTCTTGAAGCTGGTCAGCAGGTAGCGATCGTACTGCTCCTGCTGCTCACGCCGCTGGGCCTCGGTGGCCATCGCCGCCAGCCGGGCGCGGTGCGCTTCCAGTTCCTCCACGGTGCGCTGGCGATGCAGCACTTCCCGCAGGTTGCCGCGCTCGTCCAGCACGTGACGTTCAAGTCTGGACACCGGCGGTGGCACCCGGTCACTGAAATGCACCCGGCCCTCTTCATCCACCCAGCGGTAGATTTCGGACCATGCGACGGTGGACAATAGGCCGAGCCCGCACAGGAGAACTATCCTGACGGCCCACCGTGATGCCCCCGTCGAGCTCACGTTGTTGCGTGTAACCATGCTGAACCGTTGGAGAATTATGAGAATTTCCCCTCTGAAGGGGCCGAACAGCCGCGTCATTCTAGCATTGACCCTGTTCTGCTCTGCAGGTTTCATGCCTGCCCCGGTGCTGGCCGCGCAGGACGACCCGGCGCCGCGTCGCGAGCAGTTCGAACTGCTCTGGTCGATCGAGGGCGAAAGCAACCGGGTCTACCTGCTGGGCTCCGTGCATCTGCTGCCCCACGGTGCCCGCGCGCTGCCGGACGTGGTGACTGCCGCCTACCGCACCAGCGACCTCGTAGTGTTCGAATCTGACCTTTTCCTGATCGGCTCGGTGGAATACGAAGCCGATGAGCTGGCCCAGGCGCGCTACCCGGCCGGACAGACCATCCATGACGAAATCTCTCCCGAGCTGATGGCGCTGGCCAGGGAGAAGGTGGATGCGCTGGGGCTGCCCATGGGCATCCTGCAGCGCTACCGCCCCTGGTTTTTCGCCCAGACACTGGCCACCGCCCAGTTCGCTCACGACGGCTTCCCGCTGGACAACGGGGTCGACGTGCGTCTGTACAAGGAGGCGGTGAAGGACGTGAAGCTCACCGACGGCTTGACTCCGCCAGACGAGCATCTGCGCTTCTTCGCCGGACTCAGCCCCGAGCAGAACGAGAACTTCCTGCGCAGCGCGCTGACCGATCTGCAGGATTCGCGCGCCGAGATATCCCGCATTCTGGACATCTACAACAATGCGAACCTCGGCCTGCTGGAAACCCTGGCGCGGGAGATGAAGCAGCAGACCCCATCGCTGTACCAGCGTCTGGTGGCGGATCGCAATCAGGAGTGGATCCCGGCCATCGCCGAGTACCGCAAGCAGAAAGGCAATGTCCTGGTGGTGGTCGGCGCCCTGCATCTGGTCGGCAATGAGGGCCTGCTGGAGCTGTTCCGGCAGCAGGGCTGGCAGCCGAAGGTGCCGAAGTACCGCGGCTTCCGCCCCCCGGAGTAGGCCGAGCTTGGCCGTCCCGGCCGGGCGCATGACAGCCCGGCCGCGATTGCACTAAGCTGCCGCCGCCCACTTTTTGCACAACGAGAACAGACATGGGATTCCTGAACGGCAAGCGCGCCCTGATTACCGGCGTGGCCAGCGAGCGCTCCATCGCCAGCGGCATCGCTCACGCCATGCATCGCGAAGGCGCGGAGCTGGTGTTCACCTACCAGGGTGACAAACTGCTGTCACGGGTCCAGGCCTGTGCCGAGCAGACCAATGCCGCAGGCATATTTCCCTGTGACGTGGCCGAGGATGCCTCGATCGCGGCCCTGGCTGACAGCCTGGCGGCAACCTGGCCGGAGGGCTTCGACATCCTGGTGCATTCCATCGGTTTCGCGCCGCGTGATCAGCTGCAGGGCAGCTATCTGGATGCGGTCAGCCGGGAGGGCTATCAGATCGCCCACGACATCAGCGCCTACAGCTTCGCCGCCCTGGCCAAGGCCCTGCGCGGTCAGCTGCGCGCAGGCGGCGCCCTGCTCACCCTGAGCTATCTGGGCGCCGTGCGGGCCGTGCCCATGTACAACGTGATGGGCCCCGCAAAGGCCAGCCTGGAGGCCAATGTGCGCTTCATCGCCGCCGAGCTCGGCGCGCGCAATATCCGCTGCAATGGCATTTCAGCCGGTCCGATCAAAACCCTTGCCGCTGCCGGGATCAAGGGTTTTCGCGGCATGCTGTCCAGCGCCGAGCAGGCCTCGCCATTGCGCAGAAATGTCACCCCGGAAGAAGTCGGCAATGCGGCGGCCTTCCTCTGCTCCGACCTGGCTTCCGGGATCACCGGCGAGATGCTCTACGTGGACGCCGGTTACAACATCCAGGGCATGGCCGGCGTGGAAGAGCCCGCCAGCTGATCGGTCATTGCCGGATCAGACGGCGAAAACCTGCTTGAGCTCCTCGAAAGCCTCTTCGGCATAGGCGACCAGATGCTGCACATGTGGCAGTGATCGACGACAGGCCGTGTAGACGATGTTCAGGGTCTCCGCATAGCTGAATATCGTGATGTTCAGCGCCTGACCCTGGAACACCAGCGACACCGGCTGGGAACTGACGATGCGCGCCTCGCCCATGTACAGGCGCTGCCGCGGGCCGGGCACATTGGACAGCACGATGTTGTACATGGGGCGGCGCTGCCGATTGCCGATGCCGATCATCTGGCCGACCGCGAAGGGCGCCATCAGCAGCGCGGAATAATTGGCCAGTTCGGTCTTGCTCATGCGCCCGAGCAGCGCCTTGCCATCTCGCATGGAAGCCTGGATCTGGGCGAAGCGTTCCGCCGGATCGCTGCAGTGGGTCGCCAGACTGGCCAGCAGGGAGCTGATCGCGTTGCCGCCGTCTTCGTCACCGTCCGGCCTTATGCTCACCGGCACCTGCGCGATCAGCGGTTCGCGCGGCAGTTCGCCCAGTTCGCTCAGATAGCTGCGCAGAGCACCCGAGCAGATCGCCATCACCACGTCATTGAGCGTGCCCCCGCTGGCCCGGGCCACGGCCTTGATCTCGTCCAGAGCGAATTGCTGGGTGCTGACCCGTCGCTGCTGCCCGATCGGCCCGTTGAGTACGCACTCCGGCGCCGTATAGGGCGCCACCAGTCCCGGCAGGTCCTTGTTGGAGCCCGCCCGGAACAACTTGGCCAGGGAACCGGTCACCTTGGGCAGGCTGCCCAGCTGCAGCCCGAACTCCTTGAGGAACAGCTTGAGGGGAGATTCCTCAAGGGTCTCGCGCGCCGGCCGGGGCTCGGGCGGCAGGGCCCAGAAGGGGGTGACATCCCCCTGCCCCGGCTTCGTGCTCATGGTCCGCTGCAGCATGCGGGCACCGGCCACGCCATCGATCAGGGCGTGGTGCATCTTCACGTACAGGGCGAAACTGCCATCGGCGAAACCCTCGATCACATGGCATTCCCACAGGGGGCGGCTGCGATCCAGCGGAATGCTGTGCAGCCGGGAAATCAGAACCGCCAGTTCCCGCTCCCCACCGGGCTGCGGCAGGGCGGAATGCCGCACGTGGTAGTCGATGTCGATATCCGACTCGATGGTCCAGGCCGGCGCCAGCCCAGACAGGGCCTTGCGCACCAGCCGGTAGTTGAAAGGCGCCTGGCTCACCGGGTGCTGGCGCATCTGCTCCACCAGGCGGAGTATTTCGCCCTGACCCTTGCCCCGGGGCAATTTCAGGCGCACCAGATTGGCGATGTGCATGGGCGACTCAGGCTTCTCCACTTGCAGGAAAAAGGCATCGGTCGCGTTCAGTTTCTTTTCCACCATGGCTCCCCGGCTCTGTTGTCTTTCTCCGGCCACCCGCTTCGCCGCGGCTGCAGGCGGCTCGGCCAGCACCGGCAGTGTAGCGGCCCGCTCAGTGCTGCTGCCAGACACACAGGCCCTGTGCATTCAGCGTCAGGTCCATGGCCAGCACGGCGCGGAAGGCCGCGGCATCCAGCTGACCACCCTGCCGTCTGTAGTGGACGAGCAGGGCCTCGGCCAGGCGCTCGGCGAGCCTGAGCTCACCCTCTTGCGCGTATTGTTGCCCCAGCGCGGCGTGCTCCTGGATGCGCAAGCGCAGCTCTGCCGCCAGCGTCGTCACGCCGCAGACCCGGCCATAGTGCGCGAGATACATGGACTCCGGGGCAAAGCCCATCATCCGATCGAGGCTGTCCATCCAGGCCCGGGGATCGAACTGCACCGGCGTCGTCGTGGGCACGATGAAGGGCCGCCCGCCCGCGGCCAGCTGGGGATAGGCCAGGCCGAACACGTCGCCGGTGAAAAAGCCCCGGCTGCGCGCATCCCAGATTGCCAGATGGTGGCGCGCATGCCCTGGCGCATCGATGAGCAACAGCTCGCGATCCCCCAGCAGCAGCCGCAGACCATCGGGGGCCGGATCGCTGCGCTCGGGGTCCACCGCAAGGATCTCTCCATTCTCTCTGAGGAAGGCCTCCTCACCGTATACCGCCCGCGCTCCGGCCAGCAGCCGGCCCGGATCGCGCAGATGCGGCAGGCCGCGAGGATGGGCATACAGCCGGGCCGATGGCAGGGCGGCCAGCAGGCCTCCGGCACCCCCGGCATGATCCAGATGCACATGGGTGGGCAGGATCAGACGGACGGCCGTGCGCGCGACCCCCAGCCGCCCCAGGGTTTCCAGGATCGGCTGCACGGACAGTCCCGTGCCGCAGTCTACCAGCGCGTAGTCGTCACCACCGCGCAGCAGATAGCAGGCCGCGGTGCCCTCCTCCCGAAAGGCCGTCTCCACGCACCAAATGTCATGCTCCATGGCCTGAGCCGTCATGGCAGGTCCTCTTCGCGCCCGAACTGGGCCTGTTGGTTTCGGCTATTGTCACAAAACTGTAATCTTGGCGTGCACGCGCCGGGGGAACGGTGCGTGGCCTGATCCTCATTCATTGGCGACGCCGACGGGCGAGCGCCCATCGCTGGTCCGAGTCATTCATGCAAAGCCTATTCAAACCGGCCCTGGCCGGCCTGTTTCTCCTCATCGTCGCCCTGGGCGTGCAACAGCATTTCGGCGGCATGCCCCAGCTTCACCTGCTGATGACGGCCGCCGTCATCGGCGCCTACATGGCGCTGAATATCGGGGCGAACGATGTCGCGAACAATGTCGGACCTGCGGTGGGTTCCTTTGCCCTGAGCCTGGGTGCGGCCATCGCCATCGCCGCCATCTTCGAGGCCGGGGGCGCGATCATCGCCGGCGGCGATGTCGTGAAGACGGTCAAGAAAGGGATCATTGATGCCGAGGCGATCGACAGTGATCAGGTCTACATCTGGGTCATGATGGCGGCCCTGCTGGGCGGCGCCATCTGGCTCAATGTCGCCACCGCGCTCGGCGCGCCGGTGTCGACCACCCATTCCATTGTCGGCGGGGTCATGGGGGCCGGCATCGCCGCCCAGGGCTGGGGAGCCGTGAACTGGGAGAGCATGAGCGCCATCGCGTCCAGCTGGGTCATCTCACCGGTGGTCGGCGGCGTGATTGCCGCCGCCCTGCTCTGGGTCCTGCAGCACCGGGTCTTCTTCCAGTCCGACATCCTCGGCGCGGCGGCACGCGTGGTGCCCGCGATGATTGCGCTGATGGCTTTCGCATTCGGCACCTATCTCGCGCTCAAGGGGCTCAAGCATCTGGTCAAGCTCAGCTTCTGGCAGGCCTGCCTGATCGGCGCCGCCGCCGCCGCCATCACCTTTGCCATGGTGCGCCCACGGATCCTGCGCAAGCTCAAGGATCTGGCAGCCGAACGGGCCGACGTGAACCTGCTGTTCACCATGCCCCTGATCTTCGCCGCCGCCTTGCTGAGCTTCGCCCATGGAGCGAATGACGTGGCCAACGCAATCGGCCCGCTGGCCGGGATTTACGACGCCATGGTGCACAAGGCCGCGGCCGGCAAGGTCGCCATTCCGCTATGGATCATGCTGATCGGCGCCATCGGCATCTCCATTGGCCTGGCCCTGTTCGGCCCGCGACTGATCCGCACCGTGGGTTCGGAAATCACCGAACTGGACCGGGCGCGCGCCTTCTGCATTGCGCTGTCCGCCGCCATCACCGTGATCATTGCCAGCCAGCTCGGCCTGCCGGTCAGTTCCACCCATGTCGCACTGGGCGCCGTCTTTGGCGTCGGCTTCCTCCGCGAATACCTGGACAATCGCCTCAGCCTGGCGATCGAGGATGTCCTGCGCGCCCATGGCAGCAGCGGCCATTTCGAGCTGGAGAATCGCCTGCACCAGTTCTACGACGCTTCCCTGGATGAAAAGAAGCACGTACTGGGCGAGCTCAAGAAGATGGGGCGCAGCGGGGAACTCACCCGGGAGGAGGCCAAGCGCCTGCGCAAGCTGTTCCGGCGCAAGCTGGTCAAGCGTCAGATCTTTCTCAAGATCGTCGCCGCCTGGCTGATCACCGTGCCGATCTCGGCCGGTCTGGGCGCCATGTTCTTCTTCATGTGGCGGGGCATGCTGTTGCCCTAAACTGGTCCGGTGACCGAGCCGACCAGCCCCAGCCTTGCGCGAAAGATCGTCCATGTCGACATGGATGCCTTCTACGCTTCGGTCGAGCAGCGCGATGATCCCACGCTGCGCGGCCAGCCGCTGGTCGTGGCCTGGAAGGGGCCGCGCTCGGTGGTTTGCGCCGCCTCCTACGAAGCCCGGCGCTTTGGCATCCACAGCGCCATGCCTGCGCTGCGAGCCCAGCGGCTCTGTCCCCGGGCCATCTTCGTGCCACCGGATTTTCCGCGTTACCGAGAGGTGTCCCGCGCGGTCCGCGGCATCTTCGCCCGGCACACCGATCTCATAGAACCGCTGTCCCTGGACGAGGCCTATCTGGACGTGACCCGGAACAAGCTGGGCCTGCCCAGCGCCACGGCGGTGGCCGAAGCGATCCGGCATAGCATCCGGGAGGAGCTGCAGCTGACCGCATCGGCCGGGGTGGCGCCGAACAAGTTCCTGGCCAAGATCGCCTCGGACTGGCGCAAGCCGGACGGCCTGTTCGTGATCAAGCCGCATCAGGTCGAGGGCTTTCTCGCCCCGCTGCCGGTGCGCAAGATTCCCGGGGTCGGCAAGGTCATGCAGCAGCGCCTGCAGGCCCTGGGGGTGGAGACCGTGGGCCAGCTGCGCGAACATGAGCTGGCGGCGCTGGAGGCCGCGTTCGGCAGCATGGGCCGCATGCTTTATCGTCGTGCGCGTGGCCTGGATCACGGACGGGTGGAGCCCCACAGGCCGGTGCAATCGATCTCGGCCGAGGACACCCTGCGCGAGGATCAGCCGCTGGAGGCGCTGGCGCCCTTGATTGCAAAGCTGGCGGACAAGGTCTGGCAGGCCCGCCACAAGACCCGCCGAGTGCCGCGCACCGTGGTGCTCAAGCTCAAGACTTCCGACTTTCGCATCCTCACCCGCAGCCGCACGCCGGCGCAGTCACCGCGCAACGCGGAGGAGCTGCGCACACTGGCGCTGGAACTGATGCAACGGGTGGATCAGCCAGCTCACACCCGCTACCGGCTGGCCGGCGTGGGCCTGGGCAACTTTC
>JBFJTN010000091.1:0-12552 GCA_041625325.1 Oceanococcus sp. | reverse complement strand
GCGAGCAGGCCGAGGCCACGCCAGCCGGTGCGCCGCGATCGCCGTGCGCGAGACGGTGGCGGCCCCGGTCGGGGCGGCTGGCGCGCCGGGCCGGCGGCGGCGGGTCGGCAGGGGGCGAGCGGGCTCATTGGCGCCAGAACCGCTGCATTTCCAGGTAGGTGAAGGAGGCCGACCAGGTGATCAGCAGCAGGCCGATCAGCGCCTCGACCCCCATCAGGAACTGGGCCGGCCCGACCGGGGTGAGGTCGCCGTAGCCCAGGGTGGTGTAAGTGGTGGCGGACAGATACACCGCATCCAGCAGGGCCGGCTCGGCCAGCCCGCACAGGGCGCCCATGCCGGCCTGCGGCAGGATCAGGTACAGGGCCAGGGCGAAGATCCAGATCTCCACCACGTGCACGGCGAAGATGACCAGCATCATCACGTAGATGCGGAAGTGGGCGCGCAGCCGCCAGCGCGGCATCCGCGTGTTGAGCTGGTTCAGGGCTTCATAGTGCACCCCGGTGACCGCCGCCACGCAGGCCAGGGTGAGCAGCACCACCAGCCAGTGCTGCGGCGAGGCCGCGGCCTCGAGCAGGCCGGGGGTGGTGGCGCTGGCGCAGAGCGGGTTCATGGGCGGCAGTCTAGCCTGACGCGCCGGCGCCGGGCAGCCGGCCCGGCGGATGGCCGGCAGCCCTCAAGTCGCGCGCGCTGCGGTCGATGACCACGGCAGACCCACTGCCAGATCGGGGATATCCCCATGAACCACAGCATCAGCCCCGCCGGCTCCGCGGCGCCCAGCAGCGGCCGGCCGACGCTGCCCCAGCAGGCGATTGACGGCAAGCTGCAGTCCTCCGCCGCCAACGCCTCCAGCCGCGCCCAGGAACGGGCCAGCCCGAATTCCGCGGTGGCCATGGTGGCCCGGCAGCAGGCGGACATCCAGGTCGCCGGGCAGCCGCTGAGCCTGCTGGCCCGCACCCTGACCCAGGGCCTGAATGAATCCTTGCAGGCGAGCCTGGGTGAACAGGCGACCGTGCTGGCCTTTGACGAAGAGCCCGGCGCGGAACTGTTCGCCAGCCAGTTCGAGGCCAGCCTGAGCGCCCTGTTCGAGCGCTATTCCCTGGCCCGGCCGGAACCGCCGCCGGCGACCACCTTTGGCGAATTCATGGATCTGGTGCGTGCCGGCCTGGAGCAGGGTTTCAACGAGGCGCGTGAGGTGCTGGGTGGCCTGAGCGTCCCGACCGAGGAGGGGGCGGCCGGCCTGGATCAGGTCGAGGGCCTGATCAATGGCGTCCTGGCGGCCTTCGAGGCGGACTTCGCCGCCGCGACCGCGCCTGATGACAGCCCGGTGCCCGGCGCCGTCTGAGTGAGCTCCGCGCGGTGCCGCCTGCGCTCGGGCGCGGCATCGCTCGGCGGCTGAGCGCTGCCGCCGGCGCCATGTCGCCGGCTTCGATCCCCTTCTGAGCGCCCGCGCCCGGCCGCGGGCCGGCGCGTGACCGCTGTCCGCGGATCGCCCCGTTCAGGCCATCGATTTGCCCTGATTCCATAATTGTGCAAAAGTGCGCAAATATGGAAGAAGAGGGGGTGGCACATGAAGGCATCACGCAGCCGGGCGCGCCATGGCGCCATGATCGGTCTGGCCCTGCTGTGGCTGACCGCCTGTGGCTCGCAGGAGTCTGCCAGCGATCTGGCCTCGCGCAGCACGCTGGTCACCGGCAGCCTGGATACGCAGCGGGTCAGCCTGGAGCCGGCCTCCGGGCAGTGGCGCGCGGTGCGCCTGCTGCTGGACGAGGACTTCTGGGGCGATGATCTGGACGTGCATCTGGCGCTCGGGGTGGAGGCCAGCGGCAGCGCCCAGCCCTACATGGCGCTGGGTACCTATGTCGCCTTGGAGGGTTTTCCCGGCCTGCCGGTGATCCTGTTCGCGGGCTTTCCCGATGGTGAGTCCAACGCCTTCGTGCTCAAGCTGAGCCGCGACGAAGAGGAACTGCCCGAGGGACTGCGACTGGAACTGGCCCTGGTCTTCGGCAGCAACGAGGGCGATGCCCGCCTGCATCTGGGCAAGCTGGCGCCGGACGAGACGCGCCGGGGCCTGGAGCTGCTGCAACTGCTGGCCGCGCGGCCGGAACAAAACCACCCCGAGGATGCCGGCCGCGGCGGTTTCGTCGGCAGCTATATCCGGGTGATCGACGAGGACGGCAGCCCGCGCGAATTCGTCAGCGGCCGCATGCAGGTGGAGCGGGGCGGTCCGCTGCCCACCATCGAGGGTCTGTCGGTGCTGGAAACCCTGTCCCTGTCCGGCGATGCGGCCTTCCAGGCCGGTGGCTGGTGGGGGCTGAGCTTCTTCTCGCAGCCCGATACCGGGCTGCAGGACTGGTCGCTGGACGCCGAGCTGCCCCCCTATCGGATTCAGGAGTCCGGCCTGTGGGCCAATGCCGGGCCGCTGCAGCCACCTTTCCAGATCGATCTGCTGGGCATGCAGCCGGCCGGCTTCTTCGCCCAGGGACCCAGCGAGGACGGTCCGGCCAGCCTGCGCATCGAGCGCGATCTGAGTGGCCGCGAGGGGCCGACCAGCGAGGCGGTGCCGGCCGGGATGTTTGCCTCCTGGGGCTGGGTCAGCACTGACTTCGAAGCCCTGTACGGCTGGAACATGCTGGCCATCGTGCCCGAGGGCGGCGAATGAGGGCGGCCCGCCGATGAACCCGCAACTGGTGCAGCAGGCCCGGCGCGCGCTGCGCCGCCTGGCCTATCCGCTGGCCCGCATCCTGCTGCGTTACGGGGTCAGCTTCGAGGAATTCCAGGCCATCGCCCGGCGCGCCTACGTGGAGGTCGCCGCCGATGAATTCAGCCTGACCGCGCGGCCGTCCAGCAAGTCGCGCATTGCGCTGCTGACCGGCCTGAACCGGCGTGAGGTGGCCCGGGTGCTGGAGCAGGCCGAGGAGGCCGAGGCGCCGGCCACCCATTTCAATCGCAGCGCCCGCATCGTCGCGACCTGGCTGCGCGAGCCCCGTTTTCACGACGCCAGCGGCAAGCCGGCCCTGCTGCCGCTGGAGGGCGGAGAGGCCAGTTTCGAGGCCCTGGTGCAGGTGCATGGCACCGAGATTCCGGTCATGACCGTGCTGCGCGAGCTGAAGAACTCGGGCGCCGTGCGCCAGACCGAGGACGGCCGGGTCTGCCTGCTCACCGCCGGCTACATCCCCAGTGCCAGCGAGATCGACAAGCTGGAACTGCTGGGCGCGGATGTGGCCGCGCTGCTGGCCACCATCAATCGCAACCTGGTCGATCCGGAGCAGGCGCTGTTCCAGCGCAAGGTGAGCTTTCCGCGCCTGTCCGCGCGTGGTGTGGCCCTGCTGCAGCAGCGGGTGCGCGATCAGGGCATGCGGCTGCTGATCGAGCTGGACGAGGAACTGGCCGAGCATGACGGGCCGGACGACGAGCCGGGGCATTTCGCCGGGCTGGGCATGTATGTATTCGTGCAGGACCCTGAACAGGGGTGAGGACCTGAGACTATGAAGACTGGAAAATTGCGACGGGGGCTGTTGGGTGTGGCGCTGTTGCTGCTGTTGAGTGCCTGCAGCGGCAGCCGCGGCGACATCACCGGCACCGGGGATGACCCGGGCGCCAGCGACGAGGGCGAGGTGCAGGGCTACGGCAGCATCATCGTCAATGGCACCCACTATCGCAGCGACGCGGCCACCGAGATCCTGATCGACGGAGCGCCGGCCGCCGAGGCCGACCTGAAGCTGGGCATGCAGGTGGAGGTCGAGCTGGCCAGCGCGCAGCTCGGGGAGGACGGGAGCCGTGCCCGACGCATCAGTGCCCGCGCCGCGCTGGAGGGCAACATCGAGAGCCTGGATCCGGAGCAGGGCCTGCTGGTGGTGCTCGGCATTCCGGTGCAGGCCGACCTGCTGAGCCGGATCTACGGCGCCTCCGGCGAGGTGCTGGCGCTGTCCGATCTGGCGGTGGGCATGACCGTGCGCATCGGCGGCTGGCGTCTGGGCGTGCAGGGTTTCGTCGCCAGCGTCATCCATCAGCGCGAGACGCGCAGCGAGGATTTCGTGCTGCGCGGCCGCGTCGCCGGACATGATGCGGCGCAGATGCGCTTCTTCCTGCACGGCCTGGAGGTCGACTACAGCGCTGCGAGCGTGGTCGAGCTGCCCTCCGGGCAACTGGACAACGGCGATCTGGTGCGGGTGCGCGGCGAGATGGATGGCCAGCAACGCCTGTTCCGGGCGCGCGAGCTGCACGAACTGCGCGATGTCGGCGAGCGCCCGCAGCGGGCGCGTTTGCGCGGCCAGATCAGCCTGCTGGACGGCAGCTGCCCGGAGCGGCAGTTCCTGCTGCGCGACCGGCTGATCCGCACCCATGCCGGCACCCGCTATCTGGGCGGCGGATGTGCCGATCTGGAAGAGGGTCGCCGGGCCCTGGTCCGCGGCGTCTACAGCGCGGACGGCAGCGTGCGCGCCGATGAACTGCTGCTGGCGCCAGGCCTGGACGCGCTGGTACTGGCCCCGCTGGAGGACAAGCGCCCGCTGCCCGAGATGGATGGCTGCGAACTGAGCGTATTCAACGACCTGCGCATCGTCGTGGACCGCTACGCGCGGCACGGTCGGGGCCGGGATGGGGCCCGCCGCTTCGTCTGCCGGGATGCCGCGCTGGGTGAGCACATCGTGGTCCTGGGCGCCTTCGACAGCGGTCCCGCCGGGGACCGGATCACGGCCGTGCTGGCCGGCACGCAGGAGGAGTTCGGCGACGAGGTGCCGCCCGCCTTCCAGGATCTGTCCGTGGTTGGGGGCCAGGTGCAGTCACTCAGCCGGGCCGGTCGCCGCATCGACCTGCTGGGCCGCCGGGTGCAGTTCTCGGACAGCACCGAGTTCCCCGAGTCCAGCGAACAGGCCTTCTTCGATCAGACCCGGCCGGGTGATCCGGTGTCGGTGGTGGCGCGCTGGAACGGCGCCCTGCTGGAGGCCCTGTCGGTGCGCCGCGGGCTGCGCCGCAATCCGGGGAACTGACCGGCAGGCGCCGGTCAGTTCCTCAGGACAAGCTCAGAAGGCGTACTCGAAGGACAGGGCCAGGTTGTCCCGGTCCTGCAGGCTGTTGCGGTTGTCCGCGCCGAAGTAGCGGGTATAGGCCAGCCGCAGGTTGTAGGTCAGCAGGTAGTCCACCCCGACCGCCAGGCGCAGTTCCTTGCGCCCTTCGATGAAGTTGGCGATGGGGCCCGGCGCGGTGCCGGACACGTCCTGCGCGTAATACAGCGTCGGGCTGACGGAGAAGATGTCGAACACGTTGTTGTAGGTCATCTGCCCGGCCAGGCGGAAGCCCCAGGAGAAGTCCTCCGCGTAGGGGTTGGTATTGACCACGATGTCCTCCGGCAGCGGCAGGCCGGTGGCCGCGCTGGTCAGCGCCGCCGAGCCGTTGAGCAGGGCCACGGTCAGCGGATTGGACGGGGTGTCGGTGGCCGGTGCCTCGTAGGCCAGTTCGGAGGGGTCGGGCAGGTCCTGGACCTGCATGGCGGCCACCTCGAACAGCAGCAGGGTCTGATCCTGGCCGAGCATGCCCGGGCCGAGGATGCTGGCGACCGAGAAGTCCAGTTGATGCACGTCATGGCGACGCCAGCCCCGGACATATTCGCCGGGCAGCATCGGGCCGAGCTGGGTCGGCACCGGCACCCGCATCGCGGCCAGCACCACTTCCACGCCGTCCAGCTGCAGGGGCTGGTCGCGCTTGACGCTGTACTCGCCCTGGAAGGACATGCCGCCGAACAGCGGCAGCATGGTGTTGAAGCTGGCCCCGAACAGCTGGATGTCCTCGGGGTATTCCAGGAAGTAGTTCGCGGTGGACGGCACGCCCTCGAAACCGGCGGCGGTGGCGGTGCCGCTGGCCAGGGGCAGGCGGCTGTGATAATTCACCGCATACAGGCCCCAGTCGATGCCGCCCCAGGCTTCCAGGAAGCCGCGCAGGGCGAAGCCGCCCTGGCCGCCGTCGTCCGGCTCGACATCCGGCGCGCGGGGCGCGCTGGTGCCGCCCGGCGCGGCAGCGCACTGGCCGCCCAGGGTGACCGGCGTGACATGCTCGGCGCAGCGGCCGAAGGCGATCTCCAGCACTTCCGCGCCGTAGCCGGCGAAGTCGGTGCTGGAGAAGAAGCTGCCGGCCGGGTCGGCCTGGGTGGCCACCCACTCGAACTGGTAGAAGGCCTCGAAGGAGACGTTGTCGGTGAGCGAGGCGGACAGCCAGGCCATGCCGGCGGGCAGGAAGACCTCGTCCAGCTTGACCCCGGGCACCCGGACCTTGGCCGCGTCCACGCTCAGGAAGCTGTTGATGCCGTTGAGGATGAACACGGATTCGCCCCAGTTCACCACCTGCCGGCCGACCCGCAGGCTGAGCCAGCGGTCGCCGATCTCGAAGCCGCCGTAGATGTTGGCGTTGAGCAGGTCGGCATCGTTGCCGATACGGCCCTGCAGGCGGTCGCGCCGGCGCTCGAGGTCCGCCGCCGTGCTGGAGCGGGTGGGCGGACCGACGTAGTCCTCGGCCTGGAAGAAGTCATGGTCATTCAGCACCGCATCGAAGACGTAGGTGCCGCCGAGCTGCAGGCCCCAGTCGCCCATGCCCAGGCTCAGTTCGGTGGTGAACTTGGCCGCGCTGGAGATCAGGTCGCCTTTTTCAAAGGCCAGGTTGCCGTCGTCCCCGTTGGTGGAGAAGGCCTGGCCGCGGATGCCCTCGCTGGTGACATTGCCGATGCCGATGAGGCGCGGGTCCTGCTCCTCCAGGCGCATGGCGGCGCCGAGGGAGAGGCTGTTGTCGATGCGTCCGGCGATGTCGCCGAAGCGCAGTTCGAAGGCCGAGGCAGTGCCTGCAGCGCCGACACCCAGGATGATCAGGCTGGAAATGATGTTCTTTTTCATTGTTGTCTCCCCCTCAGCGGGCCGGCTGCGGGCAATTGCCGCCCAGCGGCAGGCATTGGCCATCGCTGGCCAGGAAGTTCGCCACCTGGCGCTGCATCTCGGTGAACGGGGCGTCGTCGCCCTCGTCCGGCCGCAGCAGGCTGCCGTGGCTGCCGCTGGTGAAGCGGATGTGCTGGCTGCCGGCCAGCAGGCTGGTCTCGGCCAGCGGCGGGCTGATCGTGCTCAGGGGCAGGCCCAGGGTCTCGGCCAGCGGCGTGGTGCCGCCAAGGAAGTCCACGACAATCACATTGGGGCTGTCCAGGGCATTGTTGGGCACCACCGTGTCGCCCTCGACCTCGATCAGGTGAATGGCACGATCACGACTGGCGGCCGCAGCCGCCCAGTTGAGCGGGTCGACCGGATCGACGGCCAGCTGGGCGAAGCGCAGGAAGATCTCGTAGCTGTCCGTGCCCTTGACGATGCCGGCCGCGGCCTGCAGGCCGCCGGCCACCACCGGACCGAAGGTGTCGGAGGCATCCAGCAGCTTGGCGATGCCGCCGCCGGGCATGCCCAGGCTGGAGGCGCGCAGGCTGTCGCTGTTGCCCAGCACGGTGGCGCCGACGATGCCGCCCAGGGAATGGCCGACGAAGTGCACCCGGCCGGTGTTGACGCTGTCGCCGTCCAGATTCAGGTTGCCCAGCGAGGCGATCAGGCTGAGCTGGTCGGCGGCGGACTGGCGCAGATTGTCGCGGCCGGTCATCAGGCTGGCCAGGTTGACGAAGTAACTGCCCGAGGGATCGACCATGCCGTCCCCATTGAGGTCGGCCTCGAAGTGCCGCTCGGTGGTGCCCGGTACCCGCAGCGGGTGGCCGGGCGGCAGGCCGTGCAGCGGCTGGTCGATGGCGATGACGACGAAGCCCGCCCGGGTCAGGGCCGGGGACAGGCCAAGCATCTGCGAGCGGTCGCCGGTGACCCCGTGCAGGAAGACCACCACCGGCCAGCCGCCGGCAGGCATGCTGCCCTGCGGCCGGGTCAGCAGCACCGGCACGTTCAGTTCATCCTGCACCGCCGGGTCGGGGTAGCAGATGGTGGTGCTGGTGGCCGGCAGGATCGCGCCGCAGGGCGCGCCCAGGCCCGGGTGGGTGACGTTGTTCAGGGTGCCGTCATTGCGCCAGACCGAGGTGTTGATGCTGTCGGCGCCGGGCGTGTGGTAATAGGCCAGGTTGAAGCTGCCGACGAAGACATCGGCGGTCGCGCCGGGCGGCAGCGGCGCCGGATTGGCCGGGTCGCCGGAGATCAGCTGGGCCGAATTGAGCGGGAAGGGGGCCACCCCCAGCGCCCGTGGCGCCGCGCTGGCGGCGATCCGGGACAGGGTCGGCGAGACCGACTGGGTGGTGAAGCTCCAGGCCAGCACCAGGTCCTCGCGGGCGATGGCCCCGCGCGAGCTGGGCGCGGCGCCGGACAGCCCGATCAGGCCCTGAACCACGGGCAGGATCAGCGACTGCTGCAGCGCATCCAGGGTGGCGATCTTGACCTGGCCGGCCTCGCCTCTTGCGGCCAGGGAGGCCTGGATGCTGCTGCCCTGTTCGCTGAAGGTCGTGGTGCTGCGCAGCAGGGCGAACAGCTCGCCCGGAATCGCGGCGCCGCCTTCGGGGCCTTTCAGGTCGGTGGTGATGCCGACCAGATAGCGGGTGGATTCGTTCAGCGGGCGCAGCCAGTGCACCAGCAGGCGCGGGCTGCGGATGGAAACCGGCGACTGGGTGACGGTGAAGTCCACCCCGGGCTGCAGCTCGACCTGACGCTGGCTGTCGAAAATGCGGATGCCGTCGGCGGCATTGGCCACGTCGATGTCGCCGACCAGATTGAAGAACAGCGGCGCGACGGTGGACCAGCCATCGGCCAGGCCCAGGCCCGGGGCGGGAATCACGCCGGCCAGGCTGAGGGTGCCGTCGAGGTTGTTGTCCGCATCCACCGGATCGGCCGCATTCTCGTCGGCCAGGTTGCTGTCGGTGCCGTAGAGCCCGTCAAAGGGCAGCGGCACGATGGCCGAGCCGGCCGAATTGGTGGGCAAGACCACCGGATCGAACAGGGGCTTGGGGCCGAAGGTCTCACGTCCCGGATCTTCCGGGCTGCTGCACGCCGCAAGCCCGCCAAGCAGCAGCACGGCTGCCGCCACCTTGTGATTCTTATTCATCTTGTCTCCTGCTGACGCCGGCCGGTCCTGGCCAGTGAAATCCCGCGAATTGTTGTGTGCGAAAGGTGAAGAAAACCTGAAACTTGTCTGTTTTCTGGCTCGCGGCGGTGTCGACAGGGATACAGCTATTGACTGGCTCTGATGCTACACCCGGCAGCAGGGCGGGCCAAGCCTCACGCGCCTGGGGGCATCTCGGTTCGGCGGCGTCGGCGCAGGGCCGGCAGGCGCAGGAGCAGCAGCAGGCCCAGGATCACCGCATAGGCCATGGCCTCGGGCTCGTCCACCTTGGTCTTCCACAGCAGGTGCAGGCAGGCCAGGGCCGCCGCGGGATAGACCAGCCGGTGCAGGGCCTTCCAGCGGCGGCCCAGGCGGCGCTGCCAGCCGCGGGTGGAGGTCAGGGCCAGTGGCAGGAGCAGGCACAGGGCGCTGAAGCCGACCGTGATGTAGGGGCGCTCGAGGATCTCCTCGCCGAGCAGGGCCAGGCGCAGTTCCAGGTCGAAGACCAGGAACAGGCTGAAGTGGATCAGGGCGTAGAAGACGCTCCACAGGCCGAGCTGGCGGCGGATGTGCACCGGCCAGGCGCGACCGAGCTGGCGCTGCAGTGGGGTCATGGCCAGGGTCAGCAGCAGCAGGCGCAGGGCCCACAGGCCGCTGTGGTGCACCAGGGTCTCGACCGGATTGGCGCCGAGCTGGCCGCTGAACGCCCAGTACACGGCGGCCACGGCGGGCAGGGCCGCCAGCAGGAACACGGCCAGGCGCAGGCGGGGGGAGCGGGTGCTTGTGGTCATGCAGGCGGGCTGTGGCTGTGATCCGGCGCGATGCGGGTGGGGTTGGTGCCGCTCGGAAGGCGGCGGACGGCCCGATCCGGGCCGGCGGCGGGCCTCAGTATTCCTTGCGCAGGTCCATGCCGCTGTACAGGCTGGCGACCTGCTCGGCGTAACCGTTGAACATCAGGGTGTCGCGCTTGAACCATTCGCCGATGCGCCGTTCGCGGGCCTGCGACCAGCGCGGATGGGACACCTCGGGGTTCACATTGGCGTAGAAGCCGTATTCGCGGGGCTGCAGCATGTTCCAGGTGGTCGCCGGCCGGGTTTCGCTGAAGCGGATGCGCACGATGGACTTGATGCTCTTGAAGCCGTATTTCCAGGGCACGACCAGGCGCAGCGGCGCGCCGTTCTGCTTCGGCATCGGCTTGCCGTACAGGCCGGTGGCCAGCAGGGTCAGCGGATGCAGGGCCTCGTCCATGCGCAGGCCCTCACGGTAGGGCCATTCGATGCTGGAGTACTTCAGTCCCGGCATTTCCTGTGGCCGCACCGCGGTTTCGAAGGCGACATACTTCGCGCTGGCGCGCGGCCGGAAGCTCTTCAGCAGGCTGCCGAGCTCGAAACCCTGCCAGGGCACCACCATGGACCAGGCCTCGACGCAGCGCAGCCGGTAGATGCGCTCTTCCAGGCTCACCCGTTTGAGCAGCTGATCCAGGTCGAACTCGCCGCCGGCGTCGCACTCGCCATCGACCCGGATCATCCAGGGCGAGGTCGTCAGCCGATGGGCGTGCTTGGCCGGATCGGACTTGTCGGTGCCGAACTCGTAGTAGTTGTTGTAGCTGGTGATGTCTTCCCAGCTGTTCGGCGTCTCGCCGCCGGCAAAGTCGGCCGGTTTGGCCAGCACCGCGCCGGGCCAGGCCAGGCCGGGCGCCAGGGCGGCCGCCTTGAGGATGCGGCGGCGCTGACGGAACAGGGCTTCGGGGGTGATGTCGGATTCTTTGAGCTTCATGCGGAATAGGACCGGCGGACTGCACCATCTGTTTCAGCCACCTTACAATGTCGGGATGAAACTCGACGAATTGCAGGCGGCGTTCGCGCTGATGGGCTCCTGGGAGGAGCGCTACGGACTGATCATAGATCTGGGCCGCCAGTTGCCCCCGCTGCCCGAGGCGGATTATTGCGAAGCCAACAAGGTGCGTGGCTGCATGAGCCAGGTCTGGATGACCGCGCGGACCGAAGCGGATGGTCGCATCACCATCCTGGCGGATTCCGATGCCCATATCGTCAAGGGTCTGATCGCGATCCTGTTGATGGTCTACTCCGGTCGCACCCCGGCCGAGATCGGCGCGGTGGACATCCGCCAGATTTTCAGCGAGCTGGGCCTGGAGCAGCACATCAGCGCCAACCGGCGCAACGGTTTCTACGCCATGGTCGAGCGCATCGGCGAACTTGCCCGCGGCGGCCGGGCGGCCCAGCCGGCGCACTGACAAAAAACTCACATCGGCGCTGCTACCGTCGGTCGGCCCCATGATCATGTGAGCGCCGCCCGGTCACGATGCACAACCACATGCCGATCGAAAGCCTAGGTCAGCCGTCCGAGCGCATCCTGCGCTCCATCGTGGACATCACGGGTGAACGCAATTTCGACGAGATCCGCCTCAGCCTGGTGCGGACCATCTTCGAGCTGCTGCCAGCCCGGCGGCTGCATTTCTGCAATCTGTCACGCGGCCGCTCCGGCACGCGCCTGAACGAGCTGCTGCTGGCGCGGCGGGTCGAGGGTGGCCCGCCGCAGATTCAGGGCCTGGGTCAGCGCGGGCTGACGCCGGATGCCGTGCAGCAAAAGGCGATCGACAGCGCCGCCGCGGTATCGCAGCTGCATGGCGATGTCCATCGCCTGTGTTGCCCGGTGCTGTATCACGGCCGGGTGATCGAGCTGGTCTGCACCGAACTCGAGGTTCAGGATGGCGTGGCGGTCTTCAGCGCGATGCTGCGCCTGTACAGCAACATCCTCGACCTCATCCGCGACAAGGAAACCGACACCCTGACCGGGGTCTTCAATCGCCGCGCCTTCGACAATCAGCTGGAGGGCCTGGTCCGGCAGGGCGCGCCGCCCGAGCAGGACGGACAGACGCAGAACTGGTGGCTGGTGATGGTCGACGCGGACAACTTCAAGTCCATCAACGACACTTTCGGTCACCTGATCGGCGACGAGGTGCTGATCCTGCTCGCCCGGCTGATGCGCGAGCATTTCCGTGCGACCGACAGCATCTACCGTTACGGCGGCGAGGAGTTTGCCGTGGTCCTGGCGCCGAGCACGGCGGCCGCCGCGCGCGAGGCGGTGGAGCGCCTGATCAGCCTGGTCCGCGGGTATCGCTTCCCGCAGGTCGGCCAGGTCACGATCAGCGCCGGGCTGGCCGCCATCGACCAGTTCGACCACATCTCCAGCGTGATTGGCCAGGCCGATCGCGCGCTCTATTACGCCAAGCGCCATGGCCGGGATCAGGCCGCCGAATACCGCGAACTGGTCGAGGCGGGCCTGCTGCCGCGCGAAAGCGCCGGCCACGAGCTGGAACTGTTCTGAGCCGACCCGGCCCGTATCGGGGCGGGCCTGCCACTCAGTCCTGCGCCGGCTCCACCACCAGGGTGCCGCTCTGTACCCCGGTCACCCGCACCTCGCTGCCCTGGGGCAGGTCCGGACCGGTGCAGCGCCAGCTGGAATCCGCCACCTTGACCCGGC
>JBFJTN010000090.1:0-12557 GCA_041625325.1 Oceanococcus sp. | reverse complement strand
CCGGGGATGTGCTGGAGGCCAGCGGGGCCGGCCGCACCCTGCTGGGCACCATCCGCAGCCTGATTCCCGACGGTGATCGCATGGCCCAGACATTCGAGGCACGCATCGACCTGCCCCCCGAGGCGGCGCAGATCTGGGCGCTGGGCCAGCTGACCGACGTGCGCCTGCCCACCGCCTTGCTGGATCAGGCCCTGCTGGTGCCCCGCGATGCCCTGGTCCTGAGGCGCGAGGCCAAGTATGTGTTCCGGATCGCGCCCGACAGCACCGCGCAGCAGGTGACGGTGGAACTGGGCGCGGGGCGCGGTGAATGGATCGTGGTCCAGGGCGCGCTGTCGCCGGGTGATCGCGTGGCCGTGCGCGGGGCCGAGCGGCTGAGCGACGGTCAGGCGGTGGAGGTGGTGCGCGACCTGGCTGCCGAACGCCATTCGCAGGCGTCCTGAGGGCCGCTTCTGGCACAGGCGCAGCCTGCTAAGCTTGCGGCCTTGTTCCACCCTGCCACCAGAAGACACGCGCGGTGCGCGGATCAGCGTTTCCGATATTCATGCCAAATTCCAAGCTTTGCTGGCCGGTCCTGTTGCTGGCCGGCACCCTGAGTGGCTGCGCCTGGCTGCAGCCTGACGCCGTTGAACCCCCGCCACCGCCGCAGTACAGCGCACTGGAGCGGGAGGCCGAAACGCAGCGTCTGCACCAGTGGCTGGACGCGCGCTACGAGGAGTACCTTCAGGCGCACCCGCTGCAGCTGAGCTACCTCGGTCGCAAGGAGCGCTACGACCAGGTGGATGACATGAGCGAGGCGGCCCAGCAGCGCGAGCTCGCGTGGTTGGCGGACACGGTGGAACGCATGGGCCAGGCTTTCGACTACGCCCGCCTGAGCGCCGAGGGCCGCATGTCCTTCGATGCCTGGGTGTACCAGTATGAGCAGGAGCGCGCCTCCGCGCCCTGGCGCCGGCATGGCTACCTGTTCGAGCAGGAAGGCGGCAGCCAGACCTTGCCGGCGAATTTCCTGATCAACTACCACAAGGTGGATACGGCAGCCGACATGCGCGCCTACATCCTGCGCATTGCCGGGTTTTCCCGGGGCCTGGCCCAGTTGCTGTACCGGGCCCAGGCGGCGGCCGAAGACGGGATCCGCCCGCCGCGATTTGCCTACGACGGCGCGATCGAACAGGCGCGCAAGATCATCACCGGCCTGCCGTTCACCGACTCCACGGAGGATGCCGCGCTGTGGTCCGATGCGCAGGGCAAGATTGCCGCACTGCTGTCCGATGGCCGGATCGACCGCGAGCAGGCGGCGGCGCTGCGCCGCGATGCCCGCGCCGCCCTGATGGATGCCCTGCATCCCGCCTACCTGGCCCTGATCGAGTGGCTGGAGCAGGATCGCGCCGAAGCCAGCCCGGGAGCGCAGGGGGCCAGCGCCCTGCCGCGGGGCGCGGAGTACTACGCCCAGCGCCTGCGCGCATCCACCACGACCGAACTGAGCGCTCGCGAGATTCATGAGCTGGGCCTGCAGGAAGTGCAACGCATACGCGAAGAGATGCAGGAGATCCGGCAGGCGCTGGGTTTTTCGGGCGATCTCACCGCGTTCTTCCGCTTCCTGCGCGAGGACCCGCGCTTCTACTATCCGAATACCGACGCGGGGCGGACCGGCTATCTGGAGGACACCCGGGGCTTCCTCGCGGCGATCGAGGCGCGTTTGCCGCGCTACTTCGGCCTGCTGCCCGGATCGGCGCTGCAGGTGAAGCGGGTCGAGGCCTATCGTGAGGTGGATGGCGCCGCCCAGCACTACTTCCCGGGTACCCCCGACGGGTCCCGACCGGGGGTGTACTACGCCCACCTGTCGGACATGAGCGCGTACTCGCGCATCGACATGGAGACCACCGCCTATCACGAGGGCCTGCCCGGCCATCACATGCAGATCTCCATCGCCCAGGAGCGCCAGGATCTGCCCCAGTTCCGCAGCCAGGCCCATTTCACCGCCTACGTGGAAGGCTGGGCCCTGTATGCAGAAGCCCTGGCCGGCGAAATGGGGGCCTATGCCGATCCCTACAATCGCATGGGACACCTGAATGCCGAGATGTGGCGAGCGATCCGCCTGGTGGTGGACACCGGCCTGCACGCGCTGGGCTGGAGCGAGGCCCAGGCAGTGGACTTTTTCCTGGTCAATTCGGCGATTCCGGAAGCGGCGGTGCGCTCCGAGGTCCGGCGCTATCTGGTCTGGCCAGGACAGGCCACCAGCTACAAGGTGGGGATGCTGAAAATCCAGGAACTGCGACGCAAGGCCAGTCAGGCCCTGGGCGAGCGCTTCGATATCCGGGGCTTCCATGACACGGTGCTCGGGGGCGGTGCGCTGCCGCTGTCCCTGCTGGAGCGGCGGGTGGAGCAGTGGATTGCGGCGCGACGCACGCATCCGGCCTCCTGAGCATGACCTCCTACCGCTACTACGACTTCCTGGTTGCCGGCATGGTCGGCGTGCTGCTGTGTTCCAACCTGATCGGCCCCGGCAAGGTCGCCGAACTGGAACTGCCGCTGCTGGGTCTGGTGGCCTTCGGCGCCGGCAACCTGTTCTTCCCGGTCAGCTATATCTTTGGTGACGTGCTGACCGAGGTGTACGGCTATGCCCGGGCCCGGCGCGCCATCTGGGCCGGTTTCGGCATGATGCTGTTCGCCAGTGCGATGAGCTGGATCGTGATCCACATCCCGGCCAGCCCCACCGAGCCCTACAACGCGGTGCTGCAACCGGCCCTGGAGACCGCTTTCGGCACCACCTTTCGCATCGTCTGCGCCAGCATGCTGGGTTACTGGGTTGGCGATTTCGTGAATTCCTACGTGCTGGCCAGGATGAAGCTGTGGACCCGAGGGCGTCATCTGTGGATGCGCACCATCGGCTCCACCATCGTGGGCCAGGGCGCGGATTCGATGATCTTCTATCCGCTGGCCTTCTACGGCATCTGGAACACCGAGACCCTGCTGGCGGTCACCGCTTTCAATTTCTGTTTCAAGGTTGCGGTGGAAGTCCTGTTCACCCCGCTGACCTATCTGGTGGTGGGTGCCCTGAAGCGCGCCGAAGGGGTCGATACCTTCGATGTGGGTACCGATTTCACCCCCTTCTCGCTGCGTGACGCCGGCCGCAACGCGGCCCCGGATGCGCCCCTGCGGTCAGCGCCTGGTCCGGCGGACGGTTGATCCCGGTCTGCCGCGCGCTTAGTCCACTGCCGACGCCGCCAGGGCATCGTGGTCGTACAGGCGGCGGGTCAGGCGGCCGGGGCCAGCCAGACCCCGGCGCAGGGTCCAGTTGCGCAGGGCGGCGGCGAGACCGCGCAGGTGAAAGATCCGCGCATTGCGACGCGAGGCCTGCTGCACCCAGCGGGTGCGCGGCAGTCGCCGTCGCTGATAGCGGCGCAAGGCCGCTTCGACGTCGTCGCCGCGGTCGAGTTCGGCAGCCAGCACGGCGGCATCCTCGATCGCCATCGCCGCGCCCTGTGCCAGAAAGGGCAGCGTGGGATGACAGGCGTCGCCGAGCAGGGTGGCGCGGGCGCGCGACCATTGCGGCATGGCCGGCCGGTCATGCAGGGCCCAGCGATAGCAGGGCAGGCCTTGCGCCGCCGCGATCAGGGTCTGGATATCCGGATGCGCGCCCGCGAAGTCGGCCTGCATTTCGGCAAAGTCTCCCGCCTGTGTCCAGCTGGCCGTCGACCAGGCCGGTCTCTCCACCACGCCGACCACGTTGACCAGCTGGCCGCCGCGGACGAAGTAGTGCACCAGGTGCCGGCCAGGTCCCATCCACAGGCTCGCCTCGGGCGGGATCAGCCCCTCAGGCAGGCGGCTGGCCGGCAGCATCAGGCGCCAGGCGCTCTGGCCGGTGTATTCGGTGGCCGGGTCGGCAAACAGCAGTTCGCGCACGCTGGAGCGGATCCCGTCGGCGCCGATCACCAGATCGCCGGTGTAGATGCGCCCCGCGCTGCTCAGCGTCGCCGTGTCGGGTTCCACCCCGTCGACGGCATGATCCAGCAGCAACTGCACGCCGGGCAGGACGTCGATGGCCCGGCGCAGTGCGGCCTGCAGGTCCGCCCGATGGATCTGCAGATAGGGGGCCCCGCCAGCCCCGCCCAGAGTGCTGCGATTGAGGACCGCGCCGCTGCGCCAGTCCCGCGCGCACAGGGCCACGGGCTCGAAGGCGCAGGCACGCAGCGAGGGCAGCAGTCCCCAATGCCCGAGGATGCGGGTGGCATTGGGCCCAAGCTGCAGGCCGGCGCCGATCTCGGACAGACTGCCAGCCTGCTCGAAGACCTGGACCTGCCAGCCCGCCCGGGCGAGCGCGATCGCACAGGACAGCCCGCCGATGCCCGCGCCCGCGATCAGTGCCCGGGGCATCAGTGCAGCAGCAGATGGGCGCCGGCCAGGCCGAGCAGGGCGAGCAGGGGCAGGCCGACCGCCAGCACATGCCGCCAGCGGGCCAGCCGCGCGCCGATCAGGCGGGGCAGGGCCTGCTGCCAGCGCTGGTCCAGTTCACGGTAGCGGCGCAGAAAGATCAGCGCCACGCTGATGTTCCAGGCCAGCACCAGCAGGGTGGTCACGCCGATATAGGCCAGCCACTGCTGGGTGTAGCCGCCGCTGAGCAGGCTGACGGCCAGCGACAGGGCGGCCGCCGTGCTGGTGCCCCACAGGCCGATCACCACGGCCGTGACCGAACGCTGCAGGACTTCGTCGGCCGCCGTGTCCAGGCGCTGGATCAGCTCTTCTGTACGCTGGTCCACGACCTCGTCGAGAGCGACCCGGCCCTTGTCCACCAGCCGGTCCGTGGCCTGCTCCACCGTCTCGTCCCGCAACTGGATGGCGGAGTCCTTCAGCTTCAGCGCGGCGGGCCGGATCTGCGAGAGTATCCAGGCCAGGACCGCGACATCATCGACATAGCCCAGTACCGGGATGAGATCGGTGACGGCATCGACCGGGCTGATGAAATACAGCAGACCGGCGGTCAGATACAGGACATGCTTGCCGCTGAGCGATCCGCGTTCACGCCACAGCCCGGCCGCCTGACGGCTGAGTTCGCGCATGCGCCGCATGACGTCGGAGCCGCCCTTGAGATGGGCGATCTTGTCGTCCAGTTCGCTGTCGACCTGGGCCGCAGCGTCATCCTGGCGGGCCTGCTCGAGGAATCGCTGGTTCAGCAGGGCCCTGGCGCGATCGGAAATCTCGGTGGACATGGCGCGGTCCGCAAAAGGCGCATTCTACCCCGAGGTCGGCCGCTGGCCCGGGGCCTGCTCCGGCGTATCGCGATAGATGCGCACGCGCTGGATGTGCCGTCCGTCCTGCGCGAAGTCGAGCAGGGCGACCGCCGCGTTTCCGGTGCAATCCAGCCGGGCGCTTGCCTGGCGGCCGCCCAGCAGCAGCTTGTCCCAGCGCAGTCCGGTGAGCGCGCGGGCCAGTTCCGAGAGGCTGACCGGCTCCAGTCCATGCTCGATGGAACAGTCCGGTGCCAGATTCTGCGCCGCAAGAGCCTCGTCCCCCGCCGACAGCGCACCCAGGAAGGCGCGGGCGCTGCGTCTGGCGGCCCGGCCAACCCCCGCAAAGGCGCGGGAGAAGCCGAGTGCGCCACCCAGGCCCTGGTGGCGCAGCATGTTGCCGCTGAGGCGCAGCAGGGCGATCAGGCCGGCGCCGATGCCGCTGGAGAAGACCTGTCCGCCCATCATGGACAGCAGTTCCCAGTGGGCATAGAGCCGACGCACCCGGGGCTGGCCGTCTTCCTCGATGATCTCGTAGCGGATGAACAGCGGCACGGCGACCTGCAGCGCGGTGCCGCCCATGTGCGTGTGAATGATCACGTCACGGACCACGGTCTGGCCGCACACGATGTCATGGGCGACCTCGAAGCGGATCGCGTTGGGCGCGATGAAGGTCTCGTAGAAGCGTTCCAGCGCGGCGCGTCCGGCATGAGCGCGGGAGCCCACCGGGTCATGCACCTCCGCATCGCGGCTGAACAGTCCCAGCCAGGCCGCCTTGTCATGGGCTGCGACGGCCGTCGGCGAGGCCTTGGCCGTCTCCAGCAGCTGCGCCCTAGAGAACATGGGGGATGATCGCCTTGCGGTCGGCGGGATAGTCCGGGAACTTCTCCTGATACCACTTCTGCGTGGCCAGCGCGCGCGGGATCAGGTTGCCGGCGGAGATCAGGAAGATCATCACCCCGGGCAGGCCCCAGGTCATGATGGAGAAGCCGGCCCAGGCGGTCAGTTCGCCGAGGTAGGTCGGGCTGGACACGTAGCGATAGCCGCCGCCGTAGGGGATGCGATACTCCGGCGCGCTGCCGTCCGCCGGCGGGCGCTTGGGGCGCAGATTGCGCACCACCCATTCGGAATGCAGGATCAGGGCGAAGCCGCTGTAGTAGACCAGCAGGCCGATCCAGAAGCGCGGATCGGACAGCCAGGCGGTCGTCAGGTGATCGCCCAGACCGGTGAACCAGGTCGCGTTCAGGTAGGCGTGTATGGCGGTCACGAACATGCCGGAGAGCACGATGCTGATGCTGAAGCTGCTCTTGCGTCCGGGCGCCACCCGGATCGACAGCGGGAAGAACCAGCCGCGATTGCCGTAATGGATCAGCCAGACCGCGGCCAGGACCAGCGCGGTGGGCTGCCAGGCGCCGTCACTGCCGAAGAAGAACCACAGGAACACCGCGGTGGCGGGAATTTCCATCAGCCACCAGCCGAATTTCGGATTCAGGGCGATGCCCCAGCGGTCATGGCCGAAACGCCCGTAGGGCGTCTGCGGCGACAGGGCGCCACCGATGATGGTCAGCAGGGCGAAGGCCAGGCCGATCGTCAGCACCGTATCGAAGGTGGTGTCGCCGGTATACCAGTTCATGTGAGGTCCAGTGCAGGTTCAGGCGCCATCAGACGGCAATCCCGCCCTTGAGGCTTCCTGCATTTGGGGTATGGAGCCACAGCGCTGGGCGGTCAGCGCCGAATACGGGCCTGTGCCGAAGCCAAAAAAAAAGCCCCGCCGAAGCGGGGCTTTTGGTATGTCCTCAGACCTTACTGACGCAGCAGGTTGATCTCGACCCGGCGGTTCTTGGCCCGGCCCAGGGCCGTTTCATTGTCCGCGGCGGGACGCGATTCGCCGTAGGCGCGGGTGCGGATCTGGCTGGCGGCAACGCCCTTCGAGATCAGGTAGTTCGCCACCGAGTCGGCACGCCGCTGGGACAGGCCCATGTTGTACTCCTCGGTGCCGGTGTGGTCGGCATGACCGTTGGCAATCGCGACCACGAAGGTCTTGTTGCTCAGGCTGGTCGCGACGCGATCCAGGGCGCCCTGCGCCGCCGCGTTCAGTTCGGCGGAGTCAAAGGCGAAGTAGATCACGACGGTTTCCGGAACCGGGCAGCCGTTGACGTCGACCTTGGCGCCGGCCGGGGTGCCCGGGCAGCGGTCGTTGGCGTCATCCACGCCGTCGCCATCGGAGTCCATGCTGGCCGGAGCGGCAGGCGTGGCCGGGGCGGTGGCGGCAGCCGGAGCGGCGGTCTTGCGGCCCTGCTCGGGCAGCGCCATCACGTCGTCCACCGAGGCCACGCCGTCCCAGACCGGGCAGTCGGCAAAGCTCGGCGCGCGACCGAAGGGCACGGTGATGCCGGCACCCAGGACGCCTTCAATCGGGCCATCGCCGGTGGAGGCGATGACGCCGTCGCTGGTCAGGTAGCGCATGGCGGCGTCGGTACGGATCGCAATGCCGCGGTCATTCAGCTTCCAGAAGGCACCGATGCCGGCCTGCACGAAGGCATCCGAATCGTAGTCGCTGTTGTAGACGGCCATGCCGGCGCCGGCCAGCAGGAAGGGCTTGAACACGCCGGGGCAGCGCTCCAGCGGGTAGTACAGGGCATTGATGCCCAGCGAGCCTTCCTTGTAATGGACATCGACCGGACCGTACTGGCCGAATTCGTTGTAGCTGGCAAAGCCTTCCAGGCCCCAGTGGGCGGTGATCTGCTTGCCGAGCATGACACGGACGCCGTCGCGGCTGATGTTGATCTGCCGGTTCGCGTCGGAATTTTCCGGCTCGATGTAGTTCACCAGGATGCCGCCATAGATGCGGTCATCGAAGCTGCCTTCGCCCGCCATGGAAACGCCGCTGTACAGCGCCGAGGCGGCCAGCAAGCTGACGAAAATTCTCTTCATGATTACTCCCTGAAAATGCCCCGAGCACAAAGCCGGGCAGTTGATCCGTGTCCCTGCCGCAGAAGTCTACCAAATATTTTCGGCGTGTCCCGCGAAATCGATTGAATTTGTTTCCCTTTTCGGACCGCTTGCGGACGGCCGGATCAATCCTCCAGCACTTTCAGCTCGACCCGTCGGTTTATTTCGCGGCCGGCCTCGGATTCATTGGACACGATGGGCTGCTGCTCGCCATAGCCTCGCGCGGTCAGGATTCCCCCGCGGACACCGTTCTCGACCAGATAGGAGCGCACCGAACGCGCCCGGCGCTCGGACAGCTTCTGGTTGTAGCCGGCGTCGCCGACCGAGTCGGTATGCCCGCCGACCTCGATGCGGATGTTGTCGACCCCGACCAGGGCGGCGGCGACCGTATCCAGGATCTGCCGGGCATTGGCCGTCAGGTCAGCGCTGGCGGTGTCGAAATTGACGCCCTTCAGGACCACGGCGCCGACCGCGCAGCCACGCGAGTCGATGCGCTGGCCGGCGTTCGGCACGCGGCAGTCGCCGCGCAGCGCGCAGCCGTCCGCCAGCACGCTCAGACCGGCCGGCGTGTTCGGGCACTGGTCGACGCCATCGGCGACACCATCGCCGTCACCGTCCAGCGGGCAGCCGTTGGCATCGACCTGGCGGCCTTCGGGCGTGCCGGGGCAGCGGTCCTGGCTGTTGACCACGCCGTCCTTGTCGCTGTCGCGCTCGCAGCCGCGGACATCGATCTGGGCGCCCGGCGGGGTGCCCGGGCAGGCGTCCATGTCATCGGGAATCTGGTCGCCGTCGCTGTCCGGGGCGGAGACCACGATCTGGGTCACGGCCTTGGGCTCGTCCGGCTCGATCTCGCGATTGGGGTCGGCGCCCAACGGCAGGAACAGACCGATGCCGATGATGCCGTCGTGATAGCTGCGCTCGTTGCCGACGGCAAACAGGCCGTCGTAGGTTTCCGCTTCGGACTGGGCGAATTTGTCCAGGCGATAGCGCGCCTCGAAGCGCAGCGCTGCGCCTTCGCCGATCAGCGGCCAGTTGCCCAGGCTGAGCAGGTAGCCGAGGCCGGCGTCGAACTGGTCCGATTCGGCCTTCATGCTGCCGTCCGGCGTTTCCGCGAAGCCCTTGGCCACGCTGAGGATGCCGTACAGCGGGAAGCTCTGGCGCGCCTGGAACAGCAGGACGCTGATGCCGTAGGAGGTCAGCTCGCCGTCGATCGCCGGGTCTTCCCCGCGCGGTGAGCCATCGGCCTCGGCGAAACTGCCATGCAGTTCGAGATTGGCCCCGCGGCCCAGAATCTTGCCCAGGCTCAGGTGATAACCCAGGCCGTCATCGAAACTGCGCGTGCCGTCGTAAAGGCTGTAGGTCGCCATCGGCGAGATGTAGAAGCGAAGATCCGCCTTGGAGTCGGCTTCATATTCATACCCCTGGGCCATGGCCAACTGGCTCACGCCGACGGTCCCGAAGGCGGCTGCCAACGAAAGCACGAGCTTCTTCATTAAGGTGTTCTCCCCTGAACTTCGCGGAGCCAGCATGCCGTCCCGGCGCATGCGGGCCTTCGTTAATTCCTGCGTCTGGCGTACTATAACGGGGTGCCGGCCGCTGGAAAACCGCTTTTTTCCGCTCTGGGCCGGCAAGTCACCCCCATTTACCCATCAAGGCGCACCCTGCGTGCGATTCGACCGTGGAAGTCAACCAGATTCGGGAGAACATTACAGCCCTGCAGGCGCGTGTCGACGCGCTGCGGGGCTATCTTTGACTACGCCAGCCTGAGCGAGCGACTGGAGGAAGTCCGCGCCGAGCATTCCGACCCGGAATTGTGGTCCGATCCGGAACGGGCCCAGGCCCTGGGCAAGGAGCAGGCCCGGCTGGAAGAGCAGGTCCTGCCGATTGCCGAGTCGATCAGCAAGCTGGCCGATGCGCAGGAACTGCTGCAGATGGCGGTCGAGGAAAACGACGCCGATGTCCTGGCCGACGTGGAACAGGATGTCGCCGCCATCACCACGGTGGTGGAGGCGCTGGAATTCCGCCGCATGTTCTCCGGCGAGCATGATGTCAGCAACGCCTATCTCGACATCCAGGCCGGTTCCGGCGGGACCGAGGCGCAGGACTGGGCGGAAATGCTGCTGCGCATGTACCTGCGCTGGGGCGAGTCCCGCGGTTTCGATCCCGAACTGATCGAATGCTCCGCCGGCGAGGTGGCCGGGATCAAGAGCGCCACCGTGCATTTCAAGGGCTCCTACGCCTATGGCTGGCTGCGCACCGAGACCGGCGTGCACCGGCTGGTGCGCAAGTCGCCCTTCGATGCCGGCGCGCGGCGTCACACCTCCTTTGCCGCGGTTTTCGTCGCGCCCGAGATTGATGACAGTTTCGAGGTGGACATCAACCCGGCCGATCTGCGCGTGGATGTGTACCGGGCCTCCGGGGCGGGCGGCCAGCACGTCAACCGGACGGAGTCGGCGGTGCGTATCACCCATCTGCCCACCAATATCGTGGTCCAGTGCCAGAACGACCGCTCGCAGCACAAGAACAGGGCCACCGCGATGAAGCAGCTGCAGGCCAAGCTCTACGAGCTGGAGATGCAGAAGCGCAACGCCTCCGCGCAGGCGGTCGAGGACGCCAAGTCGGATATCGGCTGGGGCAGCCAGATCCGCTCCTACGTGCTGGACCAGTCGCGCATCAAGGACCTGCGCACCGGGGTGGAAACCGGCAATACCCAGGCGGTGCTGGACGGCGCCCTGGACCCATTCCTCACGGCCAGCCTGCAGCAGGGCCTGTAATACGAATCTCGGAATCCGATGGAAGACAACAAGCTGATCGCGCAGCGGCGCGAAAAACTGGCCGCGCTGCGCGAGCAGGGTTTCAAGTTCCCCAATCAGTTCCGTCCGGACGCCCTGGCTGCCGATCTGCATGAGCAGCACGGTGCGGCCGACGCGGAGTCGCTGGAACGAGAGCCCATCCCGGTGAAGGTCGCCGGTCGCATGCTGCTCAAGCGGGTCATGGGCAAGGCCAGCTTTGCCACCCTGCAGGACCGCAGCGGGCGGATCCAGCTGTTCCTGCAGCGGGACGTGCTTGGCCAGGAGGCCTACCAGGCCTTCAAGGGCCACGACGTCGGCGACATCCTGGGGGCCAGCGGCGAGCTGTTCCGGACCAAGGCCGGGGAGCTCTCCGTGCGGGTGACTCAGCTGGAGCTGCTGACCAAGGCCCTGCGGCCCCTGCCCGAGAAATGGGCCGGCCTGACCGACACCGAGGCGCGCTATCGGCAGCGCTACGTGGACCTGACCATGAATCCCGAGGTGCGCGAGATCTTCCGCGCCCGCAGCCGCATCATCCGCGCCATGCGCGACTTTTTCGATGCGCGGGATTTCCTGGAAGTGGAAACCCCGATGCTGCAGGCGATTCCGGGCGGGGCCACGGCCCGGCCCTTCGTCACCCATTACAACGCGCTGGATCGCGATTTCTACCTGCGCGTGGCGCCGGAGCTCTACCTCAAGCGTCTGGTCGTGGGGGGCTTCGAGCGGGTCTACGAGATCAACCGCAATTTCCGCAACGAGGGGGTGTCCACCCGGCACAATCCCGAGTTCACCATGCTCGAGTTCTATCAGGCCTATGCCGATTACCACGAGCTGATGGACCTGACCGAGGACCTGTTCCGCCAGCTGGCCGAGGCGGTCAAGGGCGGCACCCAGTTCGAATACCAGGGCCAGCAGCTGGATTTCGGCGCCCCCTTCGCCCGGCTGAGCATGGCCGAGGCGGTGCTGGCGCACAACCCGGACCTGGGCGCCGCGGACCTGGCCGATACCGAGGCGCTGCGGCGCTACGCGCAGGGCCTGAAGATCGATGTCGAGGGCAAGGCCCCCGGCACCCTGCTGACCGAGATCTTCGAGGAAACGGTCGAGCATCGGTTGATCCAGCCGACCTTCATCACCGGCTATCCGGCCGAGGTCTCGCCCCTGTCCCGGGCCAGTGACGAGGACCCGGGCCTGACCGACCGCTTCGAGCTGTTCATCGCCGGGCGCGAGATTGCCAACGGCTTTTCCGAGCTGAATGACGCCGAAGATCAGGCGGCGCGCTTCCAGGCACAGGTCGAGGCCAAGGACGCCGGTGACGACGAGGCCATGTTCTTCGATGCGGATTACATCCGTGCCCTGGAATACGGCATGCCGCCCACGGCGGGGGAGGGCATCGGCATCGACCGGCTGACCATGCTGCTCACCGATGCGGCCTCGATTCGCGAGGTGCTGCTGGTCCCGCAACTGCGCCCGGAAGCCTGAGGATCAGGCAGCGCTCTCGTCGCTGACGTATTCCACTGCCTGCACCACCCGTTGCCCGGCGACGCAGGCCTCGTCGAGCAGGAACTTGCCGTCCAGGTGATTTTCCTGCGGGTTG
>JBFJTN010000089.1:0-12636 GCA_041625325.1 Oceanococcus sp. | reverse complement strand
CGTGGCCGCCAGGATACTCATGCGCTGGATGACGTAGAGCACGGTCGACACCTGGCTCGGCCAGAGCAGCCAGAACGCCGCGGCCAGCAGGGCAAACCTCCGGGCCGCCGCGTCGTCCATTCTTTCGCGCAACAGGCCTGCCGCCAGCAGGAGCACCAGGACTCCGTTGAACAGGTGCAGGGCCAGATTCACCGCCTTGAATGCGGCGGGATCATCCGGCCAGGCCGCGTGCTGAAAGGCAAAGCTCAGCAGGCTCAGCGGGCGCCCACTGGGTCCGGCAAAACCCTGAAGGACGAAAGCCGTGATGTCGGCAGGCGACTGCCCGTCAATACCCGACAGGCCGGCGAGGTTGCCGAAGTCGTCGAGGGCGAACCCACCGCTCAGCCCCGGCAGGTAAATCAGGCCGGCGAGCACAAACAGGCCCAGTCCGGTGATCCAGTGACCGGCTCGAAAGCTCAAGATGGGAATGTCTCGCCTCGCGCGGCTGTCGGGAGCCGCATCAGGCTAGCGCAAACTAGCGGCAGGCGGAAGGGAGAAAACGCAGATCAACGTCGTTGGAAAAGCAGGTCCAGGTCGTGCCCCGGGTCGAGGTCATGCGGATGCTGCGACCACGCAGGAACGCCGAGACATCGGAGGTACGGATCGCGGCGGTGAGCTCCACCGGCCCGGAGGAATTGGCGCCACTGCTGATGGTCACCGTGGCGATGAAGGCCCCGGACGAACCCTGGTCAGCGACGGCGGCAACGCTGGCCGGCCAGCGGCCGGTGTCGCCGTAGAACTCGGCCATCGGCACCTTCTTTCCGGCAAGCAGCGTGTACGCCTCGCCCGCCTGCGCCTTGGCTACGTATTCGTTATAGGACGGAATGGCAATGGCGGCCAGGATGCCGATGATCGCGACCACGATCATGAGTTCGATCAGGGTGAATCCCGCCTGGCTGTTCCTGTTCACTATAGCCTCCTGGATTGCTGCCCCGGACAGCGACGTCCGCCCCGAAAAAGGAAGGCCACTCGCGTGGCCTTCCTCACGATCAACTGGGCTGTGCGCTCAGATCAACGGCAGGCAGCCGGGAGATACTGATTCGCGATCGTGCCCTTCAGGCAGGTCCAGGACGAGCCGGAGGTCGAAGTCATCAACACGGTGTCGCCGGTGATGCTGGCGTTCACGCCCGAGGTCTTCATGGTCGCGGTGATCGTCACCGTGCCGGTGCCCGTCGTGCTCGTGATGGTGCTGACGTACTTGCCGGAGGTGGTGCCAGCGACGGTCGAGACCAGAGGCCAGGAGCCGGTGTCGCTGTAGGCTTCGGACATCGGGGTCTTGGTGCCGGACATCAGGGACACCGCTTCACTCGCCTGCGAGCGGGCGATGTAGTCCTGGTAGGCCGGAATCGCGATGGCTGCCAGAATGCCGATGATCGCGATCACGATCATCAGTTCGATCAGGGTAAAACCTTTTTGTTTCTGCATGGAAACTTCTCCAAATTAGCTGTGATCACAGACGAGTTCCCTCGCCTGAACCAGCCTCAAGCAACAAGCTTGCCAGCATGGAGTCCCACCGGTATCAGACGCATGCGCGGTCTTCAAGCGACCTTCCGGACCCACGCACACTGACGCAGAGTGTCAACAACTGACAATTATTGTCAGTCTGCGTCGCCGGGACGGACCCGCCAGGGTGGCGCCTTGAGCCGCACGAAGGCGAAGGCCACCATGCGCAGCAGCTGCCAGCCATGACGGAAACGGTGGATCTGCGTCTGGCCATAGCGCCGGGCGCGGTACGGGATCGGGATTTCGACCATTTTCAGGCTCAGCCGGGATGCCCCGAAAATCAGGAAGTAGTCGCCGAAGGGGTCGAAATCCCCGAAATAATCCCGGTTGGCCTTGAGCCGCAGGTAATCCGCCCGTGACAGGACCTTGGTGCCGCACAGCGTGTCCGTGTAGCGCTGATTCAGCAGCCAGGAGAAGATGGCCGAAAACAGCCGGTTGGCCAGGTGATTGAGAAATCGCATCGCCTCGGCCTCCATGGGATAGACCAGGCGGGAGCCGTTGATGTACTCGCCCTGGCCGCTGACGATCGCCTGCCAGAACTTGTCCAGATGCTCGGGCGGCATGGTCAGGTCCGCATCGAGGATCATCAGCACATCGCCGCGCGCCTGGTCGAAACCGGCATAGGTGGCATCGGCCTTGCCGATGCCCTGCTGCACGATCAGCTTGATGTCCTTGTCGGGATAGGCGTCGATGACGCGCCGGATTTCCTCCAGGGTGCCGTCTTCACTGTGGCCCTCCACGAACAGGTACTCCATGTCCTCGCAGAAGGCCGGCGTGCGCCGTATCGCGCTTTCGATATTGCCCATTTCGTTGCGGCAGGGGATGACCACGCTGCAGGAACGCAGGTCCGGCGCCCCGACCCGGCGTGAGCGCGCGACCACATAATGGCGCAGGCACAGGCGGCGCAGCAGCGGGAGCACCGCCAGGCTGCAGTTCATCAGGTGCCCCAGACCCCACAGCCGGCGCGGCAGCAATTGCCGCCATTCGCGCTTCACCACTTCGAAGCCGGCAATCTCCAGCAGATTGGTGATGTCTTCGGGGCTGAGATAGTTCTGCACCGGTTGCGGCATCTTCAGCTTCAACCACTCGCCGATGCGCAGCAGCGGCTCCCACAGATGGGAGTAATAGGAGACGACGATGCGCGTGTCCGGCCGACAATGCCGATGCAGCAGCTCCAGGCTGGCCTGGCAGTCATCCAGCGAACCGATCGTGTCCGACATGATGATGTAGTCGAATGGCCCTTCGACGGCCTGCATGACCTCGGCGTTCTCGATATCGGCCTGGACGAACTGCAGATCCGGATGGCGCGCGCGGGCCTGCTCGATCATCGCCGGGCTGAAATCCACACCAACTCCGCGGGATGGCCGCAACGCCGCCAGCAGATCACCCGGACCGCAGCCCAGATCAAGCACCTGGCTGCCCGGGGGGATCAGGAACCCAAGGTAGGCAAGGTCCTGTTCATGGAAATAGGCATTCTTGCGCTTCCAGGAGAGCCGCCTGGGCGCCTGCTCATTCGCCATGTGTAGAATCTGCCGCTTTCGCAGACTCAGGTCCATGTCATGTCCTCCGGATATCGGTTTTCTGTATTGGCACCGTGGGCACAATGCGCACTGATCGTGGTATTGAGCCTGATCGGTCTCGGTCAGGTTCTGGATTTCGCGTTCCTGAACCTCGATGACCACGAGTATGTCCTGAACAACCCGTATGTGGCTCAGGGGCTGTCGCCCGCCGGCATCAGCTGGGCACTGACGACTTTCGACAACCCGTACTACATGCCGCTGACCAGGTTGTCCTTCCTGCTGGATGGCAGCCTGTTCGGCCTCGACCCAGGCGGCTTTCACCTGAGCAACCTGCTGCTCCACATCGGCAACAGTCTACTGGTTTTGGCGCTGATCCGGCTGCTGGGCTTTGGCAGCTGGATCCCCCTGGCAGTGGCGGCGCTGTTTGCGATCCATCCGCAGCATCTCGAAGCCATCGCCTGGGTCGCGGAGCGCAAGGAGCTGCTGAGCGCCTTCTTCGGGCTGCTGAGCCTGCACTGCTATGTCCGTTTCATGTCAGAGCGCCCCGGCGAGGGGCTTTCGCCCCGCGGCTGGCTGTTGCTGTCCCTGCTGTGCTACCTGCTGTCCCTGCTCGCCAAACCGGTCTGGGTCACCTTGCCGGTGCTGCTTCTCCTGCTGGATTTTTGGCCCCTGCGCGCCTGGTCCTGGGAACGCAGCAGGACACTGCTGCTGCAGAAGCTGCCCTTTCTCCTGCTGGCCTGCGTGTTCACGGCGATCCATGCGGCGAGCGGCCCCGGCTCGGCCGGCTACACCGTCAGCACCTATGGCGAAGCCTCATGGAGCCTGCGCATGGGGCACGCCATGGTGGCCTGGGCCAGTTACCTGCTGCACAGCATCCTGCCTCTGGGCCTGAGCACCTACGCGCCCTATCCGGAATCGCCGCTGCCGGTGCCGCTGATGCTCGCTTCGACGGCCACCGTCCTGCTGATCACCGCACTGGCGCTGCTGCAATACAGAACCCGACCATACCTGCTCGCCGGTTGGGCGTGGTTCAGTCTCGGCCTGGCACCGGCGATCGGCATCGGGGTTCTGGAACTGGTCGGCCTGCAGGGCATCGGCGAGGCGGTTCTGACCTGCATGCGTTTCACCTACATGCCCCACATCGGTCTGTTTCTCGCCCTGTGCGCCGGAATCCATGCCTGGTCAGGTCGCTCGCCCCTGCGCCAGCAGCTGACCGCCGGCGGCGTGGTGCTGGTAGTGCTGGCCTTCACCGCCATCACACGCTACGAGTCCCAGTTCTGGCGCGACAGCGAAACCTTCTGGCTCCATTCGCTCAGCCGTTCAGGCGAGCATCAGATCAGTTATTACAATCTCGGCAGCCACTACCTGGATGTGGGCCGACCCGCCGATGCCATCCGCGCGCTGAAGCGTGCCGAAGCGCTGGACCCGAAAGAGCCATTGATCGCGCTGTTCCTGGGCAACGCCTACCGGGATGCCGGGCAACTGCAGAGTGCGTATGACCACTACAGCCTGATGCTCGAGAAAGCGCCAGCCCCGCCGGATCTGCTGCACCTGCAGGCGCTGTCCTTCTACCTCAATGGGGAAAGGGAGCTGGCGGAAACCTTTCGCAATGCAGCCCGATCCAAAGGACTGACCCCCGAGCAGGAGGCCCGGAATCTGGCGGGCATTGCCGCGCCCCCGCCGCCGACCGCAGGGCCGAGCGGGCAGGAGTGAGCAGAATCCCGGCCCTGCCTGCCGTGCAGGGGCGGGGACATCGCCGACAGGACCGCCGACCGGATCATAGCCCGAACAACCGGTGCAGCAGGTTCGAGACCCGCCACCCGCGCCGAAAATGCGGTGTATCATGCCCCAACACGGTGTTGTTCACGGGACCAGACATGTCGGAGACCAAACCATCCGGTGGCTACCTGGGCGGCCTCGCGCGTCGCCTGGTCAAGGACGGAATACTGGAGGAAGCGAAGGCCCGCGAGGCCCAGCAGGCCGCGCTGAAGAATCGCCAGCCGCTGGTGTCCTATCTGGTCGAACACAAGCTGGCCAGCGACCTCACCATCGCGCTCGCGGCCAGCCAGGAGTTCGGCCTGCCGATTTTCGATCTGGCCGCCCTGCAGCCCGACCCGACGATCATGGAGAAGATCGACGGCAAGCTGGTGGAGAAGCATCGGGCGCTGCCGCTGTTCATCCGCGGCAAGCGACTGTTCCTGGGCCTGTCCGATCCGACCAACCTGGAAGCCATCGACGAGTTCAAGTTCAACACCGGTCTCGCCACCGAGGCGTTGATCTGCGAGGAGTCCAAGCTGTCCAAGTCGGTGGATGCGGTCCTGGCCGCGCTCGACGCGGCGGACATGAATCTGGACGACGCGGATCTGGACAACCTGGAGACGGACGGCGACAGCGGCGCCGCCGACTCCACCTCCGACCTGACCAAGGCGGACGCCGAAGACGCCCCCATCGTCCGCTTCGTCAACAAGATCCTGCTCGACGCCATCAACAAGGGGGCGTCGGACATCCATTTCGAGCCCTACGAATACAAATACCGCATCCGTTTGCGCCTGGACGGCATCCTGCAGGAAGTCGCCTCGCCGCCGGTCTCGCAGGGCATGCGCATCGCCGCGCGGGTGAAGGTGATGTCACGCCTGGATCTGGCCGAGCGCCGGGTCCCCCAGGACGGCCGCATCAAGCTCAAGCTGTCCAAGAACAAGGCCATCGATTTTCGTGTCAGCACCTGCCCGATCATGTTCGGGGAGAAGATCGTGATGCGTATCCTTGATCCGTCCAGCGCCAAGCTGGGGATCGACGCACTGGGTTACGAGCCGTTCCAGAAAGAGCTGTACATGAACGCGCTGGCCAAACCCTACGGGATGATCCTGGTCACCGGGCCCACCGGCTCGGGCAAGACGGTGTCGCTGTACACCGGGGTGAACATCCTCAACACGATTGATCGCAACATCTCGACCGCCGAGGACCCGGCCGAAATCAACCTGGAAGGGGTCAATCAGGTCAACGTGAACCCCAAGGTCGGCCTGACCTTTGCCTCGGCCCTGAAGGCCTTCCTGCGTCAGGATCCGGATGTCATTCTGGTGGGTGAGATTCGTGACCTCGAGACCGCCGAGATTGCGATCAAGGCGGCCCAGACAGGTCACCTGGTGCTGTCCACCCTGCACACCAACGACGCGCCGCAGACGCTGACCCGCCTGCTCAACATGGGCGTGCCGGCCTTCAACGTGGCGTCCTCCGTCAGCATCATCATCGCCCAGCGCCTGGCCCGACGGCTGTGCAAGTCCTGCCGCAAGCCGATCGAGGTGCCGAAAGAGGAACTGTTCAAGGAAGGCTTCACCGAGGACGATCTGAACGATCCCGAGTTCTCGCTGTACGAGGCCCAGGGCTGCGATCAGTGCAACAACGGCTACAAGGGCCGGGTCGGCATTTATCAGGTCATGCCGGTCAGCGAGGAGATGGGCCGGATCATCATGGAAGGCGGCAATTCCATGCAGATCGCCGACCAGGCGGACAAGGAAGGCATCTGGGATCTGCGCAAGTCCGCCCTGCACAAGGTCAGGCAGGGCATGACCAGCCTGACCGAGGCCAACCGGGTTACGCTAGACTAGTTCTTCGACCGATCAGATCAACAAGCGCGCGAGGGGACGATGGCGGCGAAAGAGGAGAAGCTCTCCACCTTCCGGTGGCAGGCGATCAACAAGTCGGGAACCCGCGTCAAGGGGATCATTGAGGCGAAGAGCGACGCGGCCGCCAAGAACGAGCTGCGCAAGCAGCAGCTCAGCCAGATCAAGCTGACCAAGGAAATCCAGCTCTTCGGCAAGCGCAAGAAGAAGATCGTCTCGCAGGACATCGCCATCTTCAGCCGCCAGCTGGCCACCATGATGACCGCGGGCGTGCCCCTGGTACAGGCGCTGAACATCGTGGCCCAGGGCCACGAGAACCCTTCCATGGCCGAGCTGATCACCGCCGTGCGCACCGACATCGAGTCGGGCTCGACGCTGGCCGAGGCGCTGGCCAAGCACCCGGTGTATTTCGACGACCTGTTCGTGAATCTGACCGCCGCGGGTGAAGCCTCCGGCGCACTGGAAACCCTGCTGGACAAGATTGCCACCTACAAGGAAAAGACCGAGGCGATCAAGCAGAAGGTGAAGAAGGCGCTGACCTACCCGATCGCGGTGATCGTGGTGGCCTTCATCGTCACCTCCATCCTGCTGATCTTCGTGGTGCCGACCTTCGAGGAGCTGTTCCAGGGCTTCGGCGCTGACCTGCCGGCCTTCACCCAGATGGTCATCAACATGTCCAACTGGATGCAGAACAATGGCCTGCTGTTCTTCATCGGCATGGTCGCCTTCGGCATGCTCTTCAGCGCGGCCAAGAAACGCTCCCCCGCCATGCGCCGGGCGCTGGACCGCATATCCCTGCGCCTGCCCGTCATCGGCGACATCCTGGAAAAATCCGCCGTGGCCCGTTTCGCCCGCACCCTGTCCACCATGTTCTCGGCCGGCGTGCCCCTGGTCGACGCCCTGGAGTCGGTGGCCAAGGCCTCCGGCAACATCATCTTCGAAGAGGCCATCCTCGACATGCGCGAGCAGGTGTCCACCGGCACCCAGCTGCAGCTGACCATGGCCCAGACCGGCATGTTCCCGGCGATGGCCACGCAGATGGTCGCCATCGGCGAGGAGTCCGGCTCGCTGGACGGCATGTGCGCCAAGGTCGCGGACTTTTACGAGGCCGAGGTCGATGCCCTGGTGGACTCCCTTTCCAGCCTGCTCGAACCCATGATCATGGCCTTCCTGGGCGTGGTCGTCGGTGGCCTGGTCGTCTCCATGTACCTGCCGATCTTCAAGCTCGGCGCCGTCGTATAGACCGCCTCTGACATGCTGCTCATCGAACTGCTCCAGGGCCACCCTGGGCTGTGGGCCGGCCTGTGCACCGCGATCGGCCTGCTGGTGGGCAGCTTCCTCAATGTGGTCATCAACCGCCTGCCGAAGATGATGGAAGCCCAGTGGCGCCAGGAATGTTCCCTGCTGCTGGAACTGGAACCACCGGCTCAACAGAAGCTGAGCCTGGCCTTCCCCGCCTCGCATTGCCCGCACTGCCAGGCACCGATCCGCCCCTGGCAGAACATCCCGGTGATCAGCTTCCTGCTGCTGCGCGGGCGCTGCGCGCAGTGCCGGGCCGGCATTTCCTGGCAGTATCCGCTGGTGGAGGCGGCTTCCGGGCTGCTCTGCCTGTGGGCCGCGCTGCATTTCCCCTTCGGCTGGCCCACCCTGCTGGCCATGGGCCTGGCCTGGGCCCTGCTGGCCCTGACCCTGATTGATGCCAAGACCCAGCTGCTGCCGGATGTCATCGTCCTGCCCCTGCTCTGGGCCGGTCTGTTCATCAACCTGTTCGACACCTTCGTGCCCCTGCAGGACGCGGTGGTCGGCGCGATGGCGGGCTATCTCAGCCTGTGGCTGATCTACCAGGGTTTCCGGCTGCTGACCGGCAAGGAGGGCATGGGTTTCGGTGATTTCAAGCTGTTCGCCGCGCTCGGCGCCTGGATGGGCTGGCAGCAGCTGCCCTGGATCATTCTCGCCTCCTCTCTGGTAGGCGCCCTGGTCGGCATCGGCCTGATGTTCGGCAAGCGCCTGAGCCAGGGCCAGCCCATTCCCTTCGGCCCCTATCTGGCGGCGGCCGGCTGGCTGGCCTTCCTCTACGGCAATGACTTCGCCCGCTGGTATCTGGGCCAGTTCACGTGAGCCTGTGCGTGGGCCTGACTGGCGGCATCGCCAGCGGCAAGAGCACGGTGGCGGCGCATTTTTCCGCGCTGGGCGTGCCGCTGATCGACGCCGACCAGGTGGCCCGGGATGTAGTCGCCATCGGCAGCGATGGGCTGGCGGCCGTCATCGACGCCTTCGGCGAGGCGTTTCTGGCCAGCGATGGCAGCCTCGACCGCCGGCGGCTGCGTGAGCTGGTCTTCTCCCGGCCCGAAAGGCGCAAGCAGCTGGAAGCCCTGCTCCATCCGCGGATCAAGGCGCGGCTGCGCGACTGGCGCGTGGCCTTGCAGCCCCCCTACGGCATCCTGATGGCGCCCATCATGAGCGAAGGCGGTTTCGACGCCTTCACCGACAGGATCCTGGTCGTCGATGTCAGCCGCGAGGTGCAGAAGCAGCGCCTGATCCTGCGGGACGGGATCGACGAGACCCTGGCCGAGCAGATGCTCAATGCGCAGGCGGACCGACAGGCCCGCCTGGCGATCGCCGACGATGTGCTGGACAACAGCGGCGCGGCAGGGGCACTGGCCGGGAAGGTTGCCGCCCTGCATCAGCGCTATCTCGAACTGGCCACCGACGCGGCCTGAGGCGGCGGGCCTGCGCCCCTTCGCATCGAGCCCAGGCCGCCTGCGGACGCAACAGCGCGCCGAGCGACGCGGGGGCCGCCTCGGCGGCCGGCGATTTGCCCCGCTCCGGCCGAAACCCGACAATGTGCGCGAACTCCGCCAGGGTCTTTCGTGAGCCAGAACGACATCATATTCGAGCAGCCGGTCAATGAACGGGTCCGCACCATGCTGCGGCTGGAGCACCTGTTCGCCAAGCTGGCCCACCATCGCCAGGACAGCAGCGCCTGGGGGCTGCGCGCCAGCGTCGATGCGCTGATCGACATCCTCAGCCTGTTCAGCCGCAACGATCTGAAAACCGAAATCACCCGCGAGCTGAACGAGAAATATCAGGCCCTGGCCCCTCTGCGTGAACGCTCCGGGGTCAACACCAAGCTGCTGGACGACACCCTGCGCAAGCTGGAAGCCACCACCGCGTCGATCCAGGATCAGTCCTCGCAGGCGATCAGCCAGACGCTCAAGGACAGCGATTTCCTGCTCGCGGTGATCAACCGCAGCGCCATCCCGGGCGGCACCGGCCACATCGACATGCCGAGCTATCACCGCTGGCTGACCGATCCGGGCGGCCGCAACCGCAAGGATCTGGAGCACTGGCTGTCCCTGCTGGTCAATTTCGAAAAGGCCAGTGCCCTGTACCTGGACATGCTGCGCCAGAGCGCCGGCTGGCAGGAGGTGCAGGCGCAGGACGGCATGTTCGTGCACAGCCCGCAGGAGCCCTATCACCTGGTCCGCATTGCCCTGCCCGCCCACAGCGGCCTGTACCCCGAGATCAGCGCCGGTCGCCAGCGCTTTTCCATCCGCCTGTTGCAGCAGGGTTCCGCGCTGGAGCGGGAGCAGGTCCTCAGCGCCCCCACCCGATTCCGCGTCAGCCTATGCAGCCTGTAATCTGCCCCCACTGCAAGCAGCCCACCGACCTGTCGGCCGGCAATCCCTGGCGACCCTTCTGCTCGGAACGCTGCAAGATGATCGATCTGGGCGAATGGTTCGAGGAGAGCCGTAGCATTCCGGCCGAGGCGCCGGCGGACTGGGACGAGCCGTCCGGGACGCCGGGCAGCCAGCACCAGTAGCCGCGGCGCGACCGGTCGTCTGCGGTGGAATGGTTCGATGCCTCGATGGCGGCCTATCAGGCCCTGCGCGCTGCCCTGCAGGCCTTGCTGACCGATGCCAGCCCGCTGCTGTTCTTCACTCTCATGGCGCTGCTGCCGCTGCTCGGCGCGCCGATCGCCCTGTTCCTGGTCCTGTGCGGGCGCTTCAGCTGGGATGTCGCGCTGACCGGCGTCGTGCTCGCCGGCCTGGCCAATCTCAGCCTGTCCTATCTGATTGCCCACTCGCTGGCCCGACCGCTGCTGCAGCGCCTGATCCGGCGCGGCCATTACCGCATTCCCACGGTGACACCGGGCAACCAGTTCCGGGTGCTGCTGATCACCCGTCTCACCCCGGGCATCCCTTACGCGGTGCAGAACTATGTGCTGGGGGTCACCCGCATGCCCTTCTGGCTGTACCTGTGGTTTTCGCTGCTCGTGCTGATGGCCTGGGCCCTGGCCTTCATCACGCTGGGCCAGTCCTTCTTCCAGGGTCAGCCCTGGCTGGCGGTCGGCGGCCTGCTGCTGATCCTGTGCCTCGGCCTGCTCGCGCAGCAGCTGCTCAGACGCCAGCCAGCCGATGCCGCGGCAGAGGCGCTGATCACCGAAGACGGCACCGGAGCGCCTTGATACCCGCCGCTCGCTGCCCGGCTCGCGCCAGTCAGGGCCAGAAGGCGGAGATGGCTGCGATGCCCTGGGCGCCGTGGGCATGGGCCTGATCCAGGTCCCGCGGGCTCAGGCCGCCGATCGCGTAGACCGGGCGGTTGGCCTGCCCGGCCAGCGCGGCGAAGCCCGGCCAGCCCAGCGGCGCCCGACCCGGGTGACTGGAGGTGGCGCGTACCGCACCGATGACAATGGCGTCGGCTCCCAGGGTCACCGCCCGGTCCAGATCGTCCGCATCGTGGCAGGAGGCAAACAGCCAGCCGGTATCGGGACGTGAGTCCAGGCTGTGCAGCCGCCGCGCCGGCAGGTGCAGGCCGGCGATGCCGGGCCGGTTCAGCTGCAGGCCGGGCCGATCCACCAGCAGGGCCGCGCCGGCGCGGGCCAGGTCCGGAGCCAGCACGGCGACGCAGGCAGCATAGTCCGCATCATCGCATTGCGGCGCGCGCAGCCGGATCAGCGCATGCCCCTGCCCGGCCAGGGCCAGGCAGCGCGCCCGCAGCTGCGACAGATCCGCAAACTCCCCGGTGACCGGCAGCATGGTCGGCAAGCGCAAGGCGTCGACGATGGGCGCATCCGCCTCCAGCAGGTCGTAATCCCAGATCCGTGCTGGCTGCACCCAGGCCAGCGCCTGCTCCTCGCGACCATGGGGCTCGCCTTCCCAGGCGCTCACCAGATGACAGTCCAGCTCCACGCTGCGCTCGGTGTATGCATGGGTGACGCGGATCAATGGCCGGGTCTGGCGCAGCGTCACGCCCAGCTCTTCCTGCAGTTCGCGGCGCAGGGCAGCCTCGCGAGACTCCCCGGGCTCGATCTTGCCGCCGGGGACTTCCCAGCGCCCGGCGGCGATCTTGCCCGGCGGGCGCTGGGCGATCAGCACGCGGCCATCGGGCCGGCGCAGGATACCGGCAGCCACGCGCACGATCATGGCTGCGGGCCGGCCGCAGCGGCCGGCATGGCGGCGCCGTTCACGAGCGGTATTCGGCGTTGATCTTGACGTAGTCGTAGCTGTAGTCGCAGGTCCAGACCCGGGTCTCGGCACTGCCTCGACCCAGACGCACCTCGATGCAGAACTCGGCGCGCCGGGCCACCGCGGCGCCCGCTTCCTCGCTGTACTGCGGATCCGGCTCGCCACCACGCAGCAGGCAGACATCATCCAGGAACAGATCCACCAGCGACAGATCCAGCGCGTCCACCCCGCTGCGACCGACGGCGGCGAGGATGCGGCCCCAGTTCGGATCGCCGGCAAAGGCGGCGGTCTTGACCAGCGGCGACTCGGCGATGGTGTAGGCCACCTTGCGCGCCTCGGCCCGGCCCCGGGCGCCCGCGACCTTCACGGTGATGAAGCGCGTGGCCCCTTCGGCGTCGCGGATGCAGGCCTGAGCCAGGCTTTGGCACAGCTCGCTCAGGGCGGCGCAGAATCGCGCATAGTCCGGGTGGCCCTGATCCATCATGG
>JBFJTN010000088.1:0-12660 GCA_041625325.1 Oceanococcus sp. | reverse complement strand
TCGTGCGGCTCGCGCTGCACCGCCTGACCATCGGCATCGAAGATGCTGACCGCGTCGCGGCGCAGCCGGGCGATGTCGCCTTCCTGCAGGTAGACCACCTGCTGGGTCACCGAGACCAGGGCGGCGACATCCGAGGCGGCGAAATTCTCGCCGATGCCCAGGCCCAGGACCAGCGGGCTGCCCATGCGGGCGACGATCAGTTCGTCCGGGTTTTCGGCGTCGGTGACGGCGAGGCCATAGGCACCCCGGAAGCGGGCCACTGCGGCCTGCACCGCGGCCAGCAGGGAATCCCGGCGGCCCAGTTCGGCGTCAATCAGGTGGGCGATGACCTCGGTGTCGGTATCGGAGACGAAGACATAGCCCTGCTGCTTCAGCTCCTCGCGGATGCTGGCGTAATTCTCGATGATGCCGTTGTGCACCACCGCCACCCGCTTCGACACGTGCGGATGCGCGTTGGCTTCAGTGACTTCCCCATGGGTGGCCCAGCGGGTGTGGGCGATGCCGATGGGGCCGGCGGTTTTCTCATGCAGCGTCCGCTCGGTCAGCGCGGCGACCTTGCCCACCGCCTTGCACAGATGCAGGGCGCCATCCTGCTGCACCGCAAGGCCCGCCGAGTCATAGCCCCGGTATTCCAGGCGACGCAGGCCTTCGAGGAGGATGGGCACCACGTCCCGCTGGGCGATGGCCGCGACGATGCCGCACATGTCAGTGGTCCTTCTTCTTGCTCGGCCGTTTCCAGCCGTCGATGCTGCGCTGCTTGCCGCGGGCCACGGTGAGGGTGTCCGCCGGCGCATCGCGGGTGATGACCGAGCCAGCCCCGATGGTCGCATTGCGACCGACGGTGACGGGCGCGACCAGGGCGGTGTCGGAGCCGATGAAGGCACCGTCCTCGATCACCGTCCGGTGCTTGTTCACGCCGTCGTAATTGCAGGTGATGGTGCCGGCCCCCACGTTCACGCCAGCGCCGAGTTCGGCATCGCCGACGTAGCTCAGGTGGTTGATCTTGCTGCCGGCGCCGACCTGGGCCTGCTTGGTCTCGACGAAATTGCCGATACGCGCACCCTCGGCCAGCCGGGTGCCGGGTCGCAGCCGGGCGAAGGGGCCGACCACGCAGCCGTCTCCGAGCTCCGCGCCATCCAGCACGCTGTTGGCCTCGATGCGCACGCCGTCGCCGATGCGCACATTGCGCAGCAGGCAGTTGGGGCCGATGCTGACCTCATTGCCGAGGCTCACCTCGCCTTCGAGCACGCAGTTGACGTCGATGCAGCAGTCGCGGCCGGCGACCAGGTGACCACGCAGGTCAAAGCGGGCCGGGTCGATCAGCTGCAGGCCCTCGCGCATCAGGGCCTGCGCCATCGAAGCCTGGCAGGCGCGCTCCAGCGCGGCCAGCTGGATGCGGTCATTGACCCCGGCCACCTCGGCCTCGGAATGGGCGTGGATGGCCCGGACCTCGATGCCATCGGCCACCGCCAGGGCCACGCAATCGGTCAGATAGTACTCGCCCTGGGCATTGTGATTGCCCAGCGCCCCGACCCAGCGGCGCAGGGCCGCGGCGGGCGCGGCCAGCAGGCCGGTATTGACCTCGCGGATGGCCCGCTGGCTGGCATCGGCGTCCTTGTGTTCGATGATGCCGGCGATCGCGCCGCGCGAGTCGCGCAGGATGCGACCGTAGCCGGCCGGGTCGGCCATCTCCACGGTGAGGATGGCGAGCTGGCCCTCGCCCGCGGCCTGGCACAGGGCATTGAGGCTGTCGGGGCGCACCATGGGCACGTCGCCATACAGGATCAGCACCACCGCCTCGTCAGGAATGCCCGGGAGGGCCTGGGCTACGGCGTGACCGGTCCCCAGCTGCCGCGCCTGTTCGACCCAGCGGATACTGTCATCCCCGGCGAAGGCGGCGCGCACCTGCTCGCCGCCGTGGCCGTAGACCACGTGCACCTGGGCCCCCAGTGGCCGCGCCTGCTGTTCCAGCACGTGGGCCAGCAGGCTGTGCCCGGCAATCTGCTGCAGCACCTTGGGCCGGGCGGATTTCATGCGGGTGCCCTGGCCGGCGGCGAGTATGACGGCGTGAAGATCTGTGCTCATGAGCGCATTGTCGCAAATCTGGAGCCGGCCGCCACAACGAAAAAAGGGGCCGCAAGGCCCCTTTCCGGATTCTGACGTGGCGGCGGCTCAGCGCTTGCCGCGCAGCTTGGTCACCAGATGCAGACGGGCAGCGGCCTCGGCCAGCTCGGCCTGAGCACGGGCCAGGTCGATGTCGGAGCCGGCCTGGGACAGCGCTTCCTCGGCCCGCTTCTTGGCTTCTGCCGCCGCGGCCTCATCGATGTCGTGGGCCCGCTCGGCGGTGTCCGCCATCACGGTGACCAGCGAGGGCTGCACTTCCAGCAGACCGCCGGAGACGAAGAACTCCTGTTCCTCGCCGTCCAGCTGCACCCGCACCACACCGGGCTTCAGCCGCGTCAGCAGCGGGGCGTGGCGGGGCGCGATGCCCACCTCGCCCTCTTCGGCCGGGGCGAAGACCATGCTGGCTTTGCCGGCGTAGATCTCGCCTTCGGCGCTGACGATGTCGACTTTCAGTTCCATGAGTCCTTAGACCTTGGCGGCTTTCTCGACCGCCTCGTCGATGGTGCCGACCATGTAGAAGGCCTGCTCCGGCAGATGATCATACTCGCCGTCGACGATGCCGCGGAAGCCGCGGATGGTGTCCTTGAGCGAGCAGTACTTGCCCGGCGAGCCGGTGAAGACTTCGGCCACGTGGAAGGGCTGCGACAGGAAGCGCTGGATCTTGCGCGCGCGGGCCACGATCTGCTTGTCCTCTTCGGACAGCTCGTCCATGCCCAGGATCGCGATGATGTCCTTCAGCTCCTTGTAGCGCTGCAGCACGCCCTGCACGTCACGGGCGACCTGGTAGTGCTCCTGGCCGATGACGTTCGGGTCCAGCTGGCGGCTGGTCGAGTCCAGCGGGTCCACGGCCGGGTAGATACCCAGCGAGGCGATGTCACGGGACAGCACGACGGTGGCGTCCAGGTGAGCAAAGGTGGTGGCGGGCGAGGGGTCGGTGAGGTCATCCGCCGGCACGTAGACGGCCTGCACGGAGGTGATCGAACCCACCTTGGTGGAGGTGATGCGCTCCTGCAGCACGCCCATTTCCTCGGCCAGGGTCGGCTGGTAGCCCACCGCCGACGGCATACGGCCGAGCAGCGCGGACACCTCGGTACCGGCCAGGGTGTAACGGTAGATGTTGTCGACGAACAGCAGCACGTCACGGCCTTCGTCGCGGAAGTACTCGGCCATGGTCAGGCCGGACAGGGCCACGCGCAGACGGTTGCCCGGCGGCTCGTTCATCTGGCCGTAGACCATCGCCACCTTGGACTGGGCGAGATCGTCGAGCTTGATGACACCGGCTTCCGACATTTCGTGATAGAAGTCGTTGCCCTCACGGGTCCGCTCACCGACACCGGCGAACACGGACAGACCGGAGTGCTCGCGGGCGATGTTGTTGATCAGCTCCAGCATGTTCACGGTCTTGCCCACGCCGGCGCCGCCGAACAGGCCGACCTTGCCGCCCTTGGCGAAGGGGCAGAGCAGGTCGATGACCTTGATGCCGGTTTCCAGCAGTTCGGTGGAACCGCTCTGCTCTTCGTAGCTGGGGGCCTTGCGGTGGATCGGCCAGCGCTCTTCGGTGACCACGTCGCCACGCTCGTCCTGGGGCTCGCCCAGCACGTTCATGATGCGGCCCAGGGTGCCCTGGCCCACCGGCACCGAGATCGGCGCACCGGTGTTCTCGACCGCGAGGCCGCGCTTGAGGCCTTCGGAAGCGCCCATGGCGATGGCGCGGACCACGCCGTCACCCATCTGCTGCTGCACTTCCAGGGTCAGGCCGGCTTCGGCCACGGTCAGCGCGTCGTACACCTTGGGCATCGCGTCACGCGGGAACTCCACGTCGACGACCGCGCCGATAATCTGGACAATCTTTCCGGAACTCATTGTTTCCTCTTCCTATTTTCTTCGCCGTAAGGGGCAAAAAACCTCAAATTCTCTGCGTCAGACCGCAGCCGCGCCGCCGACGATTTCCGCCAGCTCCTGGGTGATCGCCGCCTGGCGGGCCTTGTTGTAGGCCAGCTGCAGCTCGTCGATGATCTCGCCCGCATTGTCGGAGGCGCTTTTCATCGCCACCATGCGCGCGGCCATCTCGCAGGCCACGTTCTCGACCACCGCCTGGTAGACCTGGGACTCGACGAAGCGCAGCAGCACGGTGTCGAGCAGCTCCACCGCCTCCGGCTCGTAGATGTAGTCCCAGCGTTCCAGCAGGCTTTCATCCGGCTCGTCCTGCACCACCGGCAGCAGCTGCTGCGCTTCCGGTCGCTGGGTCATCGTGTTCACGAACTCGTTGCCGACCAGGTAGACGCGGTCGACCTCGCCATTGCGATAGGCGTCGGTGACCACCTTCATCAGGCCGATCAGCTGATCCAGGTGCGGGCTGTCGCCCAGATGGCTCTGTTCCGCGATGATCTTGCCGCCGATGCGCTTGAAGAAGCTGCGCGCCTTGCTGCCCAGAATCGCCAGATCCACCTCGACGCCCTTCTCCTGCCAGCCGCGCAGCTCACCCACCACCTTGCGGAACAGGTTGATGTTCAGGCCGCCGCACAGACCACGGTCGGTGGAGACGATGATGTAGGCGACACGCTTGACCTCACGCTCGACCACGAAGGGATGCTTGTACTCCGGATTGGCCGCCGACAGGTGGCCAATGGTCCGGCGCAGGCGCTGGGCGTAGGGCCGCGAGGCCATCACCCGGTCCTGCGCCTTGCGCATCTTCGACGCCGCGACCATTTCCATGGCCTTGGTGATCTTCTGCGTGTTCTTGACGCTGCCGATCTTGGTGCGGATTTCCTTGGCTGATGCCATTACGCGCTCCTAGGGATCAGGCCGCCCACTGCTTCTTGAAGCCCTCGATCGCGGCCTTGATGCCGCTTTCGATTTCTTCGTTGTAGTCGCCCTTCTCGTTGATCTTGTCCAGCAGCGCCTGCTGCTCGGAGGCCAGGTAGCGGTGCATGTCCTCGTCGAACTTCACCACCTTGTCCACCTTGACGTCATCGAGGTAGCCATGGTCAGCCGCGTACAGGGAAATCGCCATGTTGGCCACCGACAGCGGAGCGTACTGCTTCTGCTTCATCAGTTCGGTGACGCGCTGGCCGCGCTCCAGCTGCTTGCGGGTGGCTTCGTCCAGGTCCGAGGCGAACTGGGCGAAAGCCGCCAGCTCACGATACTGGGCCAGGGCCAGACGAATACCGCCGCCCAGCTTCTTGATGATCTTGGTCTGCGCCGCACCACCCACACGCGACACCGAGATACCGGCGTTCATGGCCGGGCGGATGCCGGCGTTGAACAGGTCGGTTTCCAGGAAGATCTGGCCGTCGGTGATGGAGATCACGTTGGTCGGCACGAAGGCGGACACGTCACCGGCCTGGGTTTCGATGATCGGCAGCGCGGTCAGCGAGCCGGTCTTGCCCTTGACCTCGCCGTTGGTGAAGGCTTCGACGTAGTCGGCGTTCACGCGGGCGGCGCGCTCGAGCAGGCGCGAATGGAGATAGAAGACGTCGCCCGGGAAGGCTTCACGGCCCGGCGGACGGCGCAGCAGCAGCGACACCGAGCGGTAGGCCACGGCCTGCTTGGACAGATCGTCATAGATGATCAGGGCGTCCTGGCCTCGGTCGCGGAAGTACTCGCCCATGGTGCAGCCGGAATACGGCGCGATGAACTGCATCGCGGCGGATTCGGAGGCCGAGGCGGCGACCACGATGGTGTGGTCCATGGCGCCATGCTCTTCCAGCTTGCGCACCACGTTCGCGATCGAGGAGGCCTTCTGGCCGATCGCGACGTAGATGCATTTGATGCCGGTGCCCTTCTGGTTGATGATCGTATCGATCGCCAGGGCGGTCTTGCCGGTCTGGCGGTCGCCGATGATCAGCTCGCGCTGGCCACGGCCAACCGGAACCATGGAGTCGACCGACTTGTAGCCGGTCTGCACCGGCTGGGCCACCGACTGACGGGTGATGACGCCCGGGGCGACCTTCTCGATCGGAGCGGTTTCGGAAGCCTCGATGGCGCCCTTGCCGTCGATCGCCTGGCCCAGGGAGTTGACGACGCGGCCCAGCAGGCCCTCGCCGATCGGCACTTCCAGGATGCGGCCGGTGGTCTTGACGGTGTCGCCTTCGGACAGGTGCTTGTACTCACCCAGGATCACCGCGCCGACGGAGTCGCGCTCCAGGTTCAGCGCCAGGCCGTAGGTCTCGCCGGGGAATTCCAGCATTTCGCCCAGCACCGCATCGGACAGGCCGTGGACGCGGACGATGCCGTCGGCCAGGCTGACGATGGTGCCCGTGTTGCGGGCCTCGGTGATGACTTCGAAGTTCTCGATGCGAGACTTGATCAGCTCGCTGATTTCGGAAGGATTCAACTGCATGGTCTGCAATCCTGTATTTATTGAGTGAGCCCGGCGCGCAGGCGATTCAGCTCGCCCTGCACCGAACCGTCGATGACGAGGTCACCGGCGGCCACGACGGCACCGCCGATCAGTTCCGGGTCGACCGTCCACTGCACGCTGACTTCCGCGCCCAGGCGCTTCTTCAGGGCGGCAGTGAAGCCGTCGCGCTGCGCCTCGGCCAGCTCGGAGGCCGAGCGGATGTCGACCTGGCAGAGCTGCTCGTAGGCATTGCGCAGCTGGGCGAATTCCTCGGCGATGGCCGGCAGCAGGCCCAGGCGGCGGTTTTCCGCCAGCACCCGCAGCAGGTTGACCGCGCCGTCGCCGGCCTTGGCCAGCTCGGACAGCATGTCCACCAGGGTCTGGGCCGGCACCGCGGGATGGCCGATCAGGCTGGCCATCTTCTCGTCCCGGGCCGCTTCGGCCAGGCGCTCCAGCACCGTGCCCCAGTCGGCCAGCGCTTTCGCCTCCCGGGCCACCGTGAAGGCGGCGCGGGCGTAAGGGCGAGCCAGAGTCTGCAATTCAGCCATGGGTGCCTCAGATCTGCGCCGCCAGGCGGTCGATGATGTCGGAATGCGCCTTGGCGTCGATCTCGCGCTTCAAGATCTGCTCGGCGCCGGACACGGCCAGCACCGCCAGGTCCTTGCGCAGCGCATCGCGCGCAGCGGCGATGCCCTGATCGATTTCCGCCTCGGCCTGGGACTTGATCCGGGCCGCTTCGGTCTGGGCCGAAGCCCGTGCTTCCTCGAGGATCTGATTGGCCTGACGGTTGGCGCCGGAGATGATCTCACGGGCTTCCTCGCGGGCTTTCTTCAGTTCCTCTTCCGAACGGTTCGCGGCGTCCTGCAGCTCGCGCGCGCCCTTTTCCGCCGCGGCCAGTCCGTCAGCAATCTTCTGCTGACGGTCCTGCATCGCGTCGGTGATCGGCGGCCACACGTACTTCATCGTGAACCAGACGAACAGCCCGAAGGCGATCATCTGTCCGATCAGTGTGACGTTGATATCCATAGGTGACTCCCGACGTTGAGGGCGATCTTACTGACCGGCAACGGCCTTGATCGCTTCAGCGAACGGGTTGGCGAAGGTGAAGAACATGCCGATACCGATGCCCACGAAGGTCACGGCGTCGAGCAGACCGGCGACCAGGAACATGCGGCCGGTCAGCATGCCGGCGAGTTCAGGCTGGCGGGCAACGCCTTCCAGCAGCTTGCCGCCCAGCAGGCCGAAACCGATGGCGGTGCCTGCGGCACCCAGGCCCAGAATCAGACCCACGGCGACGACCGTCAGGGCTTGAACGTTGGCGAGAGCTTCGATCATTGGAATCTCCGAATAGGATCGTGTTGATTGAAAAGGAAAAAACGAGAGCCGGACTAGTGATGCTCGGAAGCCAGACTCAGGTAAACAATGGTCAGCACCATGAAGATGAAGGCCTGCAGGGTGACAACCAGGATGTGGAACACGGCCCAGACCCAGTGCAGGCCGATGCCCAGCGCGCCGAGCACCCAACCCTGGGCGAACAGCAGCGCGATAAGGATGAAGATGAGTTCGCCGGCGAACAGGTTGCCGAACAGACGCAGCGACAGCGACACCGGCTTGGCAATGTCCTCGACGATGCGCAGCACGAGGTTGACCGGGGCCAGCCAGGGACCGAAGGGCGCGGTCAGCGCTTCCTTGGCGAAGCCGCCGAAGCCCTTCATCTTGATGTTGAAATAGAAGATCAGCAGGAACACGCCCAGGGACAGACCGAAGGTGATGTTCACGTCGGTGCTGGGCACGACCTTGAGGTATTCGATACCCACCCCGGAGGCCATCAGCGGCAGCAGATCCACCGGCACCAGGTCCATGCAGTTCATCAGGAAGACCCAGACGAAGATGGTCAGACCCAGCGGCGCGATCAGCGGATGGTGGCCGGGAAAGGTCTCCTTGACCTGGCCATCGACGAAGTCGACCACCATTTCAATACCGTTCTGCAGCCCTGAGGGCACACCCGAGGTCGCCGTCTTGGCCACCTTGCGGAACAGCCACAGGAACAGGCCGCCCAGCAGCAGGGAGAACACGAGGCTGTCGACATGCAGAACCCAGAAACCGGACGCATGGGAATCCAGCGTCATCGTCTTCAGATCCAGCTTGAGATTGGTCAGATGGTGGACGACGTATTCGGTCGATGATGATCCGCTGGCCATTCGTATCCCGTCTTAAGTATCGTTGTTACCCAGCAGTCCGCCGATGATGTAGGCCCCAAGGCAGGCCACAAACGTCGACATGACTGGCAAAAATTCCTGCGGGAACCGCGCCAGCGTGACTGCGAACAGCACGCAGGTCAGCGCGAACTTCCCAAATTGTCCCCGGTACACCTGCCCCAGCAACGCGCGGGGCTCTTCCGTCAAACGCAAGGCCTGGGACATGCGCCACCGCATATAGGCGGCGGGTATTACCGCAGTCCCGGCGCCACCCAAGGCGGCTAGCGCAGCGGTCTGGCTCCGAAGCATCCAGAAACCCGCAAGGACAAGGCCGATCAGGCATTGAACGGCAATGATCCGGCTTGCAATCTGCATGTTTCAGGCGTGCCAAAAGCCCACTCTCCAGGAGCGGGGCGCGCAACTATAGCGGCAGTGCAACATCAGGTCAATTTCCACCTTGGTCGTAAGTCTCCGGGTGGCCTACGACCGGCCCCGGCGCAGGCGGCCAGCGGGCCTGCCGGGTGCTGCATCGGGCGGCGTCGGAACGCGCCGCGTTTGCGACCGTCCGCCGGCTCGCGCGAATGCCGCCGGATCGAGGCGGCGCTGCCGCCGATCTCCCGGCCGGGGCCGGCGACCAGACGGGGTTCAGCCCAGCCGGTCGAAGATGGCTTCGAGTTCGGCTGCCGAAGCGTACTGGATGACCAGTGCGCCGCGCTGCTCATCCTTGGGCTTGAGCTGCACCTTGGCCTTGATCCGCTCGGCCAGCCGATCGCGGGCCACCACCAGGCGATCATCCAGCTCCGGCCTGGCCAGCTTGGGCACCGGCGGCGCGTTCATCTGCCGCACCAGGGCTTCGGTCTGACGCACGTTCAGCCCCAGGTTATGGATCTTGCGCGCCGCATCGGCCTGCAATTCCACCGGCAGACCCAGCAGGGCACGGGCATGGCCCATTTCCAGTTCGCCCTCGCGCAGCATGTCCTGCACGTCGGCATCCAGATTCACCAGCCGCAGCAGATTGGTCACCGAGGCCCGTGAACGGCCCACCGCCTCGGCGCACTGCTCGTGGGTCAGGCCGCATTCATCGATCAGGCGGCGCAGGGCCTGGGCTTCATCCAGAGGATTGAGGCCCTCGCGCTGGATGTTCTCGATCAGACCGACCGCCAGGACGGTCTGGTCCGGCAGTTCGCGCACCAGGGCGGGGATATCCGCCATGCCGGCCAGCCGCGAGGCGCGCCAGCGGCGCTCGCCGGCCACCAGCTCATAGCGGCCGCCGTCCATCGGCCGGACCACGATGGGCTGGACCACGCCCTGGGCCTTGATCGAGGCCGCCAGCTCCTGCAGCGCGGTCTCATCCATCTCGGTGCGGGGCTGGAAGCGCCCCGGTTCGATCTCGTCCAGCCCCAGCCGGCGCACCTGCTCATCGGCAGCCGCGGGCTGGGTCGCCGCGCCGTCCCCGAGCAGGGCGTCCAGCCCCCGGCCCAGGCCGCGCTTCGGCTTTCTTGCCATGTCCCCTTACCTTGTCTCGTTGATCTGTTTGACCTTCTTGCCCAGCAGTTCCCCCGCCAGCGCGATATAGGCCATTGCTCCCGTGGACCGCGCATCATAGGCGATAACCGGCTGGCCGTAACTGGGGGCCTCGGCCAGGCGCACGTTGCGCGGCACGATGGTACGGAAGACCTTGTCGCTGAAATGGGCGATCAGTTCGTCGGAAACCTGCCGCGCCAGATTGTTGCGCGGGTCGTGCATGGTGCGCAGGATGCCGGCGATTTCCAGCTTCGGATTGATGCTCTGGCGGATCTGCTTGACCGTATTCATCAGGGCGGACAGGCCTTCCAGCGCGTAGTACTCGCACTGCATGGGGATGAGCACGCCGTCCGCCGCGGCCAGCGCATTGACGGTGAGCATGGACAGGCTGGGCGGGCAGTCGATCAGGACGAAATCGTAGTCGTCCAGCACCGGAGCCAGGGCCTGCTTCAGGCGCAGCTGGCCCTGCTGCCCCTCCTTGAGCCCCACCTCGGCCGCGGTCATGTCGTCGTTGGCGGGCAGCAGTTCCAGATTGTGTTCATCGACGCAGACCAGGGCTTCGGCCAGACCACATTCGCCCAGCAGCACGTCGCAGCCACTGAGTTCCAGCGCCGACTTGTCGACCCCGACCCCCATGGTCGCGTTGCCCTGGGCATCCAGATCGATCAGCAGCACGCGGCGCTTGGCCTTGCCCAGGGAGGCGGCCAGGTTGACGCTGGTGGTGGTCTTGCCGACCCCGCCCTTCTGATTGACCACAGCCAAGACTTTCGGCACGTCGGAGTTCCTGTTGTTCGGCCCGCGGGCGGGCCCGGTCGCATCAGCCGCCGGATGGCGGGGGATGCGGGTGTGAAGATGAATCCTCGGCGGCCCGTTCGTACACGAGCAGATGACGCTCGGCCGACAGCCCCGGGACCACGAGACGATGCATTTTAACCAGCCGCCACGCCGGCGACATCTCTTCGCGCTCGCTGACCGGCTCGCGCCCCTTCATGGCGAGCAGCTGGCCACCCGGCGCGAGGTGTCGTCCGGCCAGCTGCGCGAACAGCTCCAGCGAGGAAAACGCCCGGCTGATGATCTGGGCGAACGGGGTCGGCGCGGCCCAGTCCTCGACCCGGGCGGTGACCACCTGATGGTTGCCCAGGCCCAGACGACGCCCGGCCTCGCGCTGAAAGGCGCATTTCTTGTGCCGGCTCTCGATGCTGGTGAAACGCAGCTCCGGCCGCAGGATGGCCAGCGGCAGCGAGGGCAGCCCGGCGCCGCTGCCCACATCCAGCACCGGACCGGCGCCGAGGAACGGCGCCACGGCCAGGCTGTCCAGGATGTGATGGCTGACCACCTGGGTCGGCTCGGTGATCGCGGTCAGGTTGATACGGGCATTCCAGTGCAGCAGGTCCTGGACGTAGGCCAGCAAGGCGGCCGCTTGCGCCTCGCTCAGGACCAGGCCCATGGCCGCCGCACCGGCCGCCAGCTGGTCGTGCAGCGCGGTCATCCGCCCTGCGGTTCGGGCGTTGGCTCCAGCCGGACGACCGGGGTGCCGCGGTCGGCCAGGAAGGGCTCGATCACCGCCGGATAGCGGGCCTCGACCCGGTCGCGGCGGACCTTCAGGGTCGGCGTGATCATGCCGTTGTCGGGGGTCCATTCGTCACTGCAGACGAACAGATGACTGATCTTCTCGTGCGGCTCGAGGTCGGCATTGACCGTGTCCAGGTCCCGCGCCAGGCGGGCGCGGGCGACCTCCCAGTCGCCGGCCAGCGCCTCCGGGCTGAGCAGCACCAGCGCCACCGGCTGGTTCATGCCGTCGCCGATCACGCAGATCAGCTCGATGTCCGAGTTGATCGCGAAGGCTCCTTCGATCGGCGCCGGCGCCACGTACTTGCCCTTCAGGGTCTTGAAGATTTCCTTGACCCGGCCGGTGATGTACAGGTGGCCATCCGCATCCAGGCGCCCCTTGTCACCGGTATGCAGCCAGCCGTCCTCGCTGACCGTTTCCGCGGTCTTGTCCGCCGCCTTGTGGTAGCCGGCCATCTGCGCCTGGCTGCGGGTCAGGATCTCGCCGTTCTCGGCGATCCGGATTTCCACCCCGGGCATGGCCGTGCCGACGCTGCCGATCCGGCTCTGGCCAGGCCGGCTGGCAGTGGCGTAGGCCAGATTTTCGGTCATGCCATAGCCCTGCAGGATCTCCACCCCGATGCGGGCGAACCAGCGCTGCAGATCCTGCGGCAGCGGCGCCGCGCCGGAGAAGGCCGAGCGCACCCGGGCCAGACCCAGGGCCCGGCGGATGCGCCGGGCAATCAGACGGCCCAGCAAGGGCACCCGCAGCAGGCGGTCCAGCTTGTGCTGGGGCAGCTTGGCCAGCACCCCGGCGCGCAGCTTGTTCCAGACCATGGGCACGGCAAAGAAGCGGGTCGGCGCCACCTCGCCCAGCTGCTCGGCGAAGCGGTCGATGTTTTCCAGGAAATTGATCACCCCGCC
>JBFJTN010000087.1:0-12679 GCA_041625325.1 Oceanococcus sp. | reverse complement strand
CCGCCGTGAGCCTTGATCCCGACAGGATAGTGAAGCTGCTGCAAGACTGGAGCGGCGAGCTGGGCTTCAGCGGGCTGGCGGTCAGCCGCGCGGATCTGGCCACCGATGATGCCCTGATGCGCCGCTGGGTCGCCGCCGGCCTGCATGGCGAAATGGACTATCTGGCCCGCAACCAGGAGCTGCGCGCCGATCCGGCACAGCTGGTGCCGGGCACCCTCAGCGTGATCTCGGTCCGCCTGCCCTACTGGCCGGAAGCAATGCCGGCCCGCGCGGTGCTGAAGGACCCCCGCCGCGCCTATGTCAGCCGCTATGCGCTGGGTCGGGACTATCACAAGGTGGTGCGCGGCAAGTTGCGCACACTGGCCCGCCGCCTGCAGGAGCGGATCGGCCCCTTCGGTCACCGCGCCTTTGCCGACAGCGCCCCGGTGCTGGAGAAAGCCCTGGCCCGCGACGCCAGCCTGGGCTGGTTCGGCAAGCACACCCTGCTGCTGGACGCGCAGCAGGGCTCCTATTTCTTCCTCGGCGAGCTGTTCACCGACCTGGACCTGCCACCCAGCCGCCAGCCGCCGGCGCAGAACGGCTGCGGCGCCTGTCAGGCCTGCATCCGGGCCTGCCCGACCGGCGCGATCCTGCCCGGCGGCCAGCTGGATGCCCGCCGCTGCATCTCTTACCTCACCATAGAACTCAAGGACGCCATTCCGCTGTCGCTGCGCCCGGCCATCGGCAACCGCATCTTCGGCTGCGATGACTGCCAGCTGGTCTGCCCCTACAACCGCGACAGCCAGCCCGGCGCCACCGCCGATTTCACCGTGCGTCACGGCCTGGATCAGGCCCGGCTGCTGGAGCTGTTTGGCTGGAGTGAGGCGGACTTTCTGGAGCGCACGCAAGGCATGGCGATCCGCCGGGTGGGCTACCGCGGCTGGCTGCGCAATCTGGCGGTGGCCATCGGCAACGGACCGGCCGACGAAGCCGCCATGCAGGCATTGCAGCTGCGCCGGGACGACGCGGACGAACTGCTGCGCGAACACATCGACTGGGCGCTGGCGCAGCTGCAGGCGCGGGCCGCCGGCTAGGCGCCGCGTCCAGGCGCGGTCAGATCGACTTCAGCCGCTGGGCCTGCCTGGCCAGCAGGGCATCGGGCCAGGCCGCGTCATCACCCTCCAGGCCTGCACTGATGCCCCTGGCCAGCTGCTTGCCCAGCTCCACGCCGAACTGATCGAAGCTGTTCAGGCCCCAGATCCAGCCCTGCACGAAGCAGCGATGCTCGTAGGCCGCGAGCAGCGCGCCGAGACCTTCCGGACTCAGTTCATCCAGCCAGATCAGGCTGGATGGCCGGTTGCCGGGGCAGTGACGCCAGGCCTGCTCGGCCGGCGACAGCGCGGCATCGCCGGACAGGTCGCGACCGTGACTCAGGGCGGCGGACTGGGCCAGGGCGTTGCCAAGCAGGGCGCGCTGCATGGTCGCGTCCGCGCCCGGCAGCCTGAGCGGCAGGATGAAGTCCACCGGATGGGCATCGCCCTGGTGCAGCAGCTGGAAGAAGGCGTGCTGGACATTGGTGCCCACCCCGCCCCACTGCACCGGACAGCAGGCATGCGGCAAAACCTCGCCATCCCGGCCGACCGATTTGCCGTTGCTCTCCATATCGAGCTGCTGCAGCCAGTCCGGCAGCGGCTCCAGGCCGTCGCAGTAGGGTACGGTCGCCTGACTGGGATAGCCCAGGAAATTGCGGTTCCAGATCGCGATCAGCGCCCAGATCACCGGCAGATTGTGCGACAGCGGCGCCTCGCCGAAATGCCGGTCCATCGCAGCGGCGCCGGCCAGCAGCGATTCGAACGCCGACCAGCCCAGGGCCAGCGCAGTGCTCAGACCCACCGCCGACCACAGGGAATAGCGCCCGCCGACCCAGTCCCACATCGCGAAGATCTGCTCGTTCACGATGCCGAATTCATTGGCCAGCTGCGGCCGCGCGCTGACCGCCACGCACTGCCGCGCCACATCGCCGCCCTGCCCGCTCAGCCACTCGCGCACGCGGGTCGCGCAGCGCATGGTCTCGTCGGTGGTGAAGGACTTGGACACCACCACGCAGAGGCAGCGCCGCGCATCCAGCCCGGCCAGCAACTGGTCCAGACGGGCCGAATCGAGATTGCCGACGAAATGCGCCCGCATCGGGCTGTCGACCCGCTGCAGGGCATGGTGAACCAGCCTGGGCCCGAGGTCGGAGCCGCCGATGCCGATGTTGATCACATCGGTGTAGGGCTCACCGGCGGCATTGACGCAACGCCCGGTATGGATCGCCTCGACAAAGGCCCGCAGACGCGCCCGCTCGTCGCGGACAGCCTCGGCCACCGCCGCTGGCGGCGGCTCGGCGCGCAAGGCGCTGTGCCAGGCAGGACGCTGCTCGCTGTTGTTGAGGGTTTCGCCGCCCAGCAGCCGCTTGATGCCCTGTTCCAGGTCGCAGTCATCCGCCAGCGACAGCAGCATCCGCATCACCTGCGGGTCAAGCCGCTGACGCGAATAGTCCAGGCGCAGGCCGGCGGCCTCGACCGCCAGCGCCGCACGTGCCGCCGGGTCCGCATCGATCACCTCATCCAGACGCAGGGCCTGCCAGCGCGCGGCCTCCTCGCGGAGTCGCGGGCTGCTCTGCGCACTGGAGAGATGAGTCATCCGCGATCCGGCATCACGGGAGGGGCATCCGCCTCAGGCGGCCTGCACCGGGATGGTATTGCGCGTGTGGGTCACGTGATTGCGCTCATCCAGATAGACCAGCTTGGGCTTGTGGATTTCCGCCTCGGCCGCGCTCATGCCCACATAGGCGCAGATGATGACGCGATCGCCCACCCGGGCCTTGTGCGCAGCCGCCCCATTGACCGAAATGATCCGCGAGCCGTGTTCGGCCCGGATCGCATAGGTCTCGAAGCGCTCGCCATTGCCCAGGTTGTAGATCTGGATCTGCTCGTACTCGCGGATGCCCGCGGCGTCCAGGAGATCGCCATCAATCGCACAGGAACCCTCGTAATCGAGTTCCGCGTGAGTCACGCAGGCGCGGTGCAGTTTGGCTTTCAACAGGGTGAGTTGCATGGCAGACCTCTCAAATAATTCCTTGCTTTTCAGCAACTTGCCGGCCCGTTTGCCATCCGGGCGCCGGCCGGGGGACCCGCGAGTTTAGCGGTGCGCAGAGCGCGCTTCAAGCGCCGGCGCAGTTCACGCTCAGGTTGTCGATCAGGCGGGTGCTCCCCAGCCTGGCCGCCGTCAGGATAACAAATTGCTGCGTTGCGTCATCCGGGGGCCGCAAATCGGTCTGGCGAATCTCGAAAAACTGCGGCTCCAGACCCGCCGCCCGCAACTCCTGCAAGGCCTGTTCCTCGATCGCGGAAAAGTCGCGCCGTCCGTCCTGCAGCGCCCGGGCCGCGGCCTGCAGCGCCTGATGGATACGCGCCGCCTGCTTGCGCTGGGCCGGGCTGAGAAAGGCATTGCGCGAACTCAGGGCCAGACCGCTGGCCTCGCGCGCGGTGGGCACACCCACCACCTCGACCGGAAAGTGCAGGTCGCTGACCATGCGCCGGATGATCGCCAGCTGCTGGTAGTCCTTCTCCCCGAACACGGCGATGTCCGGCTGCACCACATGAAACAGCAGGCTGACCACCGTGGTCACGCCCTCGAAGTGACCGTCGCGCCAGGCGCCGCAAAGCTGCCCGGACAGGCCGGGCACGATCACCTGGGTCAGGCCCTCGCGACCGCGCGGATACAGTTCCTGCTCGCTGGGCGCGAACAGCAGGTCCACGCCCAGCGGCGCCAGCCGGCTTCGGTCCGCCTCCAGGCTGCGCGGATAGGCGGAAAAATCCTCGCCGGCCGCGAATTGCAGGGGATTGACGAAGATGCTGACCACCACCCGATCGGCCCGACGGCGCGCCTCGCTGACCAGGGCGAGATGCCCCTCATGCAGGCTGCCCATGGTCGGCACGAAGGCAATGCGCTGACCGCCACGGCGCCAGGCATCGAGCTGCCGGCGCAGGCCGGCGATGTCCCCGACGACCGGCGGCTCAGCCGCCGAAACTATGCTCGACATCGGGATATTCCCGGGATTTGACGGCCTGCACATAGGCCCGGATCGCGGCTTCCACATCACCCGTGCCTTCCAGGAAATCACGAACGAAGCGCGGTCGGCGGCCGCGGCTGACCCCGAGGATGTCGTGCAGCACCAGAATCTGCCCGTCCACATCCGGCCCGGCACCGATCCCGATCACCGGCACGCCGGCCGCCTCGGTGATCTTGCGCGCCAGGGAATTCGGCACACACTCCAGCAGCAGCATGTCGGCCCCCGCCTGCTCCAGGATCTTGGCGTCCTCGATCATTTCGGCGGCGACCCGATCGTCACGACCCTGCACCTTGAAACCACCCAGCTTGTGGATCAGCTGCGGCCGCAGACCGAGATGCCCGCAGACCGGGACGCCCCGCTTGGTCAGGAACTCGACGATCTCGGCCTGCACCGCCCCGCCCTCGAGTTTCACCATCTTGGCGTAACCCTGCTGCATCAGGCGCCGGGCATTGAACATGGCCTCATCCGGGGTGGAAAAGCTCAGGAAGGGCATGTCCGCGACCAGGAAGCCGCGCTGCAGCCCGTGGGCGGTGGCCCGGCAGTGGTAGACGATGTCGTCGACGCTGACCGCCACGGTGCTGGGCTGGCCATGGATCACCATGCCCAGCGAGTCGCCGACCAGCACCCATTCCACGCCTGCGGCATCTTCCAGCTTGGCAAAGCTGGCGTCATAGGCGGTCAGGCAGGCGATCTTCTCGCCTTCGGCGCGCATGCGCGCGAAATCCTGCAGCGTCAGCGGCTGGACGCTGCCGTCAGCGGTGGATGGATACATGCAATCGAGTGTCGGACAAAGGACCGCTCATGATACCGCGCTTGACCGGCCCCATGTGGAGACCGCCGGCCACCGGACTCAGTCGCCCCAGCGCTGCAGCGGCGGGCACGTCAGCTGCCCCAGCAGATGCGCCAGCTGCGCATGACCCGGCGGCGCGAAACCCGGGGCCAGATCCGCCCAGGGCTGCAGCACGAAACGGCGCGCGGCCAGCTCCGGATGCGGCAGGCGCAAACGCGCCTGCTGGACGATCTGGCGACCGCAGCTCAGCAGATCCAGGTCCAGCGGCCGCGGCTGCCAGCGTTGATCCGCCTGACGTTCCCGGCCGTGGGCCTTCTCGATGGCCAGCAGCATCTGCAGCAGCTCGCCCGGGGGCAGGGCGCTGCGCAGGGCGACCACGGCATTGCAGTAATCCGGCTGCGGCCGGGGATCACCCGGCGGGGTGAGCGCCGCACTGCGGTAGAAAGGCGATATCGCCAGCAGTTCGCAGGCCTGCTGCCGGGCCAGTGCGGCCAGGGCCGAGCGCAACTGAGCCGGGGGGTCGTCCAGATTGCTGCCCAGGCCGACGAAGCTGAGCGGCGAGCGCATTCAGCGGCGACGGCGCCGACGACGGCGACGCCCGCCGCCACCCTCCTGCCCGGGCGCGCTCTGGGCCATCTCCTGCCGCTCCTCGTCGCTCACCTCCTGGAAGCGGGTCCACCAGTCCGCCAGTTCCTGCGGCGCGTCACCGGCCTCGGCGCGCAGCAGCAGGAAGTCATAGGCGGCGCGGAAGCGCTTGTGCTCCATCAGGCGGAAAGGCCGCTTGCCGCGGCGCGCCTCGAAGCGCACCTGCATGTGCCAGATGTCGGCCTGCATGCCGGAAAAGCGCCGCGGGATCGCGACCCGGCTGCTCTGCTCGCTCATCACCTGGTCGCAGGCCGCAGCCAGCGCCTGGGCCCGTGGCATGCCTTCAGCCGCCAGGGCCTGGGCACGCACCTCCACCGGCAGCCAGAAGAAGGCGGCGAAAAGAAAGCCCGGCGTGACCGATTTGTCCGCCCGCACGCGCTCGGCCGTGCTGCGCAGCGCCAGGCGGATCAGGCGCTCGGCCAGCTCACCGGCCTCGCTGTCCAGCCCGTCCGCCACCTGCGGGAACATCTGCTCGAACAGGCCGTAATGCTGCAGGCCATCGAAGTTGGCTTCGGCGTCCGCGTTCAGGAACAGCTTCAGGCACTCCTCGAACAGCCGGGCCGGCGGCACGTCGACCAGCAGGTGCTTCAGTTCATGGATCGGCGCGCAGGCCGACTCGTCGATGGTGAAGCCCAGCTTGCTGGCGAAACGCACCGCCCGCAGCATCCGCACCGGGTCCTCCCGATAGCGGGTGGCCGGGTCGCCGATCAGGCGCAGCCGCCGGGCCTGCAGATCCTCGATTCCGCCGACGTAATCGACCACGGCGAAATCACGGATGTCGTAGTACAGCGCATTGACCGTGAAATCGCGCCGGAAGGCATCTTCTTCCAGGCTGCCGTAGACGTTGTCGCGCAGGATCCGGCCGCTGTCGTCCAGCACGTGCGCGGCATCACCGCCGGCCCCGTTGTCGGTGTCCTCCGTGCCGTTGTCCTCGTCCTCGATGTCGCTTTCGTCCGGGGTGCGCGGCGCCGAACGGAAGGTCGCCACCTCGATCACCTCCGGCCCCAGACGCACATGGGCCAGGCGAAAGCGCCGGCCGATCAGGCGGCTGCGCTTGAAGACGTCCTTGACCTCCTCGGGCAGCGCGTTGGTGGCGACATCGAAGTCTTTCGGATCCAGACCGAGCAGCAGGTCACGCACGCTGCCGCCTACCAGCAGGGCGTCGTAACCGGCGTCCTTCAGGCCGTAGAGGGTGTGCAGGGCCGCGCGGCTGAGCCGCGAGCGCGAGATGTTGTGATCCGCCCGTGGGATTCGTACTGGCGTCGTAATCGATAGTCTCCGCAAACGAAAGAACCCCTGTAGAGGGGTTCCAGTGTGCGGAATTATAGGCCAACAGGCCGCAGAGGCGGGGCGCTCCGCGCTAGAACAGCTCCACCGAGCCGGAATCCATGCTGCGTTGCTCCGCCGGCTTGTGCGGCTTCTGCTGCCAGGCCTGCTGCTTCGGCTCGATCCGCTCCTTCACCTGGGCCAGGTGCGACTGCTGCTGCGGGCGCAGGCTCGGCCCCTCGGCCTGCAGGCCATGGCGCAGGCTGCTGGCCTCCTGCCCCATGTCGGCCAGGCGCTCCAGATGGCTGAAGGCGGCATTCACGGCCTGGGTGGTGATGTCGCCGAACTGCAGCGAGCGGATGGCCTTGTTCACCGCCTGCGCGATCCTTTCGCCACAGGCCGACACCTGGCCGATGCCCTGGGCCAGGGCCTGATTGAGATCTTCCGACTGGCCGACCAGGCGTTCCACCCGGCTTTGCGCATCTTCGCTGGCCGCCAGGTCGCGGGCGGCCATTTCCTTCACCGCGGAGCGCACCTTGGCCATGGCTTCGCGCGAATCATGCACCCGCTTGCGGATCTGGTCATTGAAGCTGGTGGAACGCTCGGACAGGCTGCGCACCTCTTCGGCCACCACCGCGAAGCCGCGCCCCGCATCGCCGGCGCGCGCGGCTTCGATGGCCGCATTCAGGGCCAGCAGGTTGGTCTGGTCGGCGATGGACTTGACGTCCTCCAGCAACTCGAAGATGGCATCCAGATGGCTGGCCATGTCATCGATGCGCTCCACGTTCTGCGCGCTGTGGGCGGATTCCTCGGCCAGCACGCCGACCAGCTGGCTCATCAGCTCGCCGGCCTTGGCGGTGAAGCCGCGCAGATCCAGTGCCCCGGCGTCATCGCCCTCGTCCACGATGCGGCGCATCTCCGATTCCTGCACGGTGGAATGCTGCTGGATCTCGTCGAAGCTGGCGCCGATGTCCGCCACCGCCTCGGCCACCAGGTCATGCACCCGCTGCATGTCGGCCCGCAGCGCACTGATCTCGCCCTGGGCCATGGCCTGGACCTCCTCCAGCAGCTGCTTGTAGTGCTGCGCGTCCGGATCATCCTCCGGGTGCCCGACCGTGTGCAGGTTCAGCCTGCCGCTCTGGATCGCCCATATGACATGGGCCCAGCTGGCGATCATCAGGGCCCCCAGACTCCACAGCAGCACCGGGTGCACCGGGGCCACCGCGGTCACGAACTGCGCCGCGGTGGCCAGCAGCGGCAGCAGCAGGGGTTTGAAATCAGCTTTCATGGCGGGCTCTCCGTTTTGGGTCTCATCGGCATGCCGCCGTGAGCCTTGATCCTTCTCGGGCGAAACGTTCTATCCACTCGGGCACTTCTTTCAGCGCCGCCACACGCAAGGCGGCATCCAGCTTGACCGCGGCTCCGGGCATGCCCCAGACCACGCTGCTGGCCTCGTCCTGGGCCAGGGTGAAGCAGCCGGCCTCACGCATCGCCAGCAGCCCTCTCGCACCGTCCATGCCCATGCCGGTCAGCAGGAAACCACTCGCATTGGCTCCACAGTTTTCGGCAACCGAGTTGAAGAGAACGTCAACACTCGGGCGATGCCGATTGACCGGCGGGGTGCGGCTGACCTGACAGACCCAGCGCGCGCCGCTGCGACGGACCTCCAGATGATCATCGCCGGGCGCCACGTAGGCGTGGCCGGGCCGGATTTCCTGACCATCCTCGGCCTCGCTGACAGCCAGCGCGGAGTGTCGATTGAGGCGTTCGGCGAAGGGCTGGCTGAAGGCCGGGGGAATGTGCTGGGCGATGACCACCGCCGGGCAGTCGGCCGACAGCTGCTGCAGCACCGCACGGATGGCCTCGGTGCCGCCGGTCGACGCGCCGATCGCGATCAGCCGGTCGGTGGTGGCGAAGCGCAGGCCCAGCGGCGGCCGCGGCTTCTGCACAGCGTCCTGCTCACGCACCCGCGGATTGCTGCGCGCGGCCACCCGCAGCTTCTCGCGCAGTTCCACCGCACTGCCGGCCAGCCCTTCCGAGACACCGACCGTCGGCTTGGCCACGAAATCGATGGCGCCCAGTTCCAGCGCCTGCAGGGTGATCTCCGCGCCCTTCTGGGTCAGCGATGACACCATCACCACCGGCATGGGCCGCAGGCGCATCAGGTTCTCCAGGAACTTGAGGCCGTCCATGCGCGGCATTTCGACATCCAGGGTCAGGACATCGGGATGCAGGACCTTGATCTTGTCGCGGGCCACGAAGGGGTCCGGTGCGGTCCCGACGACCTCGAAATCCGGATCCTCGGAAATCAGGTCGCTCAGCATCTGGCGCACCAGCGCCGAGTCATCCACGATCAGGACCTTGATCCGGCTCACGAGAACAGCTCCACGTCGCCCTCGGTATGCGCGGCCTGATCCTCGAGTTCGGCTTCGGCACGCTCCACCGCCAGCGCCTCGGCCTGCGGCAGCATGCGCAGCATGACCTGGCCGGTCTGCGGGAAGTAGTGCACTCGCCGTGGCTGCAGGCCGCCCAGATCCGCGGCCAGCACCTTGATGCCTTCGCGTTCCAGGTAGTCGAGCACGAATTGCGCATTGCTGCTGCCGACCTGGCTGTTCTTCATGATGCGCACCACATTGGCGCCACCGAAGACCTTGGCCACCAGGGCCTGCCTGCGCGCGCCCAGCTTCAGCAGGGCGTTGATCAGCAGCTCCATCGCGAAGTTGCCGTAGCGGGCCGCGGCGAAGCTGTCCTGCTCAGCCGCGTGCGGGAGCAGGAAATGGTTCAGGCCGCCGATCTTGCGCTCCGGATCGCGGATACAGGCCGACACGCAGGATCCCAGCAGGGTCACCAGCATCAGCTGGCCGCCGGTGGCGAAATACTCGCCCGGCGCGATCTTGATTGCCTCGGCCTGGAAGGTCCGGTCGAAATAGCGGTGGCTGGCCGTGCCCTCGCCTGCCACGGCCACCGGCGCGCCCGCCGCGTCGAGATCCAGGCGTGGCATGGCGCTCATTCCGGCGCCCGGCGGTAGACGGTCCGGCCCTGGCCCTTGAGCAGGTCGTCGCAGTGATACAGGCTCTCCGAATGCCCGGTGATGAACAGCGAATCCTCGTGCATGAGCTTCGCGAAACGCTCGATCAGGGTCCGTTGAGTGGGCTTGTCGAAGTAGATCATCACGTTGCGGCAGAAGATCACGTCGATCGGCCCGTCCACCGGCCAGGGCGCCGCTTTCAGATTGATCTGGGCGAATTGCACCCGCCGCTGCAGCTCCGGACGGATCCGCACCCAGCCCTCGCGCGGCCCGGTGCCGCGCAGGAAGAAGCGGCGCAGCCGGGCCGGACTCAGGCCCTTGACGCTGTCCAGGCGGTAGACGCCGGCAGCGGCTCGCTCCAGCACATTGGTGTCGATGTCACTGGCCAGGATCTCGACATCCGGCGGCCCGTCACGACCGACCTCATCCACCACCATCGCGATGGAATAGGGCTCTTCCCCGGTCGAGGAGGCGGCACACCAGATGCGGAACAGGCCCCTGCCCCGGGCCGCCCTGAGGCTGTCCGCCAGGGTGTCGAAATGATGGGCCTCGCGGAAGAACGAGGTCAGATTGGTGGTCAGCGCATTGGTGAAGAACTGCCACTCGTTGGCCGCCGGATCATCCAGGCGGGACAGGTAATCCGGAAAGCTGTCCAGTTCGAGCTCGCGCATGCGGCGGGACAGGCGGCTGACCACCATGGCCCGCTTGCTGTCGCCCAGCCGGATACCGACCCGGTCATGGATGAGATGACGGACCTGATCGAAGTCCTGATCACTGAGTTGGGCGAGTTGCACCATCGTCGTCGCAGTTCAGGCCGGCCAGACCCGCGCCGACACAGCAGAAATACCAGTACCAGGCATGCACCTGTCCGGGCATGGCAGGGATGCCGGCCGGACGGCTGCCGGAGGCACGCAGCGGTGCCTCCGGCGGGCCGGCCGGGCCCTGCAGGCGTGGATCAGAACTCGGCCCAGTGCTCACCGTCATCCGCCTTCCTGGCTTGCGGCACCGGCGCCGGCTTGACCGCCCGGGCGGGCTTGCTTGCCGGTCTGGCCGAGGCTGCCGGTCGCGCGACCGGCTTGCGGGCCGGCTCGCGCAGCACGATGGGGTCCTCACTGGCCAGCATGTCGCTGATGCGGAAGCGGGCCACCGACTGGCTCAGCTCGGCGCCCTGATCCAGCAACGAACGGGCCGCCGCCGAGGACTGCTCGACCAGCGCCGCATTCTGCTGCGTGGCCTCGTCCATCGAGGCGATGGTTTCGTTGACCTGACCGATCCCGCTGGACTGCTCCTGCGATGCGGCCGAGATCTCCGCCATGATGTCGGTCACCCGCTTCACCGAGGTGACGATCTCCTCCATGGTCTTGCCCGCCTGCTCGACCAGCTTGGAGCCGTCTTCGATGCGCTCGACGGAATCCGAGATCAGGGCCTTGATCTCCTTGGCCGCGCTGGAGGAACGTTGCGCCAGCGAACGCACCTCGGAGGCGACCACCGCGAAGCCACGGCCCTGCTCGCCCGCACGCGCGGCCTCGACCGCCGCGTTCAGGGCCAGGATGTTGGTCTGGAAGGCGATGCCCTCGATCACGCTGATGATGTCCTCGATCTTCTTCGAGGAATCGGTGATCTCCGACATGCGGGTGACCACCTTGCCGACCACCTCGCCACCCTTGGTGGCGACATCGGAGGCGCCGATGGCCAGCTGGTTGGCCTGGCGGGCGTTGTCCGCGTTCTGCTTCACCGTCGAGGTCAGCTCCTCCATGCTGGAGGCGGTTTCCTCCAGGCTGGAGGCCTGCTCCTCGGTGCGGCTGGACAGATCTTCAGCACCGGAAGACACATCGCTGGCAGCAGAGTTGATGTCGTCCGAGGACTTCTTGATGCTGACCACCATGTCGGTGAGCGAGTCGATGGTCGCGTTCAGGTTGTCCTTCAGTTCGGCGAAGGTCCCCTGGTATTCGGCATCGATCTTCTGGGTCAGGTCGCCCTGGGCCAGCCCCGAGAGCACCCGGATCACGTCGTTGAAGCCGACCTGACAGGTGTCCAGCAGCGAGTTGATGCCCTTGGCCAGGTTCTCGAAGAAGCCCGACTTGTCATCCAGCGAAATCCGGTTGTCGAACTCGCCGCGGGTGGAGGCCTGCACGATGTCGCCGATCTCCTTCTCCACCGCCACTTCGGCGGTGCGGTCCAGCCACTCGACCACCGAGCCGACCCGTTCGCCCTCGTCGTTCACGATGGGGTTGGCGATCAGGCCGAAATACAGCCCGGCCACCGAGATCTGGGTCTTGTACTCGCCCTTGAGAGCTTCCAGCAGACGCTGTTGATGCGCCGGATTCTGGTGGAACTCGTCGATGCAGGTGCCGATCAGGCGATCGACATCGAAGTTCGGCAGCACCTTGCGCAAAGCCGCCTGGCGACCGCGCAGCATCTGCACCACCGCCTTGTTCACGAACACGATGCGGCGATCCTTGTCCGCGATCATCACGTTGCCGCTGACGTTCTCCAGTGCGTTGCGAATGCGCAGGTTTTCCGCGGCGACCCGGCGCTCCTCCTCGGCCTTGGCCTTGAGCTCGTTTTCCAGCTTCAACTCAGCGGTGCGGTCCTTCCACTCCACCACCGTGCCCAGGCGGGCACCTTCGCCATCCACCACCGGGCTGGCGATCAGGCCAAAGGTGCGCCCGCCCAGGCGGATCTCGGTGCGGTGGGCCGACTTCAGTGCCTGCAGCATGCCGATCTGGTGCTGCGGGTTCTTGTGGAAGTCGTCGATGCAGGCGCCGTCCAGGCCATCCACACGGAACTTGGGCAGCTCCTTCTGGATGTCCGCCTCGGCCTCGGCCAGCATCTCCTTGATCGACTCGTTCAT
>JBFJTN010000086.1:0-12763 GCA_041625325.1 Oceanococcus sp. | reverse complement strand
TGGCGAAAGCGGCAGCAAGCGGAGCCTGAAGCCGTGATGCTCGGGCTGACCCTGGCCCTGTGCGCCATGGGCACGGCGGGCGTGCTGGTGGCCGATCGTCTGACAAAGCCGCGCCTGGAATGGCTGGCCAAGCCCATGGCGGCGCTGGCCTTCATTCTGGCCGGCTGGCAATGGGGCGCGCTGGACTCGGCCTACGGTCGCTGGATTCTGCTGGGTCTGGTCTGCGGTGCCGCCGGGGACGTGCTGCTGATTCCCAAGTCCACCGGCCTGCCATTCCTGCTCGGAATGCTGGCCTTCCTGGCCGGGCATCTGTTCTATGCCATCGCCTTTCTCGGCCTGCCGCAGCACGCCGTGACCGTGGTGCTCAGCAGCCTGGTCTGTGCCGTGCTGGCGATTCTGCTGCTGCGCTGGATGATGCCCGGCGTGCCGCCACGATTGCGCGCGGCGGTGCTGGCTTACCATCTGGTGATCATGGCCATGGTGGTGCTGGCCTGCGGCGCCAGCGCCGCAGGCGCGTCGCCGATGATCGCCGTGGCGGCGCTGGCCTTCGCGGCCTCGGATGTGGCGGTGGCGCGCAATCGCTTTGTCAGCCCCGGTTTCGTCAACCGGGCCTGGGGCATTCCTCTGTATTTCTTTGCCCAGGTCCTGATGGCCAGCACCGTGGCGGCCTTTGCCCTGGCCGCCTGAACCGGGGCGCGGACGCTAGCGCGGCAGCAGCGGCACCCCGGCCAGCCAGGGGTGGATGTAGACAATGCCGGCGCTGATCGCCAGCGCGATCACCACCTGCAGGGCGCTGCGCGCGGGGCCCACCGGTTCCGGCTTGTGCCAGGCGCCGTCCCGCCGATTGATGAAGATGACTTCCAGCACGGCCCAGGCCAGCAGGCCGCCGAACAGGACCAGCGAGCGGGTCTCGCCGTTGGCCAGCAGGTGGGCGAAGGCCCACAGCTTCAGGCCGGTCAGCTGGGGGTGGCGGACCAGACGGCGCAGGTCGGTGGGAATGCGGGCGGCGAAGAACAGCACCAGGGCCAGCGGGACCAGCAGCATCGTGACATGGCGCATGGGTGCCGGCGGCAGATACAGGCTGGTGGGCGGCCAGCTGCGCCAGCCGATCACGATCAGGGCCAGCGCACCCAGCACCGCCAGGGAGAACAGGCCCTTGTAGGGGCCTTCCCCGATACCGGCGACGGCGCTGTGACGCCATTGCGGCGCCATCGACTTGCTCAGATGCAAGGCGGACCAGAGCAGGATTCCTGCAATCAGCAGCATGGGGACTCCCCCGGAATTGGAATGGGCGCAGTGTGCCGTCCGCGCCGGGTGGAATCAATCAACGGCGACCAGCGCCTCGCTCAGCCGGGCGGCCAGCCCGTCCAGCTTGTCACGCTTCGCCTGGCCGATCGGCGGGGCCGCCAGCAGCACGCCGATATGCGCGATCATCCTGGCCACGGTTCGCAGGCGGTCACCGCGATAGCGCGGAATCACGTGGATGTGTACATGGGGAACGGTCTGGCTGGCGCCCGGGCCGTCATTCACCAGCAGGTGCTGGGCCACGCTGCCCAGGCTGGCGCGCTGGGCGACGCCGATGCGTCGGGCGAGTTCCCAGAGCCGGCTGCGCTGATCCAGGTCCAGCTCGTCCAGCCGCGCCACGCCCTGCAGCGGGCAGACCAGCACATGACCGGGGGACATCGGGTGGATGTCCATGAAAGCCATGCAGTGGGTATCACGGTGGATGAAACTGGCCGGGAGCTCGCCAGCCGCAATGCGTTCGAACAGGGTCATGGGCGGCACTGTAACAGCTTGTCCGCGCTGGCATAATGGAGCCAGCCGGCCCGTGGCGGGCATGCACAGCAAGGGGGAAATGATGGGGCAATTCACTGCGGTCACCGCCTGGAAATCCTTCGAAGGTGGCTTTGTGGCCACCCTGGTCTTCCATCAGGGCCTGCTCGCCCTGCTGCATCTGGCAGCTGCTGCGCCGGCGCCCTACAACTTCAGTCCGGTGCCGCCGCTGGGGGTGCCGGCGGTTCTGTCGCTGGCCTTCTGGGGCGGTTTGTGGGGCCTGCCCGTCGCCTGGCTGATCCTGTCGCAGCGGGGGGCGGCCTACTGGTGGCGGGCCATCGCCTTCGGTGCCATCGGGCCCAGCAGCGTCGCCCTGTTCATCGTGTTTCCGCTCAAGGGTCTGCCGCTGGCCGGGGGCTGGGACCCCAAGCTGATCATCGGTGCGTTGCTGCTTAACGGGGCCTGGGGGCTCGGTCTGGGCCTGTGGCTGAAGCTGCGCCGAGCGGACGGCACGGGCGCCGCGCAGTCGGCCTGAGCCGCGCCCGGCGCGGCTGTCCGCGCCTTGCGTTCATGCTCCAGCAGGCGCACAGTTAGGGTTCTGCGCGCTGGAATCCTGCGAGCATGGGGCGCCAGGGGCAGCGCGGGGGACAGACAGCGGGGAAGTACGATGCAGTTAAAGCACGCATGGTTCCTTGGCCTGGCTGCTTTCACCCTGACGGCAACGGTTTCTGCTCAGGAACTGTTCGATGTCCGGATCTTCGTCTATGAAGCCGGCGCCACGGTCGATGAAAGCAATCACGAAGCCGCCGCCAGCTACGGAGCGGTGTTCGGCAGTTCGGTCGCCGAGGAAGCCTTCGATTCACTCAGTGGGGATCAGCTCAGGCAACTGGTCAGAGACCAGAATCCCGGGCAGGATTTTGACGGCGACTCCGAACGCATTTACGGGGTGCTGAATTTCCGTGGCGTCGATATCAACCTGGACTTTGACCAGGCTGACGGCAGCCGCCTGGTGTTCACTCTGGATCCCGAGGAACTGAATCGGGAGGTGCAGTTCAGCGGCAGCGACCGTCGCGACAGCGTCGAGCGTTTCAAGCGGTTCTTCAAGGCGAATGAAGGGGACATCATCAGTGACCTCTTCCGTCTGCTCGCCGCCCGCTCCTCCACCGACCCGATCGCCGGCAATCCGGGCAGCATGCAGTCGCAGGCCGCCAGCCGGGATTTCGATCAGGGCTTCACCCAGAAGACCTCACAGGTCTGGGGCTGCGGCACCAGCGCACGCCACGAGATGATCATGCTGGCCCGGGCCGGCTTCGCCTGCCAGCAGGAGGTGGCCGATGCCAACTTCCGCATGCCGCTGATCGACGTGGCCCAGCTGGACGGCACGGCCACGGATCTGCCCTCGGATGCGCTGTACGCGGATTACTTCGACCGCATCAAGCGCCAGCGTGGCGAGAACAAGGCCAGCATCGGCCTGCAGTACGCCAAGATCAGCGCCAGCGACGGCCGGCGTGAATACGATTCCACCGCGATCACCTTGCCCTTGTCCTATACCGTGGTCTTCGATGAGGACCCCAAGCGCAAGCTGATCTTCCGCCTGCCCATCGGCATGACCCAGACCGAGGATGCCGATACCCTGCACGTGGCCTTCAGCGTCGGTTACAGCCATCCGCTGACCGAGCGCTGGTCGCTGACCCCCAGCGCCGGCTACAGCGTGGTGGGTTCCGAGGACCTCGGTGCGGCTTCCGCGCTGGCGTCGTTCTCGCTGACCAGCAGCTACGCGCTGAGCCTGGGCAGCTGGTCGCTCAATATCGGCAACATGATCGGCAGCTACTCGACCCAGAAGTTCAAGGTCGGCGACTACGAGTCCGACCCCGGCATTTCCAATACCGTGATCACCAACGGGCTGATGTTCAGCGGTCCGAACTCGCTGCTGGCCAATGATCTGGTGATGGAGTACTTCATCAACGACACGCGTTACTCCGGTGACGAGCTGTTCACCGACAACGTGCAGGAGATCGGCATCAACCTGGGGCGCATCAGTACCCAGGGCGAGATCATCACCAGCTATCTGAAGGCCGGCCTGAGCTTCGCGATGGCCAGCGGAGACGGTGACAACGAGGCGGATGTGATCCGCCTGTCACTGGCCTACAAGTACTGAAGGGGGGCGCCATGAAACAGCTGATTTGCAGTCTCGCGCTGGCTCTGGCCTGCAGCCTTCCCGTCGCCGCCCAGGATGCGGCCGGTCGGGCCGCCATGGTCGTGGGCGTGGCCTACGCCATCGATGCCAATGGTGCCCAGCGTCGCCTGAGCCGGGGGGACAGCGTGTTTCCCGGCGAGACCATCGGGACCCAGCGGCACAGTTACGTCAACATCATCTACAGCGACCGTGGCCGGACCCTGGTCGGACCGCAATCCGAGATCAAGATCGAGGATTACAGCTACACCCAGCCGGCCAGCGGTGGCCCGCGGACCAAGGGCGGGGCGGTGGCCAGTGATGATGGCGGGGTTGGTCGTTCCGTGTTCTCCCTGCTCAAGGGAGGCTTGCGCGCGGTGACCGGTCTGATCGGTCGCAACAGCCGGGACGCCTACTCGCTGAAGACGGCAGTCGCCACCATCGGCATACGCGGGACCGACTACTTCGTTGTGGTCTGCGAGGAGCAGTGCCAGAACCTGGGCCTGCCCGCCGGGGTCGATCCCAAGGGGGGCATCGTGCTGGGTGTGCATGAGGGTGGCATCTTCGCCGTCAATGCCCAGGGCGAGCGCTTCGAGCTGAACGAAAACCAGTTCCTGCTGGTGACCACCCGTGGTGAATTCCATCAGCTGCCGGGCGAGCCGGCCTTCATGCTGAGCACGCCCATGCAGGATCCGGAAACCTGCAACTAGGCCTGAATGGGACGGCGGCGCCCGTGGGCGCCGCCGATTTTCACGAGGCCAGCGGGAAAGGCTTGCTGAAGTAGTAGCCCTGCACCTGCTCCACACCCAGGTCCTGCAGCAGGCAAATCTGCTCTTCGGTCTCGCCACCTTCGGCGATGAAGCCCATGCCCAGGCTGCGGGCGAGGGCAGCCACCCCGGCGATGATCTTCTGGCTGGATTCGTCGCTCATGGCGTCCAGCAGAAAGGCCTTGTCGATCTTCAGGGTGTCCACCGGCAATCGGCTGAGATAGGCCAGCGAGCTGTGGCCGGTGCCGAAATCATCGATCGCGATCTTGCAGCCGGTGGAGCGGATGCCCTGCAGCACCGTGAGGGTGTGGGCCAGGTCTTCCATGATCTGGGACTCCGTCACCTCCATGCGAATGGTTTTCGGGTCCAGGCCATGCCGGCTCAGGGATTGCCCGATGCTGCTGACCAGTTCCGGGTCCTGGAACTGCCGGGCGGCCAGGTTGATGCTGACCGTGAAGTCCTGATGCAGTGGCTGTTCGTACTGCCGGGCCAGCTGGGCGCGGCAGCGGCAGCCTTCATCGATGATCCAGTGGCCGAGCTTCTCGATGATGTGGGAATCTTCGGCGATGGGGATGAAAAGATTCGGTGCGATCAGCCCGGTGCCGGGCTTGTTCCAGCGCAGCAGGGCCTCGAAGCCCATGGTCACCCGATCGGCCAGCCGCACGATGGGCTGGAAATAGAGCAGGAACTCCTCGTTTTCCAGGGCCTGCAGCAGGGCCTGCTCGGTGCGCATGCGATTGATCGCGAGCTGCTCGTCCGCGGAGGCGGTGGTGCCGGAGGGCTGTTCGATGAAGCCCTGATTCAGGGCTTCGCGGTAGCGTCGCAGGGTCAGGTGCAGCATGTGGCGCACCAGCGGGTCGGACTTGGCCAGGCGCTCTTCCAGGTGCTTGCGGGTCACCACGGTGAGGATGCAGTCCTCGCCAGCGATGGCCGAAGCCATGCGGGGCTGCTGACTGACCAGGGCCATCTCGCCGAAGTACTCTCCTGGCCCGAGCACGCCCAGGGTTTCCTGGCTGCCGTCGACGTCGTGCACGATCAGGATCTTGCCGCTCTCGATCACATACGCGCACTCGCCGGTCTCACCTTCCTGGAACAGCACCTCGTCCTTGACCAGGCTTGTTCTGAGTATTTCCATCCCCGAGTCCCGCGCGTCCGCGACGCGAAGAGTATGCATCAACTGTCCCGGCGGTGCGTGACCCGGATCACGGTGGGGCGGGCAGTTCGCGCCAGCTGTCCAGCACCAGGGGGCGCCAGGGCGAATCCTGGTCCAGATCCACCAGCAGCTCGGCAAGCAGGAAGCGGGCCCGTTCGGTCTCGCCCTGGCCCTGCAGGGCCAGCGCCAGGTTGTTGCGCAGCGGGACCGATGCCGGCTGCTGCCGGAGCAGTGCCGACAGCTGGCTGATGGCGACATCGTAGTCGCGGGCCAGAAGGCGGGCCGTGGCGCTGCCGAAAAGCAGGGCCGTATCGTCCGGCCAGCGCCTGAGTGCGGCCTCGTAGGCTTGCGCGGCCAGCTGCGGGAATCGGGCTTCCAGGGGACCAAGGGTTGCGAGCAGCGCATCGCGATCCAGCGCCGCAGGGCTTTCCCCTGGCCGGGGTATGACCATCGCCCAGCGCCCTGCGGCCTGCCACTGGCGGGAGAACTCGGAGTGGGCGATCCAGTGGTCCTGACGGCTGCCGCTGTGCAGCCGGACCGCCTCCGCTCCCAGCGCGGTGACGACGGCGTAATGCCAGACGGGCAACAGGCGCCAGCCCTGGTTCAGCAGCACCAGCACCGGCTGCTCCTGCTCGAGGCTGGCGCGCAGCGCCTCGGCCTGCGGCGGCAGGGGATAGGCCAGGCGCCCGAAGCGGCGTGGCGCGGCCAGCATTTCGGTCTGCAGGCTGCCCCGGCGGGCGGGCAGGAACACCAGATCCTCCAGCGCCGACGGGCTGGTACGGACGCCGCTGTGGACGAGCAGGCTGGCCAGGGCCGCCGGCCCGCACTGGAAGCGGGTTTGCGGAAAAAACGGCACGGCCTGCACCTGAACGCTGGGCGGCAGCGGGGCTGGCGGCAGGCTGACGCAGCCGCAGAGCAGCAGGCCCAGGCCGGCCAGCCAGCCGGTCCTGGCCGTTACGAAATTCAGAAGCTGTTGAATATGTTGGTGATGCCGACCAGTTCCAGAATGATCAGCACGATGAAGACCACGCCAACCAGTTCCACCACGCCGGCGCCGGCCGGCAGGCTGGCCATCTGCCGGTCCAGCTGGGCGAGTTCCGTGTCGCTGAGTTGATTCAGGCGCAGTTCCACCGCCTCCGGACTCACGCCCAGGGCGAGCAGCTGATCCCGGACCTCGGAGCGCTGGATGCTGGCCAGGACCCGCGTGCGGGCATCCTCGACCTGCACCGGTGTGTCGGCCATGAAATCCTGGGTGCCGATCACTGCGGCCTGGGCCTGCAGGGGCAGGCCAATCAGGCAGGCGCTGAGCAGGCCGCAGAGTGCGGCGTGAAGACGGTGTCTCATCGGGTTACTCCGCTGGCATGTCTGCGGCGATTGTAGCGCGATCGGATCGGCCGGGCATGGCGGTTCCGGCGCAGGGATTGTTTATGATCACGGACATTGCAAAGGAGCCCGGGCATGGCAACCGATTTCTTTCAGGCCAGTGTTCTCAACCTGGTGATCAACCTCATTTACACGCTTGTCGCCCTTTTCGTGGGCGTATACGCCCTGCTGCTCATCGACAGGCGGCTGATGCGCGAGATCAGTTTCGAGGAGGAGCTGAAGAAGGGCAATGTGGCGGTCGCCATCTTTGCCTCTTCGATCCTGCTGTTTGTCGCACTGATCGTGACCTTCGGATTCAAGGGCTGATGCCAGGCCGCCAGGCGGGTTTTGCCGGCCCGCTGCTGCTGCTCTTGCTGCTGCTTTTCGTCGCCTTTCAACTGGCCCGGGGACTCGGCCGGGCGCTGGCGCCCGGACCGGCCTGGCCGGAGATGAGCGGGCAGGAGCGGCAGCAACTGGCCGCTCAGAGCCGCATGCAGGCCGGTCACGGCCGGGTCCAGCTGCTGCGCTCCGCGGCGCAGGTGGAGTCTCGCAGCTTGCTGGCCCGGCACCAACCGGGCAGCGGCTTCACCCTGTTCGACATTGCCGGGGAGGCCCAGGCCACGGCCAGCGCGCTGGGGGTCGACCGGGAGCATCACATCGTCAACGCCTACATGGTGGGCATCCTGCCGTTCCAGGTGGACAACCCCTGGCTGGCGCTGATGACCCTGGCCCAGCGCAAGCGCTACCAGTTCGATCACCTGCAGTACTGGGGGGCCCAGGACGTGTGGCAGACCAGCGCGCAGGCGATGGTGATGTCTCGCGGGGATTGCGAGGATCACGCCCTGGCTCTGGCCGACTGGCTGATCAGCCTGGGCGAGGATGCCCGGGTGGTCATCGGCGACTATCGCGGTGGCGGGCACGCCTGGGTGGTGGTGCTGAAGCAGCATGACACCTACCTGTTCGAGGCGACCCAGAAGCAGGGGCTGCGCAGCCAGCGCCGTCTGCCGCTGGCCAGCCTGATGACCGATTACCGGCCGTACTACATGTTCGACCGCGACCACTTCTGGACCAATACCGGGACCAGCTACACCACCGACTACCGCTCCGCCGCCTGGGTGCGCAAGAGCCGCTACTGGCCCGAGCGCGGCTGAACCCTGGCCGCTTCAGTAGTTGTCGAAGTCGTCCTCGGCCTGTTGCACCTTGCGGTCATTCGCATCCAGCGCCGCATCGAGCTTGTCGGCAATGGCATCGCCGGCATAGCCGATGGACTCGGTGTTGCGGATGCTGCGGGATTCCTCGCGGCCTTCCTCGGCCTGCTGCTCGCGCGGAGCGGAACTGCCGCAGCCGGCCAGCAGCGCAGTGGCGAAGGTGCTGCACAGCAGCAGTTTGAATGATGACATGGGCAACTCCAGGGGCGCGCGTGGGGCCAGTGTAGCCCCTCGAGGCTCAGCGCGGGGAGCGCAGCACCAGCAGAATCATCAGCAGGGCGGCCACCAGCACGCCGATGGAAGAGGCGGCGAGGATCGGGTCCAGCAGCTCGCGCAGGATGCCGCTGTAGAACAGCAGCAGCCCGATGCCCATCACCAGGGCGCTCAGCTGATGCAGATAGAACTGCAGGCGGGCCATCGGCGCATCCTCCGCGCTGACCCAGAGCTTGTGGATGAGGCCATAGATCAGCGACACCACGAAGCCCACCAGGAGAATGTGGGCGTGGGCCACGAACAGCACGTGATCCTTCGTGGCGGCCATGTAGATGCCGACCGCCATGCCCGCCACGGCGTAGCCGAGGCCCCAGATCAGGAAACGTCTGTCGAGTGTCATTGGGTCTCTCCTCAGGATGTCGGATCGATGGATACCTGCCATGCCAATGGTCTCAGGGCCGCGTCCCGCAGTTGCGGCTTCAGCTGCTCAGGTCCTTCAGGTAGGGGCGGCAGATCACCCCCAGCAGGGCTTCCATCTCGGAAGGCTGCTGATCGTCCCGATGGCGGTCCAGGGGCTCGCTGCGATTGATCAGGCGCCAGCGCTGGCCGTCGGCCACGCTCAGCTCCTCGGTCCAGCGGCCGAGCAGGACCGGGGCATTGGATCCGACCCGTGGAATCCTGCTGCAGCTGAAGCTGACCCGGTAGCGACCCGCGGGCAACTCGGAGTAGCTGTCCCCGGACAGGGCGCCGGACAGTTGACCCGCGACCCCTTTGAACACGGCCGGCTTCTTGTAGAAGCGGCCCGATTCATCGGTGATGCTGTCCACCATGCCCACGATGCTGTCATCGGCCGAGATCGCACGGTGGTAGATCACGGCCTCGTTCTGGACCGGGGTGGCCGGCGATGTCACGGCACAGGCGGTCAGCACGGCGGCGCCGACAAGCGCGAGCAGCTGTCGGCCGCAGCCGGATGGAGGTCTCAGGCGTTGTGGTTGAAACATGCGCACCTGCGGCAGTTGTCAGTGGATCAGCGCCTCGCGGCGACCAGACCGGCCAGCCGGGCCAGGCGCAGGGAGGGACAAGGGACCGGCCCGGCGGGGCGAGGGGTCAGGGCCTGGCGACCCGGCCGGCAGGGGCCAGAAAGGCAGCGTCACGAGATTCTCCTCCAGTCTCGGCAGGCACCCAGTATCTCAGACCCGGGCATGGGATGAATGGCGGTGTGGCGGCTTGCAGGCGCCGGCAGCGGCCCGCGACTCAGAGCCCGCGCTGGCGGCGCCGGGTGACCGACTCGCCGGCGATGCCCCAGTTGTCGGTGTCCACCTCGTCGATCACCACCACGGTGGTGGCCGGATTCTTGTCCAGCACGCGCTGCAGCAGCGCGGTCACTCCGGCGATCAGCTCCGCCTTCTGCTCGCTACTGGCCCCTTCCCTGGTGATCTTGATGTTGACGTAGGGCATCCGCCCCTCCTGTGCTGGTCTCTGATCGATCGTTCATATTCACCGCAGGCCCGCGTCAGGGCAATCCCCGGCCCCTGTCAGTTCAGGCCGCCAGCCAGCGCAGCACGCTGACGAAGTCGATGCTCAGAGAGATCGCGATGGACAGGCTCAAGACCGCGCACCAGCCGAGATAGGGCTGGCCCAGCTGTCGAATGGCAGCGCGGCGGTGCCAGAGCAGCAGGAGCAGCGGGGTCCAGAACAGCAGATGAGGCAAGCTCATGTGGGGGCCGCCGCCATGGAGCCGTTGCAGCAGAAGCATGCTGCCGATATTGGCGAACAGCGCGGCCATGACCCAGCGCGCCTCGGCATGACGCAGGAACGGCAAGGCACCGAGCTGCAGCATGAAAAGCCAGATCAGCCAGAGTTTGACCCCGGGTGACAGGGCCGAGAATGTGTCCATGGGGCTCATGATTCAGGCCGGCGGCAGCATGGCATGCAGCAGCTTGGACAGGTCCTGCCGGCGGGCCCTGGAGAGATGCCCGAGCAAGGTTTCCGCCACGTGGTTCACGGTGGTCCCGGCTTCCCCGAGCAGCCGGTGTCCGGCGGATGACAGCGTCACCAGGCTGACCCGGGCATCCCGCGCGCCGGACGACTTTTCCACCAGTCCGATCTTTTCCATGGGATTGAGCAGGCGGGTGACACCAGAGGCGGTCAGGCCGACGCGCTCGGCCAGATCCACCCGCCGCATGGTCTGGTTCGGCGCGTCGGCGAGTTCCGTCAGCACCAGATATTCGGACAAGGCCAGGCCATGCACGGACAGCGCGCCGCTCAGTTTGCGCTGAATCCTGCCGTGCAGATGGATGAGACCGAACAGCAAGCGGGCTTCCTCAGATTGATCCATGAGTCGGACTCGTGCGGGTCATGGCGCGCAATATAAGGCTTAGTGCTTGATTAATCAAGTACTGGGACATCAAGCATGCCCCGGATGGCGGCATCGTCAAGGCGCCGGGTCTTGCCCCGGCCGGAGTCGGATCTCCTGCGCGGTCAGCGAGCCGATGACCACATCGTCCAGACTCTCCGGCACCTGCGCCCGTCCTGGCCCCAGTGCGATACGGCCACCCATGATTTCGGCCCGACGCTGCGGGTAGAGCGGCTGGCGCTGCGGTTCGGCCAGGCCTTCGGGCACGCGCGGCTGGCCGGTGCGCAGGTCGTACTTGTCGCTGGCGCCGAGGATGTGCAGCAGTTCATGGGCGATGACCACATTGTTGCTGCCGGCCATGTGATCGGCGGCAAAGGCGTTGACCAGGCCGTAGAGCCCTTTGCGCACGCCCAGGGAACTGTCCAGGGCCAGGCCCTCGCGGCCCCGGTGGTATTGCAGGATGATGCGTACGTCAGGCCGGATGCTGTCCTGGCGGGCAGGGACCCGGTGAATCCACCAGCGCATGCGCAATGACCACCAGATCACCTGCAGGCCGGATCGCAGGCCGGCGGGCGAGGGCGGGGGTTCGCTCAGCGGCTGGCCCAGTTCGATGCGCAGCGGCCGTTCGTGGGGCTGGCCGTAACGCGCGGTCTCGCGTTTGAAGAAGTCCTCGATCCCGCGGAAGGCGTGGATGTCCAGGGCCGCGATGGCGTCGGCGCTGGCCCGGCTGCCGTCGCCGTTGATGGGGTAGAGCTTGACCCACAGCGTGCGGCTCCAGTCGGTGCTGCGCTGCTCGGCCTGGCGCGTGCTGATGAACAGGACCATCAGCAGCATCAGCAGCAGGAATACGCGCAGGGCCTTGAACATGGGAGCGGGGCGGGTTGGCCGGATGCAGAGCATAGCCGCTTTGGGAGAGCGGGCAGGGGAACAATTGCGCGCCGTCATCCGTTTGTCATCTGCACGACCATTTCCTGTGCAGGAGACGACATTCCATGAGAAACAAGGTGATCGGCGCAGCACTGCTCGCGCTGACGGTGACCGCCTGCGGCGGTGGTGAAGATGCGGGCAGCCGGGCGCTGAACGCGCCGGCGGGTTCGGGGGCGGACGCCAGCCGCGCGGGCGAGAGCTACGATGTGGTGCTCAGCTCGAAGGTGGATGGCGCCGACATCGCCTTCACCGTGCACGAGCCGAATCAGCTGCGGGTGGGGCAGAGCTATCCGCTGCTGCTGCACAGCCACGGTTATAGCGGCACGCGCACCGATGCCTCGGAGCGGCCGGCGGCGGACGGCGAGGGCTTCGAGGCCCGCGCCCTGGCCGGCGGTTACGGCATTCTCAGCCTGGACGAGCGCGGCCACGGCGACTCCGGCGGCCTGATCCGGGTGCTGGACCCGGACTTCGAGGGCCAGGACTGGCTGCAGGTGCTGGACTGGGTGGAGGAGAACCTCGGCTGGGTCATGGTGCGTCGGGATGAAACCGGCGAGATGGACCCGGTCATGGGCGCCTTCGGCGGCAGCTACGGTGGTGGCTTCCAGCACCTGATCTACCGCATCGATCCCAAGGACCGGCTGGACGCGATCGCGCCGATGATCACCTGGCACGATCTGAACTACAGCCTGTACCCGAATCGCGTGTTCAAGTCCTACTGGGCGGCGCTGCTGTCGGCCGGTGGCAATGCCCTCGCCAACGGTCAGCACCCTGATGTGAATGCGGGTCTGGCGCTGGGCCTGGGCGCCAACCAGCTCACCGCCGAGCAGCAGG
>JBFJTN010000085.1:0-12774 GCA_041625325.1 Oceanococcus sp. | reverse complement strand
TCCTGCCCGAGCTGTCCGATCCTGATCTGACCCTGGAGGCGATCGAGCCGGACATGCCGGCTGCCGATCTCCCCCTTGCCGGGCTGCTGGAGCAGGTGCCGGCCCGGCATTACCGCCTGCACCTCGCCCGCAGCCCGGCGCAGCCGATCCGCCTGCTGATGCTGCACAGCCAGGACCACTCGGTGCTGTCCAGCGTCCAACTGAGCCTGGCCCTGGATAGCGGCGTGAGCGCGGAACTGGTGGAGGAGCAGATTGGCGGCCGTCAGGGCATCGCCCTGCTGCGTCAGCAACTGCAGCTGGCCAGCGGCGCCCGGCTGCGCTGGCTGCGCCTGCAGCACGCCGCGCCCGGGCAGTTCCTGATCGCCGAACAGGATGCCCATCAGGCCGATGATGCCCAGCTGCACCAGGTCCATGTCGACTGGGGCAGCCGGCTGAGCCGTCTGGAAGCCCGCTGCCATCTGGAAGGCCGCAACGCCCGCCTCGACTATCACGCCCTGGCGGGGATCGCTGGCGAACAGCAGATCGACCAGCAGGTACTGGTGCGCCACGCCAGCCCGCAAGCGATCAGCCGCCTGCGCGCACGCGGCATCGTCGGCGGCCGGGCCCGGCAGATCTTCACCGGCAAGGTGCTGGTCGAGCGCGGCGCCCAGGGCACCGATTCGGATCAGTTGCTGCGCAACCTGCTGCTCAGCGAGCAGGCGGAAGTGGACGCCCGGCCGGAGCTGGAAATCTACGCCGACGACGTGCGCTGCGCCCATGGCTCCACGGTCGGCCGGCTGGACGATCAGGCGCTGTTCTACCTGCGCAGCCGCGGCATCGGCCTGGATCAGGCCCGCCGCCTGCTGATGCTCAGCTTCGCCGCCGCCATCCTGGGCGAGATCAGCGACGAGACCCTGCGCCGGGCGGTCAGCCAGCCGCTGGCCGAGGGCCTGCGCCTGGGAGTCGAGGCATGAGCGGCTTCGCCGACACGCTGCGGCCACAGTTCCCCGCGCTGGATCAGCAGATCCATGGCCAGGATCTGGTCTACCTGGACAATGCCGCGACCACCCAGCGACCCGACAGCGTCATCGCGGCGCTGACCGGCTTCTACCAACGCGACAATGCCAATGTGCACCGGGCTGTCCACAGCCTGTCCGGCCGCGCGACCGAGGCCTACGAGGGCGCCCGCGACCGCATCGCCCGCTACATCAACGCGGCCAGTCGCCAGGAAGTCGTGTTCACCCGGGGCACCACCGAGGGCATCAATCTGGTCGCGCAGGCCTGGCTGAAGCCGCGTCTCAAGGACGGTGACGAGATCCTGATCAGCGGTCTCGAACATCATTCCAACATCGTGCCCTGGCAACTGGCCATCGAGGGCACCGGAGCCCGCATCCGGGTCATTCCCGTGCTGGACGACGGCAGCCTGGACCTGGCCGCCTATCGCGAATTGCTGGGCGAACGCACCCGGCTGGTGGCGGTCGGCTACGCCTCGAACGCCATCGGTACGCGCAATCCGGTGGAGACCATCATCCAGCAGGCCCATGCCGCCGGCGCCCGGGTTCTGATCGACGGCGCCCAGGCCATGGCCCATCACCGGGTCGACATGCAGGCCATGGGCGCGGATTTCTTCGCCTTCTCCGCCCACAAGATGTACGGCCCCACCGGCTTCGGCGTGCTCTGGGCGCCGGCTGCCAGGCTGGACGAGGCCCACCCCTGGCAGGGTGGCGGCGACATGATTGAAACGGTCAGCTTCGAGGGCAGCACCTGGAACGAGCTGCCCTACCGATTCGAGGCGGGCACCCCGAACATCGCCGGCGCCATCGGCACCGGCGCGGCCATCGATTTCCTTGCCGCTCTGGACTTCGAGCAGCTGATCGCCCATGAGCAGTCCCTGCTGCGGCTGGCCACCGCGCAACTCGAGGCCGTGCCCGGCCTGCGCCTCATCGGCACGGCAGCGGACAAGGCGGCCATCGTGTCCTTCGTGATGCAGGGCGCCCACCCGCAGGATATCGGCACCCTGCTGGACGAAAACGGCATCGCCGTGCGCACCGGCCACCATTGCGCCATGCCGCTGATGGCGCGATTCGGGGTGCCGGGCACGGTGCGCGCCTCCTTCGCCGCCTACAACACCGAGCAGGAGGTCCAGCGCCTGTCCGATAGCCTGCTGAGGATCGCCAGGCTGTTCGGCTGACGCGCCGGTCCGCATGCGGCGCCCGGAAGTCCGCTCGGCCGACGGGAACTCGACGAAAAGATTTCTCGTAAGTACATGTATTTGCTAGGCTTGGACGATGGCCCCACCTTCGGACAGCGCACCCAGCGGCGCCAGGCAACGCAGCCTGCGCCTGCCTTTGTTGCTGGGCCACCTGCTGATCGCGCTCTGCCTGGGCGGCGCGGCCGCCTGGCTGGTGCAGCAGCAGCTGGTCAGTCCGCTGGCCGACAGCGCATCGGCGCTGCAGCGCGAACGCGAAGCCCATGTGCTGGACTGGATCGAGCAGGAGCTGGCCAATACCCGCAATCTCGCCCTGGCCTTCAGCACCCTGACGCGCAGCCACTGGGGTGACGACCAGCGCCTGCGCCGGGTCGTGCCGGAGTTGCTCGCCCAGGTTCCGGCGGGCTCCGCCATCGTCGCAGCCGGCATCTGGCCGGAACCCCGGGCGCTGAACCGCAAGGAACTCCGCCACAGCCTGTACTGGACCGTGGACGCCGGTCAGGTGTCACCGCATGACGACTACAATGATCCCGAGCGGATCAGCTATTTCGGCGAGATCTGGTACGCCCCGCTGCGCTGGAACCAGGGCGCCAGTTGCCATTTCACCCGACGTTACCAGGAACCCTTCCTGCGCAGGCCGGTGATCGCCTGCGCCACGCCGCTGATCATCAATGACCAGTTCCAGGGCGTCACCACCCTGGTGATCGACCCGGCCCGCTGGCAGATCGAAGGCCCCTGGCAGGAGCCGGCGAGCAGCCGCCCGGATGCCGCCTTCTTCCTGCTGCTGGATGACGAGCAGCAGGTCCTGCGCGCGGCCGGCGTGGACGCCGTCCAGGCCAAGGACAACCTGCCCTCACTGGGCCAGCGTGACAGCCGCTTCGGCCCCCTTGCAGTGCGGCTGCACGAGCTTAGCGAGGCCCGCACCCGGGCCGCGCGCGACGGCGACCCCGCATGGGACGGCACCCTGCAGGATCTGCGCAAGGCCACCCGAGAGCTGTCGGAGCGGCAAGCTGCCCAGCTGCTCGGCCGTCTGCGCGCGACATCGGACGCAGGCAGCCGCCAGGCGCTGCGCGTGCAGGATTCGCACGGACAATCCCGCGTGGTCCTGCGCAGCCTGCCCGGCTTCGGCGCCCTAGTACTGGGCGCCCGTGCCGCGCCCGCCACGGCCGGGCTGACGCCCCCGCAGCTCAGCGCCCTGGCCGCCACCGCCGGGGCCCTCACCCTCGCCCTGCTGCTGGTCTACGGACTCAGCCTGCGCCTGCTCATCGCACCCTTGCGGCGCCTGGTGGAGCAGCTGGAACGACCGGCGGAAGACACCCTGCTGGAGTCGCGCGGCGCGGGCGAGTTGGCCGCACTGACCGCCTTCCTGAATCAGCGCCATGAGCGGATTCGCCAGCTGCTGAACTCCGGTGCGCGCGCCGACGGCGGCCGCTTGCGTGGCAAGGCAGCAGGCGCCGGCACCGGTCGAGATGCGGGTGAATGGCGCATCCTGGATGGCTTTCCCGATGCCATCGTGCTGGCCGACGGCGACGGCCGGGTGCAGTACCTCAATGCCGCCGCCGAAACCCTGTCGGGATGGACCCTGGACACCGCGCGCGAGCTGGACTTCGACGAGATCTTTCACATCAGCGACCGCCGCGGCAAGAAGCGCATGACCGGTCTGCCGGCGCGGGCCTTTGCCGCGGCGCGGCCCAGCGAGCGCCCCCTGGCGGTGCAGTTCACCACCCGCAGCGGCCATCACCTGCCCCTGTCGATCAGCAGCGGTCCGGTGTTTGGCGACAGCAGGGGCAGCCCCAGTGGCGTGCTGATGATGCTGCACGACAACCGCCAGGACAGCCGCGCCGCGGGCGCAGCAGCGCGCAGCGCCGAGAAGGACCCGCTGACCGGCATGCTCAATCGGCAGAGCTTCGACGTGGAGCTGGCGGCCCGCTGTGATGCCACCCGGATGGGCGGTCAGGCTGACTTCCATCTGATCTACCTGGATGTCGACAAGCTCGGACGCATCAACAGCGCCTATGGCACGGATGCAGGAGACGAGCTGCTGCGTCAGCTGGCGCGGCTGATTCAGAGCGACGTCGGGGACGGCAGTCCGGTCTATCGCCTGCACTCCGACAAGTTCGGGGTGATGCTGGAAACCGATGACGCGGCCCAGGCGCAGGTCACCGCGGAACTGCTGCGCGCGGACGCCCAGAGCTGGGGCTTCCACTGGGAGGGAGAGCGCCACGAGATCACGGTCAGCATCGCGCTGCTCAAGGTCGACCGCGAATCCGGTCGCCCGGTGGACGTGCTGCGCAGCGCCGCCGAACTGTGCCAGAAGGCCCAGCTGGAAGGTGGCGGCAAGGTGCTCGTGGGCCAGGCCCGCGGCCAGGCCAGGGAAGGACGCGACGACCGTCACTGGCTGAACCACATCAAGCGGGGCCTGGCGGAGAATCTGTTCCACCTGTCCACCCAGCAGATCCGGCCGATGCAGCGGGAGATGGAGGCGGCCGGCGAAGTCTTCGACACCCTGCTGCAACTGGAGGACGACGAGGGCTTCTGGACCGGCTCGGATGTGTTCATGCCGGTGGCGGAGCGGCATCAGATGGGCACCCAGCTGGACCGCTGGACCTTCGAGCGCATTTTCGGCAAGTTGCAGCAGGACGACGAACTCTACGAGAAGATCGATTTCTGCCTGGTGACGGTATCGGTCAACAGCATGCAGAACATGAGCTTCCTGGATTTCCTGATGGAGAAGTTCCAGGACAGCGGCATCGCCCGTTCCAAGATCTGCATCGACCTGTACGAGGAGGATATCCAGAGCCGGCTGTCGGCGGCCCGCGAATTCTGCCAGGCGCTGTCCCGCGCCGGCTGTCGCCTGAGTCTGTCCGGCATCTCCACCCAGCCGTCCAGCTTCAAGCTGGTCAGGGAAATGCCGGTTCAACTGGTGCGCTTCGATCCGCTGATCACGCGCAATGCGGCCAAGGATCCGGTCGATCGCCTGGCCACCGAATCCCTGCACCGCATCGTGCGGGCCATGGACAAGAAGTCCATGGCCACGCGGGTGGATACGCCGGAGCTGCTGCGGGTCATCCAGGGCATCGGCATCGACTATGCGCAGGGCGATGCGGTCGCCCGGGCCACGCCGATGCTGTTCCAGGCCCAGGTCTGAGAGCAGGCGCTCGGTCGAACGCCCTGTCTCGCCCCGGTCAGCGGACCGGATTCTCGCTCAGCGCGGCAATGCGCACGTCCAGCGGCGGATGGGTCATGAACAGGGCTTTCAGGCCACCACCGAAATTCGGCGCGATGCCGAAGGCCGCCAGCTGCTCGGGCAGCTCTCCGGCCACCGGCTGGCGATTTTTCAGGCGCTGCAGGGCCGCGATCATCTTGCGCCGGCCCGCCAGTTCGGCCCCGCCTTCGTCGGCACGGAATTCACGCCGGCGCGAGAACCAGGCCACGATCACGCTGGCCAGCACGCCGAAGACCAGCTGCAGCACCATGACGGTGGCGAAATAACCCAGACCCGGCCGCTCGCTCTTGAACACGGCGCGGTCGATGATCTGACCGACCACCCGGGCCAGGAACATGACAAAGGTATTCAGCACGCCCTGCAGCAGGGTCATGGTGACCATGTCGCCATTGGCCACGTGGCTCACCTCGTGGCCCAGCACCGCCTCGATCTCGTCCTGGCTCATGCCGCGCAGCAATCCGGTGGACACGGCCACCAGCGCGTTGTTGCGATTCGCCCCGGTGGCGAAGGCGTTGACGTCGGGCGAATCGTAGATCGCCACCTCCGGCATGCCGATACCGGCCTGGCGGGCCTGCCGCTCCACCGTCGCCAGCAGCCAGGCTTCGGCGGAATTCGCGGGTTTCTCGATCACCCGGGCCCGCGTGCCCATCTTGGCCATGGTCTTGGACATGAGCAGGGAGATGATGGCGCCGCCGAAGCCGAAGATGGCGCAGAAGATCAGCAGCCCTGTCAGGCTCTGGCCCTGCCCGCTCAGATACTGATCCACGCCCAGCAGCCGCGCCACGATGCTGAGCACGAAAATGACGGCCAGGTTGGTGCCGAGGAACAGGAGGATGCGTGTCATGGGTTCAGGCTCACCGGAAAGAGGAACTGTGCATTAGATGGGGCTGGGCGCCGCAGGTTCAAGCACCCCGGCAGGACGCGGCGGCAGAACAGCGCCGCGCCTGCCGCCGGCGCCTTCGTTCAGGCCACCCGCCGCCCTTGGCAGATCGCCGCCGGGTGGTCGCATCTGCCGAGAGAGCGCGCTGGGCACGCCGCCTGAGCATCAGTCCTGTGGCGGCGGCTCCGGCGCGGCTTCTGGCGGCTCCGGCGCGGCTTCCGCCGCCTTCGGCAGCAGCACCTCGACGGCATCCACCCGCTGCAGCCCCCGTGGCAGCATCTGCCCCCGGGTCGCCCGGTTGCCGGCGTACTGCTCCAGATCGCCCGCTTTCAGGGTGAAGCTGCGCTTGCCGGCCTCCAGCTTGAGCTCGGCGCCCTGCGGCAACAGGCACCAGTGGCTGAGCTTCTCCCCCGCCTTCAGGGCCATCAGCTTGTTGCCCTTGCCCCGCGGCAGCTGCGGCAGCTCTGCCAGTGGCTGCAGCAGCAGCCGGCCGACATTGCTGATGGTCACCAGGCGCAGGTTCTCCGGCTCGTCCTGCAGGCGCAGCGGCGGCATCACCGCCGCCCCCTTGGGCAGGCTCAGGCAGGCCTTGCCGGCGCGATTGCGGGTCTGCAGGTCCTCCTGACGCACGATGAAACCATAGCCTGCATCGCTGGCCAGCACGCTGCGCAGTTCCGGCAGGCCGAAGCACAGGCCGACGAAGGTCGCGCCATCGGTCGGATTGAGCTGGCTGGTCAGGGGCTCGCCCAGGCTGCGCGCCGAGGGCAGATTGTGCGAAGGCACGCTGTAGGCGCGGCCGCTGGAGTCGAGAATGGCCAGGGGCTGGCCGGTGCGCCCGGCCGCCGCGGCGAGGAATTCGTCCCCCGCGCGATAGTTCAGGGTGGCGGGATCCACGGCATGACCCTTGGCCGCGCGGATCCAGCCGGCCCGCGACAGCACCACCGTGATCGGCTCGCTGGGGGTGAGCTGGGTCTCGTCGATCGCCTTGGCCTGCTCGCGCTCGACCAGCGGCGTGCGCCGCTCGTCGCCATGCTTGTCGGCATCCTCGGTGATCTCCTTGCCGATCAGCTTGCGCAGCTTCGCCTTGGAGCCCAGGGTGGCCTCCAGGCTGTCCCGCTCGGCAGCCAGCTCGGCCTGCTCGCCGCGGATCTTCATCTCTTCCAGGCGCATCAGGTGGCGCAGGCGCAGGTTGAGCACTGCCTCGGCCTGCACCTCAGACAGCCCGAAGCGCGCCATCATCACCTCTTTGGGCCTGTCCTCCGTGCGGATGATGTGGATCACCTCGTCGATGTTGAGGAAGGCGATCAGCAAACCATCCAGGATGTGCAGCCGCTCGCGCACCTGCTCCAGGCGGTGCTCCAGGCGGCGGCGCACGGTGGCGGTGCGGAATTCCAGCCACTCCAGCAGCAGCGGTCGCAGGCCGCGCACGCCGGGACGGCCATCCAGGCCGATCACGTTCATGTTGACCCGGTAGGACTTCTCCAGATCGGTGGTGGCGAACAGGTGCCCCATCAGTTCAGCGCAGTCGACCCGGCGCGAGCGCGGCGTGATCACGATGCGGGTGGGATTCTCGTGGTCCGACTCGTCGCGCAGATCCTCGATCAGGGGCAGCTTGCGATTGCGCATCTGGGTCGCGATCTGCTCCAGGATCTTGGAGCCGCTGGCCTGGTGCGGCAATGCATGGATGACGATGTCGCCGCTGCCCTCCTCGCGCTCCCAGCGCGCGCGCAGGCGCACCTGGCCGTTGCCGCTCTCGTACATGCGCCGGATATCGGCCGCCGGGGTGATCAGCTCGGCGCCGGTGGGGAAATCCGGCCCCGGAACCAGGCCGTAAAGCGCTTCATCATCCAGCTGCGGATTGTCCAGCAGGGCGATACAGGCCTGCGCGATCTCGCGCAGATTGTGCGGCGGGATGTCCGTCGCCATGCCCACCGCGATGCCGGTGGTGCCGTTGAGCAGCAGATTGGGCAGGCGGGCCGGCAGCATGGCCGGCTCCTTCAGGGTGCCGTCGAAGTTCGGCTGCCAGTCCACCGTGCCCATGCCCAGTTCGGCCAGCAGCACCTCCGCATAGGGGGTCAGCTTGGCTTCGGTGTAGCGCATGGCCGCGAAGGACTTGGGATCGTCCGGCGCGCCCCAGTTGCCCTGCCCGTCGATCAGCGGGTAGCGGTAGCTGAAACTCTGCGCCATCAGCACCATGGCCTCGTAGCAGGCCGAGTCGCCGTGCGGATGGAACTTGCCGATCACGTCGCCGACCGTGCGCGCCGACTTCTTCGGCTTGGCATTGGCGGTGAGATTGAGCTCCGACATCGCGTAGACGATGCGCCGCTGCACCGGCTTCAGCCCGTCGCCCAGATGCGGCAGCGCCCGATCCAGGATGACGTACATCGAATAATCCAGATACGCCTTCTCGGCGAACTGGGAGATCGGCAGACGCTCGGCGGGTTCGAGTTCGGTGACTTCACTCATTTCGGGAATTCCCAGGAAAACAGTTCTGGCGGACACAACCGCCGGATCAGTTGAATCCGCAGATTCCGCAGATTACACAGATTGTTGATCAATCCCGAATCTGCGAAATCTGCGTCATCTGCGGATAAGAATCTGGCGCGAGCCGGCCAGCGCTCCAAACCCGCACTCACACTTCGATATCGGCCCGGTCGCCCTTGGACTCCAGCCAGGCCTTGCGATCGGAGGCGCGTTTCTTGGCCAGCAGCATGTCCAGCATGCCGTGGGCGGCGCTCTGGTCGGCCAGGTCCAGCCTCACCAGCCGGCGGGTGTCCGGCGCCATGGTGGTCTCGCGCAGCTGCAGCGGGTTCATCTCGCCCAGGCCCTTGAAGCGCGTCACGCTGACCTTGCCCGGCAGTTTCTCCGCGCTGATGCGATCGAGCACGCCCTGGCGCTCGGCCTCGTCCAGGGCGTAGAACACCCGGTTGCCGACATCGATGCGGTAAAGCGGTGGCATCGCCACATAGACGTGCCCGGCCTCGACCAGCGGCCGGAAATGGCGCAGGAACAGCGCGCACAGCAGGGTGGCGATGTGCAGCCCGTCGGAGTCCGCATCGGCCAGGATGCAGATCTTGCCGTAGCGCAGGCCGGCCGTGGTTTCGGCCCCGGGATCCATGCCCAGCGCCACCGCGATATCGTGGATTTCCTGTGAGCCCATGGCGACATCCGCATCGACCACCCAGGCATTCAGGATCTTGCCGCGCAGCGGCAGAATGGCCTGGAAATTGCGGTCGCGGGCCTGCTTGGCGCTGCCCCCGGCGGAATCGCCCTCGACCAGGAACAGCTCGCCCTGGGCCGGGTCCTGGCTCACACAATCGGCCAGCTTGCCGGGCAGCGCCGGGCCGCTGACCACCCGCTTGCGGACCACCGTGCGGGCCGCCTTGAGGCGGCGCTGGGCGCAGGAGATCACCCACTGGGCCAGCACGTCGCCGGTTTCGGTATGCCGGTGCAGCCACAGGCTGGTCGCATCCTTGACCACGCCGGAGACGAAGGCGGCGCACTCGCGTGAGGACAGCCGCTCCTTGGTCTGGCCGGCGAACTGCGGTTCCTCCAGCTTGACCGACAGGATGTAACTGACCCCGGACCAGACATCCTCCGGCGACAGGCGCACGCCGCGCGGCAGCAGGTTGCGGTTCTCGGAAAACTCGCGCAGCGCCTCGGTCAGGCCGGTGCGCAGGCCGTTCACGTGGGTGCCGCCCTGCGCGGTGGGCACCAGGTTGACGTAACTCTCGGCCGGTCCCTCACCGCCATTGGGCAGCCAGACCACGGCCCAGGAGGCTTCCTCGCGCTCGCCGGCGAATTCGCCGGTCAGGGGCTCGGCCGGCAAGGGCTCAAGGCCGTCCAGCGCCTCCATCAGATAGGCCGTCAGCCCCCCCTCGTACTGCCAGGTCTCGGTGTCGCCGCTGACCTCGTCCTTGAGCGTGACCTCCAGCCCGGGGCACAGCACCGCCTTGGCCCGCAGCGCGTGGCGCAGCTTGGCCAGGGAGAATTTGGGGGTGTCGAAATAGCTGACATCGGGCCAGAAGCGCAGCCGGGTGCCGCGACGCTGCTTGCCCACCGGCCCGACCTGCTGCAGTTCACGCACCCGGTCGCCGTGGGCGAAGCCGATGCTGTACTCGAAGCCGCCACGCCAGACCGTCACATCCAGGCGTTCCGACAGGGCGTTGACCACGGACACGCCGACCCCGTGCAGGCCGCCGGAGTAGCGATAGCTCTCCTTGTTGAACTTGCCCCCGGCGTGCAGCCGGCCAAGGATCAGCTCGACCCCGGGCACGCCCTCTTCCGGATGGATGTCCACCGGCATGCCACGGCCGTCATCTTCGACTTCGATCGAGCCATCGGCGAAATGGGTGACCCGGATCCGGCGGGCGTGCCCCTGCAGGGCCTCGTCCACGCTGTTGTCGATGACCTCCTGGGCCAGATGATTGGGCCGCGAGGTATCGGTGAACATGCCGGGCCGGCGCTTGACCGGCTCCAGCCCGCTGAGTAACTCGATGGAAGAGGCGTCGTAGGCGTCGCTCATTCTGCTGCTGGCATGAGGGTGGACATCGTTTCCGGACGTCACCGGAACGGTAAAGCGGCCGGACTATAGCAGAGGATTCGTGCGCGGTGCGGGTGGCGAAATCACGTTACAATGCCGCTTTTCCCTTTCCGGTCATTGTCCCGCGCCGCGCCCTGCCGATGCCTGCGAAAAATCCCAAACTGGATCAATTCGAAAGCCAGCTGGCCGAGCTGGAGCGCCTGGTCAAGGTGCTGGAGGCCGGTGACACCCCGCTGGATGAAGCGGTGAAGCATTTCGAGCGGGGCATGGACCTGTCGCGCAGTTGCGAGAAACTGCTGCAACAGGCCGAACTGCGGGTGCAGCAGCTCAGCCGGGACGTCGATGGTCAGGAACAGTTGAGCGACATGGCCACGCCGGATCAGGACAGCGACTCTTGAGCCCGCTGGACACCTGGATGGCCGAACAGGGCGCCCGCCTTGAGCAGGTTCTGGACGCCGTGCTGCCCCCCCATGGGCAGTTTCCGATCCGTCTGCACACGGCCATGCGCTATGCTGCCCTGGCCGGGGGCAAGCATTTCCGCCCGCTGCTGGCCTATGCCACCGCCGAGGCCCTGGACATTCCGGCCAGCCGGATCGACCCGGTGGCCGCGGCGCTGGAACTGATCCACGCCTACTCGCTGGTGCATGACGATTTGCCGGCGATGGACGACGACGCCCTGCGCCGGGGCAAACCCACCTGTCACATCGCCTTCGACGAGGCCACCGCCATCCTGGTGGGCGACGGCCTGCAGGCGCTGGCTTTCGAGCTGCTGGCTCAGCACCCGGCGCTGGATGTCAGCCCTGCCGCGAGGCTGCGCATCCTGGCCCGGCTTGCCAATGCTGCCGGCTCACGCGGCATGGTCGGCGGTCAGGCCATCGACCTCGAGTCCGAAGGCCGCAGCCTGAACGCCGCCGAACTCGAGGCCATGCACATCCACAAGACCGGCGCCCTGATTCGCGCGTCGGTGGTCACCGCGGCCTGGTGCTCGGAGGCCCTGGATGACAGCATCGAGTCCGCCCTGGACCACTACGCCAAATGTGTGGGCCTGGCCTTCCAGATCCATGACGACGTGCTGGACGAAACCGGCAGCGCGGAGGAAATGGGCAAGAATGCCGGCGCCGACCGGGCCCGGGCCAAGAGCACCTACCCGGCGCTGTTTGGCCTCAGCGAATCGCGCCAGATGGCCCGCGGCCTGGTCGACGAGGCCTGCACGCAGCTGCACAGGCTTGGTGCAAAAGCCCGTCGTCTGGAGCAGCTGGCCGAGTTTGTCATCGGCCGACGCGGCTGATTTGCCCTCGCCCAGTGCAACAGCCGATAATCGTCAGAACAATCAAGGATCAACATGCCCCGCAAGACAGCGCTCACCGATTCCAGCTACGCCCTGCTGGGGCGGGTGGAAAAGCCCAGCGATCTGCGCCAGCTTGGTGCCGACGAACTGCCGCAACTGGCCGTTGAGGTCCGTCGCTGCCTGATCGAAACCCTGGGCCGGGTGGGCGGATTACGTACGCGTACCGGCATAGTGGGTCGTTCCGCTTCCGGACGGTTTGTCGCTCGAAGAGTAGATGATTCTGGGGACAGCCGGGTTCACCGCAGCCCAGGGAGTGGAGGCGCTTCGGCACAACGACATCATGCCCGAGAACGGGGAAGTCGTTGTGACCGGAGCAACCGGGGGCGTCGGTTCGATCGCCGTCATGCTGCTGGGTCGCCTGGGCTACAGCGTCGTTGCAGTGACCGGCAAGGCGGACCAGCACGAACGCCTTAAGGAACTGGGGGCGGCGCGGGTTATCGATCGTGGTGAGCTGATGGATGAATCGTCGCGTCCGCTGTTGACCGCGAAATACGCCGGCGGCATCGACACGGTCGGTGGCACCATGCTGGCGACGCTCATTCGCTCCCTGCAGCATCGCGGGTGTGTCGCCAATTGCGGACTTGTCGGG
>JBFJTN010000084.1:0-13045 GCA_041625325.1 Oceanococcus sp. | reverse complement strand
GAAATACCGCACCACCAGGGCTTCGCTGCGCTGGACCCCGTCCCCGTCCAGCAGGGTGGTCAGGTGCCCCTGGCCCGCCGCATGCTGGGCGATCGTGTCGATGGTGGGGAACACGCGCTGGGCCGGCAGGACATCCAGTTCGACGGCCTGGGTGATCTGGGATTTCTTCAGGGTGGGCGGGACCGGGTCAGGGCGGCCGCGCAGATAGCCCGGGTCCAGGCTGAAGGCCTGGATCACGCCGGGGTAGCGCTTGTAGGCCATGGCCAGCTGACCATCGGCGTCCAGCCGGGCGCGCGCGGCGAGCATGCTGCGTTCGATTTTCTGGCCTTCGCTGCCGGCCCCGGGCTGGTACAGGCCGGACGCCCGGAACTGCTCCAGCAGGGCCTCGATCTCGATCAGGCCGGGGTCGGTCTGCGGCTCGGACAGGAACAGGGTGTTGCCCACCACCTTGGCGCCGCCTTCGCGCAGCTTGTCGATCATGTTGGCCAGCAGGCCACGCGACCAGGGCCAGCGCCCCAGGTTCTCGATGCTCTGGTCGTCGATCGCGACCACCGCCACCTCGACGGCGGGGCTCCTGTCGTTGAGGCGCAGGCCGGCGTCGTAGACCACCCGTTCCAGCGACTCGAAACTGCCGGCCATCAGGATGTAGGCCAGGAAGAGGAAAACCAGGCTGAACGCGGCGCCGGCGAACCAGCGCTGATTCCATGGTTTGGACTTCACAGACACAACCCCCGAGCTAGATCCCCATTTGCCATAGTATGGCCCATTTCAAAGCAGTGGCAATGGCCGTGAGCAAGTCGAAAAGACAATTCCGCTGCGCCGAATGCGGCGCCAGTCAGGCCCAGTGGGCAGGCCAGTGCGCGGCCTGTGGCGCCTGGAACAGCCTGCAGGCCGACGAGTCCGTGGCGTCGGCTCCCGCCCGCGGTGGCGCTCGCGGAGCCCGCGGCTATGCGGGCGAGAATCGCATCGCCCTGCTGCGCGAAGTCAGCGAGGATGGGGAACGACGGATCGATAGCGGCTTCCTCGAACTGGACCGGGTGCTCGGCGGGGGCATCGTGGCCGGTTCGGTGATCCTGCTCGGCGGTGATCCCGGGATCGGCAAGTCCACCTTGCTCCTGCAGATGCTGATCCGGCTGCAGGAGCAGCACAGCATGGTGTATGTCACCGGTGAGGAATCCCTGCAGCAGGTGCACATGCGGGCGCGGCGCCTGGGTGACGCCCAGGCCAGCCTGGGGGTGGTCGCCGAAACCGAGGTGGAGAGCATTCTGGCCCTGCTGGCAGAAGCGCCTCCCGCCCTTCTGGTCATCGATTCCATTCAGACCCTGTACAGCCGGGAGCTGAACTCGGCCCCGGGCTCGGTGGCCCAGCTGCGGGAATGCGCGGCCCTGCTGGTGCGCTTTGCCAAGCAGCGCAATGTGGCCATCTTCCTGGTCGGCCATGTGACCAAGGAAGGGGTCATTGCCGGGCCCCGGGTGCTGGAGCACATGGTCGACACGGTGCTCTACTTCGAGGCCGATCCGGGCGGGCGCCTGCGCATGATTCGCGCCGCCAAGAACCGCTTCGGGGCGGTCAACGAGCTGGGCTTCTTCGCCATGGCCGACAGCGGGCTCAAGGAGGTGCGCAACCCTTCGGCCCTGTTCCTGGCGCGGGATGCCGAGCCGGTGCCTGGCAGCGTCGTTCTGGTGACCCGCGAAGGCAGCCGCTCGGTGCTGGTCGAGGTCCAGGCCCTGGTCGATCGCAGCGGCGCCTCGCCCCGGCGGGTCGCGGTGGGCCTGGAAACCAATCGACTGGCCATGCTGCTGGCCGTGCTGCACCGGCATGCGGGCATCGGCCTGATGGATCAGGACGTCTTTCTCAATGTCGTCGGCGGCCTGCAGGTGCGGGAGACCGCGGCCGACCTGGCCGCGGTGCTGGCCGCGGTGTCCAGCTTCCGGGACCGCCCTCTGCCGGCCGGGCTGGCCGTTTTCGGGGAGATCGGTCTGGCCGGCGAACTGCGGCCGGTGTCCGGCGGCGAGGAGCGCATCGCCGAGGCCGCCAAGCAGGGTTTTCGCAAGATCGTGGTGCCAGCTGCCAATGCGCCCAAACGCGCCTTCGGCGATTGTGAGGTGGTGGCCGTGCGCTCCCTGTCCGCGGTCATGGACGCCGTGCTCTAGCTCAGGCGGCTCGCGCGTGGCGGCTCAGGCGGGTCGCTTGCGCCGCGGCTTCAGGGTCGGTGGGGTCAGCCGCACCTGCTGGATCACATTGGTCTTGGTGGAGAGAATTTCCACCAGATAGTCGTGCAGGTGCAGGCGGGTGCCGGGCTCGGGTATGTCTTCCAGCTGCTCCAGGATCAGGCCGTTGAGCGTGCGGGCCGAGGACGAGGGCAGGCTCCAGGACATGGCCCGGTTGAGGCTGCGCACATTGGTCATCGCGTTGACCGTGTAGCTGCCGTCGCCGTTGGGCCGGGCATGACGCATCCGGGTGGAGGGGTCGGTGGTGAACTCTCCGACGATCTCCTCCAGGATGTCCTCCAGCGTCACCAGGCCCTGGATGTCGCCGTACTCGTCGACCACGAAGCCGATGCGGCGGCGCTGGTTCTGGAAATTCAGCAGCTGCTGGTTCAGGGCCGTGCCTTCGGGAATGAAATAGGGCTCGCGCGCCTGTTCCATGAGGCTGTCCTGGTTGAGCTCCTGGCCCGCCAGCAGGCCCAGGATCCTGCGCAGGTGAATGATGCCGCGAATCTCGTCGATGCTGCCCGCGTAAAGCGGCAGGCGGGTGTGGTGCGAATCCTTGATCTGCTGCAGCACCTCGTCCCAGGGACGGGAGATGTCCACTCCGACGATCTCGTTGCGCGGCACCATGATGTCCTCCACGGTGGCCTTTTCCAGGTCCAGGATGGACAGCAGCATGTGCTGGTGGCGACGCGGGATCATGGCGCCGGTTTCCGCGACCACGGTGCGCAGTTCCTCGGTGCTCAGGCTGTGCTGGGCGGCATCCTCCGGATCAACCCCGATCAGGCGCAGCAGCAGGCGGGCAATGGTGGAGATCAACCAGACCAGCGGGTAGAGGATTTTCAGCAGTGGCACATAGACCAGGGCCGAAGGGTAGGCAACCCGCTCGGGGTGCAGCGCGGCCAGGGTCTTGGGGGTGACTTCCGAGAAGATCAGGATGATCAGGGTCAACAGGCCGGTGGCGATGGCAATGCCCGTTTCGCCGAACAGGCGCAGGCCGATCACCGTGGCGATGGCCGAAGCCAGGATATTGACGAAATTGTTGCCCAGCAGAATGATGCCGATCAGGCGATCCTGCCGCTTCAGCAGCTTGGCCACGCGCTGGGCCGCCTTGTCGCCGCTGTTCGCCTGATGTTGCAGGCGATAGCGGTTGAGCGCCATCAGGGCGGTTTCCGACCCGGAGAAGAAGGCGGACATCATAATGAGTCCGACTAACAGGCCCAGTAGCAGGCCTATAGGGAAATCGTCCAAGGTGGACTCACCGCTCCGGTGGCTTCAGGACCTATTAACTTAGGGGCAAATCCCGCACTGTCAAGCGCGGCGCTCCCGGCAGCCACCCGTGCGGGCGGGCTGCGGGCCGATGGCCAGCCTGGTTCAGGACCAGCTGCGGCCGAGAATCTGCTCGAGCACCAGCTTGGAACCGAAATAGGCCAGCAGCAGGCTGACATAGGCGCTCAGGGTCCAGCGGATCGCGATACGGCCGCGCCAGCCGCGCAGCATGCGTCCGGCAATCAGGGCGCCAAACAGGGCGCAGGCAATCAGGGACAGGGCCGCCTTGTGGGCGAGATGCTGGGAGAAGAAGTCGTCGACGAAGAGGAAGCCGCTGGCGATGCTCGCGCAGAGCAGGACGAAACCGATGCCGACGAGGCGGAAGACCAGATCCTCCATCAGCTGCAACGGCGGGCGATGATGCTGATGCCTGCCCTGCTTGAGCTGTTTGTCGAGCAGGGCATAGGCCAGGGTCTGCAGCGCCGCCAGGGTCAGGCTGGCGTAGGCCAGCAGAGACAGCAGGATGTGCACCCGCAGCGCAGCGGACAGGGTCGAGCCGTGGGTGGCCCCCTGCGGCAGCAGCCAGGCCAGCACGATGGCCAGGGCCGCGCCCGGCCACAGCCAGCCGCCGAGATGCCACAGCGGCCAGCGCAGGCCCAGCAGCAGGTGCACCACGCAGCACATCCACAGGAACAGGCTCAGCGCGTTGCCCACCCCGAGACGCCATTGCGCGGCTGTGCCGAGTTCGCTGCCCAGGGCCAGGGCCTGCAACAGCACTGCCAGGGCGGTCGCCAGGACCAGCCCGGCCTCGCGGCCCGGGTCGTTCTGCTGGCGCAGACGCCAGGCACACCACAGGTAGGTGGCGGCGGCGGCGGATTCCAGCAGCATGAGCATGGGGCGTATCTTCGCACGCTGATTCGGGCCATGCGAGCCGGGCGTCGCTGCGGGAGTGCCGGTCCACGGGTTACAATTTCACCCTTTGTGCACCGCCGAGACGCATGTTCGAGAACCTTTCCGAAAATCTCCAGGCCACCTTCAAGGAGTTGCGCGGCCAGGGTCGCCTGACCGAGGACAACATCGCGCAGGCCTTGCGCGATGTGCGCCGCGCGCTGCTGGAGGCCGACGTCGCCCTGGAGGTCGTGCGCGACTTCGTCGAGCGGGTGAAGCAGCGCGCGCTGGGTGAAAAGGTGCGCAACAGCCTGACCCCCGGTCAGGAATTCATCCGGGTGGTGCAGGAGGAACTGGTCGCCGAGCTCGGCGGCGAGAGTCGCGGCCTGGAGCTGCGGGCCCAGCCGCCCGCGGTGATCCTGATGGCCGGCCTGCAGGGTTCGGGCAAGACCACCAGCACCGGCAAGCTCGCCCGTTTGCTGCTGCAGCAGAAGAAGCGGGTCATGGTCACCAGCTGCGACGTCTACCGTCCGGCCGCCATCGACCAGCTGAAAACCGTGGCCGAGGCGGTGTCGGCGGAGTTCTTCCCGTCCTCGCCGCTGCAGAGTCCGTCGCAGATCGCCGTAGGTGCTCTGGAACGGGCGAAGAAGGAGCTGTTCGACATCCTTATTGTCGACACGGCGGGGCGCCAGACTGTCGACGACAAGATGATGCAGGAAATCCAGGTCCTGCATGGCCAGCTCAAGCCGGCGGAAACCCTGTTCGTGATCGACAGCATGACGGGCCAGGATGCCGCTCGCACCGCGGCCGCCTTCGGCGCAGCCCTGCCGCTGACCGGCGTGATTCTGACCAAGGTGGACGGTGACGCGCGCGGCGGCGCGGCCCTGTCGGTGCGCAAGATCACCGGCAAGCCGATCAAGTTCCTCGGGGTCGGGGAAAAGCTGGAAGCGCTGGAGCCCTTCCATCCCGACCGGCTGGCCTCCCGCATCCTGGGCATGGGCGATGTGCTCAGCCTGATCGAGGAGGCGGAGCAGAAGGTCGACCGCGCCAAGGCCGAAAAGCTGGCGAAGAAGCTGAAGAAGGGCAAAGGCTTCGATCTGGAGGACTACCGCGACCAGCTGCTGCAGATGATCAACATGGGCGGTCTGGGCGCCATGCTGGACAAGCTGCCCGGCATGAGCCAGATTCCCGCGCAGATGCGCAATCAGGTCAATGACAAGGAGCTGAATCGCAGCATCGCCATCATCAACTCGATGACCCCGCAGGAGCGGCGCTTTCCCGATCTGATCAAGGCCTCGCGCAAGAAGCGCATCGCCGCCGGTTCCGGTACCCAGGTGCCGGATATCAACCGCCTGCTCAAGCAGCACATGCAGATGCAGAAGATGATGAAGCGCATGCAGAAGGGCGGCATGGCCAAGATGATGCGCGGCATGCAGGGCATGATGCCGCCCGGAGGCATGCCGCGTCGTTGACACGCCGGATGAACTCTCGCCGGCGCGGCCTTTTCTTTTGTCGCCAAAGTCATTAGAATCCCGCGTCTTTTTCCGCACAGACTTGCGATTCAATTCATGGTCAAAATCAGACTTTCCCGTGGCGGCGCCAAGAAGAAGCCGTTCTACCACATCGTCGTGGCGGACATCCGTTCGCGGCGCGATGGCCGCTCGATTGAGCGGCTGGGCTTTTTCAACCCGGTGGCCAAGGGCCAGAGCGAGCGCCTGCGCCTGAACCTGGAGCGCGTGAAGTACTGGGAAGAGCAGGGCGCGCTGATGACCGATCGCGTGGCTGCGCTGGTCAAGAACGAGCGCAAGGCTGCAGCCGCCGAGGCGCCCGCCGCCGAGTAAATCCCATGCCGCGAAAGACCGGCGACTCGGTCGTCCTGGGTCGGATTCGTGGTGTGTTCGGTGTCAAAGGCCAGGTCCGGGTGGAGTCCTTCACCGATCCGGCCGAAAACATCCTCGACTATGCCCGCTGGCGTGTATCCGCACGCGGCGGGCATCGTATTTTGTGCCCGCTGAGCGGACAGTGGCAGGGGCCCGGCCTGGTCGTCCGGCTGGGAACGGAGGATGGTGGCCTGATCGCGGACCGCGAGGCGGCGATGAGCCTGGTCGATGCCGAGATCAGCGTGCCGCGCCGCGAGCTGCCGGAGCTGCCGGAGGGTGAGGTTTACTGGGCCGATCTGGTCGGCCTGGACGTGCGCGGAATCGATGACGAGCCGCTGGGCACGGTGGCCCGCGTCATCGACAATCCGGCGCATCCGATCCTGGAGCTGGCGGGTGAGCCAGGCCTGCTGATTCCCTTCGTGCGGGGCCCCATTGTCGAAGACGTGGACATGGATGCCGGACTGATCCGGGTCAACTGGGCGTCCGACTATGCGCTTTGACCTGATCAGCCTGTTTCCCGACGTCATTGCCAGTTTCGCCGCGCTGGGCGTGACCGGCGAGGCGGTGCGCGCCGGGCGGGCCAGCCTGGCGGCCTGGAATCCCCGCGACTTCGACCCGAAGGCCCGGCCCGACGACAAGCCTTACGGTGGTGGCGCGGGCATGGTCATGCAGGCGGAGCCCCTGGCCCGGGCGATCGAGGCGGCGCGCGCAGCCGGGGGCAGGCGGCCGGTGCTGCTGCTGAGTCCGCAGGGCGAGCGCTTCGATCAGGGCTGGGCCGAACAGCTGGCCGCCGGCGAAGGCGCGATCCTGGTGGCCGGTCGCTATGAGGGGATCGATCAGCGGCTGATCGAGACCGAGGTCGATGCGGAAATCTCCGTGGGTGACTTCGTGCTCAGCGGGGGCGAACTGCCCGCGCTGATGATCATCGACGCGGTTTTGCGTCTGTTGCCGGAGGTTCTGGGGGACGAGAACTCCGCGCGCGAGGAGTCTTTTGTTGACGGGACGCTCGAATATCCGCAATATACGCGCCCCGAGTGCTGGCGCGGCCGGAGGGTTCCCTCTGTGCTGCTGTCCGGAAATCACAGCGAAATCCTCCATTTCCGGAGGGTTCAGGCCCTGGGCCGGACCTGGGAACGACGTCCCGATTTGCTGGACGACTGCGTGCTGGATGCGCAGTCACAGGCGCAATTGCGCGAATACATCAACGAATATCTTGCAGGATTGAAGAACAATGCAGCATCTGATTGACGCGGTGGAAGCCGAACAGATGAGCCGGGAAGTGCCCGCCTTCGCGCCGGGTGACACGGTCGTGGTGCAGGTCAAGGTCAAGGAAGGCGACCGTGAGCGCCTGCAGGCCTTTGAAGGCGTCGTCATCGGCAAGCGCAATCGTGGCCTGAACTCGGCCTTCACGGTGCGCAAGATTTCCCATGGCGAAGGCGTGGAGCGCAGCTTCCAGACCTACAGCCCGCTGGTCGACAGCATCACGGTCAAGCGCCGCGGCAAGGTGCGCCGGGCCAAGCTGTACTACCTGCGCGATCTGCGCGGCAAGGCTGCGCGCATCCGCGAAAAGCTCTGACAAGCGGTCGCGATTGCGACCATTCGAAAACGCCCGCCGACGCGGGCGTTTTTGTTTTATGGCCTTGAACCGGAGCGCGTCCAGCCCCATCTGTGAGGCCTGCCAAGGAGGACATGATGGCCGAAACCCGCGAATTCCAAGCCGAGGTGAAGCAGCTGCTTCACCTGATGATCCATTCCCTGTACTCGAACAAGGAAATCTTCCTGCGCGAGCTCATCTCCAATGCCTCGGACGCCACCGACAAGCTGCGCTTCGAAGCACTGAAGGATGACCGGCTGCTGGAGGGCGATGCCGAGTACAAGGTTGAAATCGACGTGGACAGGGCGGCGCGCAGCCTGGTGATCCGCGACAACGGCATCGGCATGACGGCCCAGGAGGTGATCGAGAATCTCGGCACCATCGCGAATTCCGGCACGCGCAAGTTCCTCGAGGCGCTCAGCGGCGACGAAAAGAAGGACTCGCAGATGATCGGCCAGTTCGGGGTCGGTTTCTATTCCTCTTTCATCGTGGCGGACAAGGTCAGCGTGCTGACCCGCAAGGCTGGAGCCAGCGAGGCGGTCCGCTGGGTGTCCAGCGGCGAGGGCAGCTATGAGATCGAGCCCGCGGGCGAAGCGCCGCGCGGCACCGAGATCACCCTGCATCTGCGCGAGGGCGAGGATGAGTTTCTCGACCTGACCCGGCTGCGCCACATCATCCACAAGTATTCCGAACACCTCAGCCTGCCGGTGCGTCTGGCCAAGCCGGCCGGCGAGGATGGCAAGAGTCCCGGCTACGACATCGTCAACCAGGGCAAGGCGCTGTGGGCGCGGCCCAAGGCCGAGATCAAGGACGAGGAATATCAGGACCTGTACCGCCAGCTGTCCTACGACCCGGCCGAGCCCCTGGCCTGGGCCCACAACAAGGTCGAAGGCAATCTGGAGTACACCTCGCTGCTGTACATCCCTTCGCAGCCACCCTTCGATCTGTGGGACAGGGACAGCCGGCGCGGGCTGAAGCTGTACGTGCAGCGGGTCTTCATCATGGACGATGCGGAGAAGCTGCTGCCCGCCTACCTGCGCTTCGTCCGCGGGGTGATCGATTCCAATGATCTGCCGCTGAACGTCTCCCGCGAACTGCTGCAGTCGAACAAGGTGATCGACCGCATCCGGGCCGCTTCGGTCAAGCGGGTGCTCGATCTGCTGGCGGGGCTGGCGAAGAACGAGCCGGAGAAGTACGACAGCTTCTACCAGGCCTTCGGCCCGGTGATCAAGGAAGGCGTGGTCGAGGATGCGGACAATCGTGACAAGCTGCTGGAACTGCTGCGCTTCCACTCCACGCGCAGCGAAGAGGACCGCGTGTCCCTGGCGGATTATGTCGAACGCATGGCCGAGGGCCAGGAAGACATCTATTACGTCACCGCCGAGAATCTGAAGACCGCCAAGGCCAGTCCGCACCTGGAAGCCTTCGCCAGCCGTGATATCGAGGTCCTGCTGCTGACTGACCGGGTTGACGAATGGATGATCAATGCGCTGCCCGAATTCGATGGCCACAAGCTGAAGTCGGTGGTGCGCGGTGATATCGACCTGTCGGATCTGGTCAAGGACCCGCAGGCCGAGGGCGAGAAGGCGCGGGTGGAAGCCCTGTACAAGGAGCTGACCGAAAAGCTCCAGGCCCTGCTCGAGGAGCAGGTGGCCTCGGTGCGGGTCAGCCAGCGGCTGACCGAATCGCCGTCCTGCCTGGTGGTCGGCGAGCAGGCCATGTCCCGCCATCTGGAGCAGCTGCTGCGCCAGGCGGGTGAGAACATCCCGTCCAGCAAGCCGATTCTGGAGATCAATCCGCAGCACCCGCTGCTGGAGCGCATGCGCGAAACCGCCGATGGCGCCGAGTTCGAGGATCTGGCCCATCTGCTGTACGAACAGGCCGTGCTGGCCGAAGGCAGCCAGCTGGAAGACCCGGCCAGTTTCGTGAAGCGGCTCAACCGCCTGATTTTCAGCGGGCAGGCTGGCGCCTAAGCAGGGCGCGGCTGATGCCCCGCAGCCTGGCCGGCTGCTCATCCCCTGGCGCCGGGAAGCGGTGCACGGACTCTATGCGCTGAGACAAAAAAAGGATGCCCGCCGAAGCGGGCATCCCGGAAGCGGACGTGACGGGGCTGTCAGCCACCCAGGCCGAGCAGACCCCCGATCACCGGCAGGCCGCTGCCATTGCCGGCGAGCTCGCCCAGCAGGGCATCCAGGGGCAGGCCGCCGCCGCCCAGCAGGGCGGTGAGCTGATCCAGCGGTGAGGCGCCGATGTCGCCGCCCAGCAGGCTGGTCAGATCGTCCAGCGGGTTGCCGCTGGCGCCGGTGGTCAGCAGCGCCAGCAGGGCGTCCAGGGGGGTGCCGGTGCCATTGCCAGCCAGTCCGCCCAGCAGGCCGTCCAGCGGATTGCCGCCGCTCAGGCCTTGCGGATTGAGCAGTTGAGCCAGCAGGCCTTCCACCGGATCCAGTACCGGCTCGAGAGCGCCATTGAGCAGATCGTCGAACAGCGGCGTGATCAGCTGGCCCAGGCCGTCGCCCAGCGCCGCGGTGGCCTGGTCAATACCCGCCTCGATCTGGCCGGAGAAATCCTGGCCGGTGGCCTCGTCGATTTCGGCGACGGGCAGCACGCCGAGCAGCACATTGCCGAGCAGGTTGTTCAGCAGATTCTCCACGCCAGCCTGGGTGCCCAGTGCGTTGTAGGCGCCCACTGCCGGCAGGGTCAGGGCCAGGTCGGCCACCGCCACTTCCAGCGTGGTCAGCACGCCTCCGACCACCGGGGCGTCCTTGACTTCGGGAGGCAGCATGGCAAAAGCGCCGGCCAGTTCGGCCAGTGCCGGGGCCAGGGCGGCCGCCACGGGCCGCAGATCCTGATCATCGCCGGAGCCGCCGCCCTGCAGCGCCGCGAGTACCTGCTCCAGGCCGCCGCCCAGCGCTTCCAGCGGGGTGCCTGCCAGCGGGTTGCCGGCCACCGCCCCGGCGAGGCCGCCACAGCTGTCCTGCTGTCCGGCCAGCACCATCAGTGCTGACTGGGTCTGCGCGGCGAAATCCTCGATCGAAAATTTCAGCTGGCCGCCGGCGCCCTGCAGGGCGCTGACCGGGTCGACGCCAGAGGGCAGGGTGCCGAGTGCCAGCAGCAGGGCGTCCGGGCCGTCCACCAGGCTGTTCAGCGCATCGCCCAGGCAGGCGGTAGCCGGGCCCAGCGGTGCCGGCAGGGCGACCGCCAACTCGGTGCCGATCAGCGAGCTGATCAGCGCGTCCTGCACCGGATCGAGGGGGCCTTCGACAGCCTTCTCGCCGGCGCTGACCGGATTGTCCGTCGCCCGGGAGCCGCTGTCGGAGCCGGATCCGCAGGCGACCAGCAGGCTGCAGGACAGGCCGGCGATACCGCTGATGAGGAACTGCCGATTGATCAAAGTGTTCTTGTACATGCTCTCTCCGTGTAGGTGATCCAGGTTCGTAGACCTGATCTCAGCATGGGCCAGTCCGGAGCAGCCGGGCAGAGGCGAAATGCGTTGCCGTCTGTGCGCCTGGCACCACAGCGCGTGTCATCCCGGTCCTACAGGCCGCGAGCATCGCCGGCCGCGGCCGCTCGCGCGGTGATGGCGGGCCGCCCGGGCGTTGCCCGTCCGGTCTGTCGGCTGTTGTTCGGTCTCTGGTCCGGAACCGCTCAGGTAGCCGCAGGGGGCAGGCGGAGACCCGCTTGTGCCGCCGGCAACCGCGCCGCTTGCCGATGAATTGCGCTGAGGCCCTGGCAGGTCATGCCGGCCGACCCGGAAAGCCCTTCCGTTTCAAGGCATAAAGGCGCTGCGGCGCTTGTCAGGACTGCGGGCATTGATTAGTCTGCTCAATCAACGCGTTGCTTTGAGACATCAGCTGAGGGGACCGGGGATCATGCGCCATCAATCGAGCTTTCGTTACGTTGTGGTCTTGCTGGCGCTAGCGCTATCGGCCTGCAGCAATGACGACGTTTTCACCGGCACTGGCGATGGGCTCACCCCGGTCCAGACCAGCGTGGCGAGCGTGCAGCTGCTGAGTGACAAATCCCGTCTGCGGACGGGTGACGAGACCGCCGATCAGGGCGTGACCGTTTCGGCCATCGTGCGCGACGCCGATGGCGTGCTGCTGCCCAGCGTGCCGGTCTCCTTCTCGACCCGCGAAGTGGCTTCGACGGCGACCAACGGCATCTGCACCCAGGACCCGAATCCGCAGAACAGCGGCGGGGCACTGCAGGTGGTCAACGCGCTGGCCGTCGCTCCCGGCGCGGCGCTGACCAGCGAGGCGGGCCTGGCCCAGGCCATCCTCACCACCGGCGGAGACGACCGCAACCGCTGCGTGGAGGTGATCGCCACGGCCAGCGGCCAGCAGGATTCCCTGTTCATCCCGATCGTGGGCACCCAGCTGTCGGTGACCGGGCCGAACGTGGTCGCCACCGGCGCCAACGCCACCTACACCGCCAATCTGACCGATGGCAATGGCCTGGGCATCCCCAACCGGGTGGTCACCGTCTCCACCGAGAATGGCAACGGCAATCCGGTCAGCAATCCGAATTCGCCCGACGAAGGCACGCCGACCGCGACCGTGGTGACCAACGAAGCCGGCGCCGCCGACTTTGTCCTGACCGGCCTGGTCGGCGGTACGGAGCAGGTGACGGTTTCGGCCTTCAATCTCAGTCAGACCCTGGGCGTTGCGGTCTCCAGCGTCAGTATCAGCATCGCGGCGGACCCCAATGACGCCGACTGCGACACCGAGCCGGCCAGCAGCCTGCTCGAGATCGGTCTGGGTCGTTCCTGCAGCATCGTGGTGACCCTGACCGATACCTCCAATCCGGCCAACGTGGCCAACCGCTCTGTCACCCTGCTGAGCACGCGTGGCACGGTGAGTCCGGCGACGGCCACATCGGATGCGAACGGCGTGGCCGTGTTCCAGGTGTCGGCGGCGCAGTCCAACGGCGCCGGACCGGCGATCCTGCAGGCCGCCGCCGAGGTGTCGGCCAGCCAGACGGCGGAAACCAGTCTGGCGGTGGAATTCGTCGCCACCCAGCCGGCGGTGATCGAGGTGCAGGCCGAGCCGGGCACGGTTCAGGTCAACGACAGCGCGGTGATTCGAGCGATCGTGCGCGACAGCCAGAACAATCTGGTGAAGAACCAGATCGTCGATTTCTCGATCAACGACAATACCTCAGGCAGCCTGAGCGCGGCCTCCAAGGTGACCAACAGCCAGGGTGTG
>JBFJTN010000083.1:0-13117 GCA_041625325.1 Oceanococcus sp. | reverse complement strand
GCAGATGGCCCTGGGTCCGGTGCTGGCGGTGGCCGGCAATGCGCCGATCTTCCTGCAGCACTGCCTGTGGGAGGAGACCCGTATCGTCGTGTTCAAGCAGACCGTCGATGACCGGGACCCGGCCAGCGCCGCGGCGCATGCCAGCCCGCGCGTCGGGCTGGGCCGCGGCTGGTGGCAGGGCAGCCCGGCCGACTGTCTGGCCCGCCACCTGCACGCCCATGAGGTGCTGTTGCCGCTGTGCGGGGACGAGCCGCCACCGGCCCGCCTGGCGGCCGGCGCCCGCCCGCCTCTGTCCGAGCTGCGCACCCATGCCGGCACCATCTGGCACTGGAACCGCCCGGTCTACGACCCGTCCGGCCATCTGCGCATCGAGTTTCGTGCCCTGCCCTCAGGCCCGACCATTGTGGACATGCTGGCCAACGCGGCGCTCATGCTCGGCCTCACCCTCGCGCTGGCCGCGCGCGGCCCCGACTGCGAGAACTTCCCCTTCAGCAAGGTGGAACACAACCTGTATCGCGGCGCGCAGAACGGCCTGGACGCCCGGCTGGTCTGGCCGCAGGACGACGGCAACCTGCGCCCGGTGCCGGTGGTCGACTGGTTGAGACACTGGCTGCCCCCCGCCCGGGACGCCCTCTGCCAGGCCGGCATAGAACATGGCGAGGCCCGCCACTATCTGGACATCATCGCGCAGCGCCTGGACCAGGGTCAGACCGGCGCACGCTGGCAACGGGCCTGGCTTGAGCATGCGGAACGGCGCAGCAACCGGGACGAAGCGCTGCACCGGATGTTGCGCCGCTATGTCGCGCTCTCGGACGAGGGCGCGCCGGTGCATCAGTGGCCGCTGCCGGCATGAATTCGCCCATTCGCACATTGGAACGCCCCGGCAGGACCATGCTGGATCAGCCGCTGGAAGGCTTCCTGCGCGATCTGGGTGGCCCCAGCTGGCTGCAGCTGCCCGGCCGGGACCGTAGCCGTCGGCGTCTGGTCGTCAGCCTGCTGCATGGCAATGAACCGTCCGGGGTGCGGGCCATGCACGCCTGGCTGGCCGCCGGTCATCAGCCCGCCGTCGACACCGTGTTCTATATCGGCTCGGTCGAGGCCGCGCTGGCCGACGGGGGCTTTGAACATCGCAGCCTGCCGGGTGAGCGGGACGCCAACCGCTGCTACGGCACGCCGCAGGAGGATCGGCAGGGCCGCATCGCGCAGGCCTTCATGGCGCGCTTCGTCCGCCAGCCGTTCGAGGCCCTGATCGACATCCACAACAACACCGGCCACAACCCGGCCTACGGCATCGGCTATGGCGACGACCCGGCGCGCCTGAACCTGACCGCCCTGTTCGCCGACTGGTACATGCACAGCGACCTGCGCATGCACACCCTGGTCGAGATGACCCAGGCCCACTGCCCCAGCATCAGCGTGGAATGTGGTCGCGCCGGCGACCCGGCCGCCGACGCCGCGGCGCTGGCCGGGCTGGAGCGCTTCCTGCACCTGGACGCGCTGCATCTGGAGCAGGCCCCACCGGCGCATTTGCGGGTGCTGCACAGCCCCCGACGGGTGCAGCTGAAGGCGGGACTCAGCCTCAGCTTCGCCGAGCGCCCACAGGCCGGCATCGACCTGACCCTGCGCGGCGATATCGACCGGCACAACTTCGCCCCGCTGCCAGCCGGCAGCCTGCTCGGCTGGCTGGAGGGCGCGGACCTGCCGGTGACCGCCCATGGCGCCGGGCCGGCCGACCTGGCGCCGGGCCTGTTCCAGGTCGAACAGGGCTGTCTGCGCACCCGCTGCGAGATGATCCCGATCATGATGACCACCGATGCGGCGGTGGCGCGCAGCGACTGCCTGTTCTACGCGATGACGCCGGCCGGCGACTGAGCGCGGCTCAGTCCGGCCAGACCCCGTTGGTCACCCGGACCACATAGAAGCCGCTGTACACGTCGGAATACCAGATCTCCTTGCGCTCCGGCACGAAGGACGGGCTGGCCATCGCGTAGTTGCTTGCCTCGCTGGGCACCGGAAAATCGCGCGACGGTACCGGCGCATTGAAGTACGCGACCTCGCGCGGATGGTGCGGATCGCGGATATCGAACACACGCAGGCCGGACAGGATCATGCTGCAGGCCACGATCGTCGGATTCACCCGGGTCGGCACATTGCAGTAGTGCCCGGCATAGCCCTGGCCCTGGAACTGCGCACCCGGATCATCAGCCTGGGCCGCGAAATTCTCCGGGTTGTGCACCGCCAGGCGCAGGTTGGAGATCACCTGTGGACTGGTCTCGTCCGCGATATCGATGATGCGCCCGGCGCCCACCTCCAGCTGGTGCCCGAACTCGTCGATCTCGATCAGATAGGGGTGCCCGTCGATGCTGATCGGGATCGCGTTCTGCGGAATGCTCATCGGCGACCAGGTCAGCCGGGCCAGCTCGCGCACCTGCGGATTGGGCTGCCGGGACTGGATCTCCGACACGTCCAGGATCACCAGTGCCCGATCGGGCGCCGGATCCGGCACCACCCCGACATCGGTGAAGGCCAGCACCGCGCCGGACAGGCCAATGCCGGCAATATAGGCGCGGTTGCCATCGGCGCTGATCGACAGGCCATGCGAGTAGTACGGCAGCTCGGCCAGCGGCACCGGCAGCGCCGGATTGGAGAGATCCAGCGCGGTCAGGGTCGGCGTGCCGGGCGAGGCCGCGTAGAAGGTCATGCCGTCCGGCGCCATGCCGCTCTCGTGGCCGAGCACGCCCAGCGGGGTGGAGGACAGCAGCTGCGGCTGGCGGCAATCCTGCGAGATGTCATAGACGTCGACCCAGCCCGGATACAGCGCCGCATTGCCGGCCACCGCCGCCATGATGCCGCGCTCGTGGCTGATCACCAGGGATTCGTGCGGCGTCAGCATCGCCGGCGTGACCAGACGCTGGGTCAGCACCGGCTGCGTCGGATCGGACATGTCCAGCACGTTCACCCCGGCCTCGCCATCCGGCAGATTGGTCGGAAAGGTCAAGGTGGTGTCGTAGTAGGCGCAATCATTGCCGGACGCATCCACATAGCGTTCCACCTTGAATCCGCCCACCGTGCCGTTGGGATTGGGGATGGTGTAACTGCCGACCAGTTCGGTGTTGCAGCTGTAGCCCAGGGCGGAGCGACCGCTGACATGTTCCTCCCGGCTGACCCGACCCTGGATGCCGGTTTCCGGCAGGGAGCCCGGACCACAGGGCCCCTGTGGCGTGGCCTCCAGCGAAGGCCCCGCAGCGGTAACAGCCTCGCGATCGGCGCCATTGCAGGCACACAGGGCGAGCAGAACGATGCCCGGCAGGGGGGGCGTGAATCGGCTCATGCGGCGGTCTCCTCGGCCCCGGCCGGGCGACCTGCCGGGTGCGCTGGTTTGGTGTCCGCCTGATGGTAGCCGTCCACCCGGGCGCATCCAAGCGCAGGCTGGCGCCGGCCCGCTTAGTGGCAGTCGCTGTCCTCGCGAAACCAGCGCTTGCCGTCCATCAGGAACCGGCTGCCATCGACGGCCAGATCGTAGCGGCCGCTGGACCCATCCGCGTACTGCAGGAGCAACTGGCGCCCCTGCAGCTGCCAGTGCCCGCGACTGTTGGAGGCAAAGGCCCCGCTGGCGTTCCAGCCGTAACCGCCGCCGTTGAAGTCATGGTAGAACTGCCCCGACCGGCACAGGTACAGATACTGGGTCTCGCTGTAGCCGGAACCGCTGTAGATGCGGGTGAGCTTCTTGCCAGCCAGATCGAAGGCGCCAGCAGCGGGCGCCGGCGGCGGAGTGACCGGCGCGCTCCAGCGTATGGATTCCACCAGCGACTCCACCGCAGCGCCGAACTCGGCGACCCGCTCCTGTGGGAAGACCGCGATGAAGTAAATCCCCAGGCCGCGCTCGCCCAGCACCGTCGTGGCCCGCGAGATCAGCGGTTGCGCGGTCCCGCTGACCCGATAGCTGGCGCTCAGGCGACGACCGTCCTGGCGCAGTTCGCTGGCCGGGTGCAGGGTGATGCCCTCCCCCAGCGGCAGCTCCTGGCTCATGCTCCGGCGCGCCTCGGCCAGGCTGAGTTCATCCGCGCCAACGAAGATGGTGCCGGCCTGGTCGGCCGGCGCCATCAGGAAGAACTCGCTGCCCTGTGGCAACAGACCGGACCAGCCCGGCGGGATCGTGAAGCCGATCCCCAGCGAGGCCTCGACCACGTGCTCGCCGCCCCGATAGTGCTGTCCGGGGATCAGGCTGGCCGCCTGGACGGCAGCGGCGGCCAGGCCGGCCAGCAGCAGAAGCAGGACCCGCATCAGGGGCAGCCGGCGTTCTTCCACGCGGTGAGGAAGCTCACCAGGCCGGGCGGCTTGTTCTGCGCATTGACGATCAGCGGGGCGATGCTCTGGCAGGCAAAGGCCTTGCTCGCACTCTGATAGTTCATGGTGCCGATCTGCGGATCGCCGGGATTGGCGTTGTGGCAGGCGGTGCAGACCACACCATCCGGCCGCAGCGCCACCTGCCCCTGGATGCCGGCCTGGATCGACTGGCCCATGGCATCGCGGTGCAGGCTGTACTGATAGACATCGGCGATCCGGATGTCGCCGAGCCAGCTGAATTCGCCGGCCGCGCCATGACACTCCCCGCACTGCATGCTCTGCCCGACCAGCGGATGGCCGGCGGGCACGGACTGGCCGATGACGCGGATATCCAGCTGCCGGGGCGACAGATCGATCACCTTGCGCCCCTGCAAAAGGCGCAGACGATAGCCGGCATCCCCCGGCGGCTGGCGGGGCGCGCTGAGCGTGATGACGCGCCGCCGGTCGTCACCGCGCCCCAGGCTGACCACGAAGCCCTTTTCCACCCGCCGCTGCGCATTGACCACCTGGGCACCGCTCAGGGTCTCCAGCCCGCTGCCCGACAGGCTCAGGCTGACGCCCTGCGTCTGGCCGGACACCAGCTCGACACGGGCCGGACTCACCGAGCTGACTTCCGCCCCGAGAAGGCTGACCGGCAGCAGGGCCAGCAGCAGGCCGAAGATCCGGGGACGGCGATGCCGGTAGCGCCCGGCTCTTGTGGAAACTGTCATGTCATCCTCCTCGAGATGGATCGCAGGGTGTGTTTGGCGGCGCCGCCGGCCGGCGGCACTCATCGGGCAGGCCCGGGTGTAGCAGCCCCCTCTCCGAGGACACGCCAGGGGCTGGCCCGCTGGGCACGTCCCGACTCGTCCAGCACCAGGACGCGCCAGCGGGTGGTGCCGTCGGCCTGCTCCGCAACGAAGGGCGGCGGCGCGTACTGGCCCACATCCGGCCGGATCAGCGCCGCAAACAGGGGCTGGCCGTCACGCTCCAGCTCCAGCCGATGCATCGCGCCGCCACCGCCCAGCCAGGTGAACATCGGCTGCTGCGCATCCAGCCTGGCTCCCGCGGGCGGCAGGACCAGTTCGATGCCGGAGCGCGCGCCGTGACCGGCCACGGCATAGCGGAACACGGGCATGGCGAAGCCGGCGAGCCCGCCGCTGACGGCCGTGGCATTGCCGGTGGCCGAGTCGCCCTCCTTGTCCGAGGTTGCCTCGATCCGCATCAGCAGCAGATAGCTGCCCGGCGACCCGGTGGGCAGCAGACGCGGCGCCGGCCCGGGAATGATGGCGCGCCCATGGGGCGGCAGGAAGTGCTCGAAGCGGGAGATCACGGTGTAGGCCTTCTGCTGCGCGCGCTGCTCGGTCGGCAGCGACCCGGCCGGCAGCAGGTCCAGGGCCTCGGGCCGGGGATCACCCGGCATCACGATTTCCCAGCGCCCCTGCAGGCGGCCGGTGCCGTTGTAGTGCAGGTCCGCCACCAGCGGCGCCAGCAGCTCGCCACGCTCGACCACCGCCAGCGCCGGATCCTCGCCCTGCTCCAGACGCAGCACCGCCCGGGTGATGGCAAAGGGTACCCGCGCGCCGCCGCCGGCCATGCGGCAGGTCACCGCGATGAACTCCGAGGCGCCGGTATTCACGTTGCGAAATTCACGCACGTAGAAGAATTCCGAAGCGGCGCCGCGCTGGGCATCCTGAAAGGCGCGACGGGCCACCGAGGCGGGAATGCTCATGATGTCGGTGGTATTGGCCTGACCGCCGGTGCCGCTGGGCCGGGCCAGGTCGTTGCGCGCGGGCAACTGGCCGAAGATGGTGCCGGGCACGCAGGGGTTGGTGGGGGTCGGCAGATTGGCTGCGACGGTGATCTCGCCGCACCAGAAGGCATTGACGGGCAGCTGGTCCGCGGTGCCCTGGAAGGTCAGAAACACCGTGGTCACGCCATTGCGGTTGACGTTCACCCCGGTCGGGTTCACCGCGTCGACCGCCGCGGCCAGGCCGGGCAGGAGCAGCGCCAGGAGAAGGATGACGTGCTGCATGGCGCTCTCCTCAGAACAGGCTGGCCGACACGCCGGATTGGAGCGTCCAGCTCTCACCGGCGGAGGCGAAATCGAAGACATGGTCACGGCTGGCGTTCTCCTGCCGGGCGTAACGCATATAAAGACTGATCGGCGCGGCCCGCGCGCCGCCCAGCGGAATCCGCAGATTCCAGTTCAGGTTCAGTTCGCTGGAGCGATTCTCCGCCTCGGCATTGCCCAGGGAATCCTCATCATTGCTGTTGAACCAGCGCGCCGACAGCGCCCCATTGTCGGTGATCTGCCAGTTCAGCGAGGCGCTGTTGCTGCGATTCTCCCGGGTCAGCGCCGCGCCCAGGTCCTGGTTGTCGGAATCCGACAGATTCAGATCCAGCGACAGGCGATCCCAGGGCCGCAGGCTCAGGCTGATGCTGTTCGAGCGATTGTCGAAGTCCGCATCCTCGCGGCCGGTCTGGCGGTTGTCCTGCTCCGACAGATCGCGCCGGTAGCTCAGCGAGGCGCGGGCGAAATTCCAGCTCAGGCCGACGGCGCGCCGCTCGGTCACCTGATCCGGCAGGTGGCTGCCACCATTGAAGCCGCTGTCCTCGGCCGCCGGATCGTTGGCGGCAAACTGATGGGTGCGGTCCCAGGACAGATCCAGGCCGGGCAGCAGCGAGCCGCCCCAGGACTCCTGCCGCAGCCAGCCCAGCCGGTCCAGACCGATGCGCAGGCTGCCACCACGCTGACGCGTCCTGGTAGTGAGCAGATTGGCCAGATTGTCCAGGTTGTCGCGCGCGCGGCTCAGCGACAGGTTGAGGTCGGAAATGCCCAGGCTGGCAGACAGGCTGTAGCGGTCGTTGCGCTGGTCACCGGACACGAAGGCACCGATGGACTGGTACAGCGGGTCGGCCTGATCATGGCTGGCGGACAGGCTGAGATTGGCCGTCCAGCCGTCACCGAACTGCAGATAGGACAGCGGCGACCAGTTCATGCTGAGCCGCCGTGCGGCACGCTCCGCCTCCTCGACCGGCACCAGCTCCCCGTCGAAGGCCAGACCCGCATCGAAAGGATTGTGATAGCGGCTGCGCGCATACAGACCTTCCAGATTCAGACTGCCGCCGGGGCTGGCATAGCGCAGCAGCAATCCCCGGCCGCGGCTGCGTTCGTTGTCGCGCAGCTCGCCGACATCAAAGCCCGGGTCGGAGGCCACCTCGGAATCGCTCAGCGACAGTTCCAGGCGCAGCTGCCCCAGCCCGCCGGTCGGCAGATTCAGGCCCAGCGAATAGCCGGTGATCAGATTGTCCCGGGTCTGGATGCCGAGGAAATGATCAAAACCGACAATCTGGCTGCCATTGACCGCGCCGGCCTGCAGGTCCAGCCAGTCGCTGGCCTGCCAGCTGGCCACGACCCCGCGCTGGTTCAGCTTGTCCATGAGCAGGGCATTGCGGCCCAGTGACACATGGCCGATACCGATGCTCAGGGCCTCACTGGCGATGTCGATGCGGTAGCTGGCCAGGTCGACCTTGTCCGCCCGCTCGCCACGATTGAAGAACTGCAGCGCGGACTCGCGCCGGCTGTTGCCGGTCAGGCTCCACTCGGAACGCAGGCTCCAGCCGGAGCGGGTCTGATGGGTGGACAGGCCACCGGTGCCGGCCAGATTGTGATAGTGATCGGGGTCGGAGGCGAAGGCGTCACCACTGACCTCCTCGCGCCACAGTGATTCATTGTTCAGGTCCGCCCGCGGCTGGAACTCGCTCTGCTCAAAGCCGCCCCAGCTCAGCACCCGCAAGGGCAGGCGGCTGAGTTCCTGCCAGCGGCCATCGTCCTGCACCGCGTACAGGGTCAGGGACTGCTCGCCCGCCGGCAGGCGCACGGGGCGACCCTGCAGGCGCAAGTGGCCGGTGTCATCGGCGCTCATCTGCGCGCTGTAATCGGTCTCGCCGATGGTCACCCGCAAGCGCGCCGGATCGGCCTGCGGCGCCGGCAGCATCAGGCTGCCATCGCCGGCGATCCAGTCGTCGACAGGCCCGGCATCCGGCGGTGCCGCCAGCGCCAGTCCGCAGACTGCCCAGGCCGCAAGGCACAGGCTCCCCCAGTCTTTGCGCATCTCCCCTCCCCGCTGGCCTCAAAAAGCTTCGTCGTAGACCCGGCTGCAGTCACCGCCGGCTTTGGTGACCTTCAACCGGGTCACGCGACGCCGGAAACTGGTGTTCGGCGCGGTGATCCGGGTGTGCAAGTCCACCCGCGCCTCGCCAGGCGGCCATTTTTCCCAGTTGCCGCCCGAGACCTCCCAGGAATCCACCTGCCAGCCGTTCTTCAGCGCCGGTGCCTGGCCCGCGCTGCTGCGGAAGAAATAGCCATGCACGTCCATCCCGTTGCTGCCCACGATGGGGGGCGACTTGCCCTGGCAGCTGATGGCCCGGTAGGCGTGCTCCGGCACGAAGGTGGCGTTGTGGCATTTGAAGGTCCAGCCGCGCTTCAGCGCCCGGTCATAGGCGGTGTACACATCAAGTTCGCAGTGGGTTGTCGAGCCCTGCGCCTGCTTCATCATCAGCTGCTGGGCCAATGCCACAGGGGTGGCGAGCAACAGGGCACCCGGCAACAGGGCACGGCGGAGGCATGAGGGCAGGACTGACATTGGCGGACTCTCCAGAGTGACCGCTGTCAGGCTAGTGCGCGCGCGCTCCCGGCACATCCCAAGAATTTGGGATGGCGAATCCCCCGGACCAGCCCGTAGCTTTCGCTACACTCAGCCGGACTGACGGGGCAGCGACAGGATGATGCGCGTGCCCTGGCGGGAGGACAGGATCTCCAGGCTGGCACCGATGCGCTTGGCCCGGCGCCGCATGTTGTTCAGGCCGTGCCCGGCCTGTTCCAGGTTCTCGATGCCGCGGCCGTCGTCCGCCACCTCGATGCGCACGCTGTCGACATCGGCCGCGGCGCGGAAGCGCACGGTGTCCGCCTGGGCATGACGCAGGGCATTGCTGATCGCCTCGCGCACGATGCGCACCAGGTCGGTGAGCCGTTCCGGGCCCAGCGCAGGCAGCTTGGGCAGGGGGCCACAGTCCCATTGCAGGGGCGTGGCCCCGCTGTCCAGCACCGGCTGCAGACGGGCCTTGAGATTGGCCAGGGCATAGTCCAGATCGCCCTGCTCCAGGTCCAGCGAGTCGATGGTCAGGCGCAACTCGTCCAGGCTGTCGCGCAGCACGTCCGCCATGTCAGCCGGCTGCAGCTCGCCGCACTCGGCCAGGGACAGGGCCGCCACCAGGCTGCCGCCCACGCCATCATGCATGTCGCGCAGGATCCGCTCACGCTCCGCCTGTATGGCCTGGTCACGGGTCATCCGGGACATGGTCTCGAAGCTGCGTTCCAGCTCGCGGCTCCGCTCCTCCACCCGGTTCTGCAGATCCTCGTTCAGGGCCTCGACCTCCGTGATGGAGCGCACGAATCGGGACAGCAGCAGCCAGCCGAAGACGGCAATGACCAGCGGGGCGCTGTACTGGATCATGTAGCCGTCCACCCGCGAGATCAGGCCCACGATGGCGAGCAGATCGTGGGTGCCCAGAACGAAGATCAGCAGGCCGGTGGTCAGCAGCCACTGGATCTCGACATCGCGGCTGCGCCACACGGCCTGCGCCATCATGAAGGTGGGGTAGACCCCGATGGCCAGAGCCACCGGATCCCAGACATGGCGGGCCGCCCAGTCGAACCAGGCATGGTCCCAGACCGCCAGGCCGGCCAGCACCATGCTGCCGGCCGCCCCGTAGGCGAACAGCGCCTTCTCCACGTTCGGCCGCTCGTAGCCGAGCAGAGCGTGGACATAGGGCGGAATCATCAGGATGAACCAGCCCAGCGAGACGTACCACAGCCAGTCCCAGGCCGCCGCACCCAGCGGCGGATTGGCCACGATCAGGTTGAGGTTGTGCACCGACCAGATCAGGGTGCCCACCCCGAACCAGCGATAGACCCGTTCATCCCTGCGGCTGCCATGAATCAGCAGGGCGGCCAGCGCCAGCAACGCGGTCGCCAGCGAGCCGATGATCGGCACCGTCACCTTGAGGAAATGCCGGCGGCTGTGAAAGGGCTCCAGCGCCTGATGCGGCCCCAGGTACACCGGCGCGAGCAGACCGGTTCCCGACGGTGCGGCGGCCAGCCGCAACATGAGGAAGTTGTCGCCCGTGACCAGCAGGGACCCTGGCAGGGTGAAATACAGCGGCCGGTTCCAGTTGCGCGCCAGCTGTGGCTCGAAGCGGCCGCCCTGTCCCAGCAGTTCCCCGTTGACGTAGACCGCTGCATTCATGCTCAGGCTGGGCAGATAGACGCCCCACAGGTCGGACGGCCTCTCGTCCAGGTTGAACTTGAAGCGGTACCAGCCCTGGGTCTCGCCGCGCAGCTCCGGCAGGCCGCGCCAATCGTGCGGCAGTTCCACTTCCTGCCAGGCGCCTTCGCTGGGCTCCGGCAGCAGAGGCGAACCGGACAGCTGGAGCCAGGCATGTCGCAGCTGCAGGGCCTGATGCCCCGGCCGCTCGCCCAGCCAGCCGTGCAGCAGCGCCATCACCAGCAGGGTGAGACCGACGATCAGCAGCCAGCGGAACAGGTCGATCAGCAGTTCCAGCGGCGAATGCCATTGCAGCCGGTCGGCCTCGGTGTATTCGACGAAGGGCCGCGGCATTAGCCACCCATCCGGATCAGACCCTGCTGGGCGGCCTCGTACACCGCCTGACTGCGCGAGTGCACGTTGAGCTTGTCGTAGATGTGCTTGACGTGGGTCACGACCGTGCTCGCGGCCACTCCCAGGCTCTGCGCAATCTCGCTGCTGGAATAGCCCTTGGCGATCAGGTGCAACACCTCGGTCTCGCGCTCGGACAGGCGGGCCTGCGGAGCGCCGGGACTGGCCTCGCCGCGGAAGCGGCGCAGCAGATGTCGGGCGATGGCCGGACTCATCGGCGCCTCGCCCCGCATCAGGGCATCCAGCATGGGCACCAGATCCACATCGCGCAGATCTTTGAGCAGGTAGCCGTCCGCCCCCGCCTCCAGGGCCGCGATCACATTGGCCTCGTCGCCCAGCACGCTGAACACGGCGATGCGCGGGCGCGGCTGCCAGGCTGCCGCCTCGGCGATGAAGTGGCTGCCCGAGCCATCCGGCAGACGCAGATCGATGAGCAGCACATCGCTGGCGCGGGCCTCGTCGCGCAGGCGATCCGCCGCCATCAGCGACTCCGCCATCGCGCCCGGCGCATAGCCGGAGGCCGCCTCCAGCAGGCGCTGCAGGCGCTGCCGGATCCGGGCATCGTCCTCCAGCACGAACACTCGCCTGTCTGTGCAGCTTGCCGCCTGCGTCATGTCCCCCATCCCTGCATGCCGCGACCGCAGTATCCGTGCTTTGCCGGCGAGGCGCCAGCCCGCGCAGGCCAGGCGCAGCGCCCGCCCACCGATGATCAGGCCCACCGCCTTGCCGGACAGGCTGTCGGTGTCGCCTGCAAGGATCTCGCAGTACGACCACAAGATCCTGTTTTCATTGCCTTTAACAAAAAATTCTCCGGCCCTTCGTCCGGATCGGGGGCAGGCCTGCGTACTTCAGGGGCAAGGGCGAAACGCCCGATTTCCCAAGCAAAGGAGCAGACACCATGAACACCATCAAGACCCTCATCATCAGCTTCGCCAGCCTGTTCGCCGCCCAGGTCTTCGCCGGCCCGGTGAACATCAACAGCGCCGACGTCACCGCCCTGGACCAGGAACTGGTCGGCGTGGGTCCGGTCATCGCCCAGCGCATCGTCGAGCATCGTGAAGCCCACGGGGCCTTCCAGTCGCCGGAGGAGCTGATGCTGGTCAAGGGCGTGGGCGAGAAGGTGCTGGCCAAGAACGCCGAGTTCATCCTGCTGAAGTAAGCCGGCGCAGGTATCTGACGAGGCGGGCTGCGGCCCGCCTTTTTCATGCCCGCAGGGAACCGGTCCAGACCGGCCCGTCGCGCAGGGAACTGGTCTAAGCTGGACCGACTCAGACTCCGGCCGGCACCATGTGCAGCTACTTCGAACAGCACCTGCGCAAGCAGGGACTCAACCCCTTTTCCGACCTACCGCCACAGGACATCCGCCGGCGCGCCCGGCCCACCGACCCGGCCTACACCATCGATGCCGAGGGCGGTCGCGACCGCAGCTGGTCCCTGCTGCCCACCTGGGCCAAGACCCGACGGCTCAAATACCCGACCTTCAATGCCCGCGGCGAAACGGTCGCCGAAAAACCGGTGTTCCGGCACGCCTGGCGGGCCAGCCAGCGTTGCCTGATCCCGGTCAGTGCCTTTTTCGAATGGCCGGTGGTCGATGGCAGGAAGCGCATCCACCGCCTGCGCGCGCCGGCCAACGAGCCGCTGTGGCTCGCCGGCCTGTGGGAGTTGTGGCAGGGCGAGGACGAGACCATTGACAGCTGCACGGTGCTGACCTGCGAACCCCGCGCCGACCTGGCCTGGGTGCACGCCCGCATGCCCCGCATCCTGAACCCGGAGGAACTGGATCTGTGGCTGCATGGCGCACCGGAGGAGGTCGCCGGTCTGCTGAAAGAAGGCTTCCAGGGGGACATCCTGGCGGAGCCGGAAGCCGACTAGCGGCGGCTTTTGTCCCTTTGCGGACTGTCAGGCGGTTCCCCGGCCATGGGCTGGCCTGGTCGTTGATCGCCTGCCAATAGCATCCCACCGCACCGATAAGTGTCGATCGTTTGCCCATAGTGGGTGCCCACGGGCCACGACAGTCCTGCGGGGCGCTGTCCCCCGCGCCGCTTCGCGGT
>JBFJTN010000082.1:0-13260 GCA_041625325.1 Oceanococcus sp. | reverse complement strand
CCCCAGACGCTCGCGGAGCTGGAGCGTCGGGTGCGCGAAGTGCTGGACGACATCCGTCAGGTGGTCGAAGACTACGACGCCATGCGCGGTCACCTGCGCGGCCTGAGCGAAGAACTCAGCCGTGCGCCGGCAGGGCTGGATCCGGACGATCTGGCCGAGGTCGCGGCGCTGCTGAACTGGCTGGACGATGATCATTTCACCTTCCTGGGTTTCGCCGAGAGCGAGAAGGTGGGGGAGGGCGATGAGGCCCATTTCAATTTCCTGGCCGACAGCGGCCTGGGCCTGAACCGGGGCAAGTCGGAAGACACCCAGGTTGTCGCACCGGCCAGCGAGCTGGACAAGTACGCCGGTTCGCGGCGCCCGGTGATCGTGACCAAGGCCAATACCCGGGCCCGCATACATCACGATGAGTACCTGGACTCGATCTCGGTCAAACGCTTCGACGCCGAGGGCAAGGTGAAGGGCACCAGCCGTTTCATCGGCCTGTTCTCGACCGAGGTCTACAATTCGCTGCCGCGCAGCATTCCCCTGATCCGGCGCAAGATGGCCTGGGTCATCGAACACTCCCGGCTGCGGCCCGGTTCGCATGCCTCCAAGCAGCTGCAGGAAATTCTGGACGGGCTGCCCATTGATGAACTGTTCCAGAGCAGCGAGCAGGAATTGCTGGACCTGGCGACGGGGGTGCGCAGCCTGCGCGAGACACAGCAGCTGCGGCTGTTCCTGCGCCGCGACCGTTACGGCCGCTTCTTCTCCTGCCTGGTGTATCTGCAGCGAGACCAGTACAGCTCGGAAGTGCGCGCGCGGATGGCGCGTCAGCTGCTGGAGCTGCTGGACGGATTCGACATCGAGCACGCGGTGGAGATCCAGCGCGATGGTCTGGCGCGCATCCAGTTCATCGTCCGCACCCGGCCCGGCAGCAAGTCGCCCCTGACCGCCGCGGAGCTGGAGCGGCGCCTGCAGGAAGCCACCCGGACCTGGGATGATGCCCTGCGCGACACCCTGATGAAAATCCTCCCGGACGTGCAGGCGCGTCAGCTGGCCGCACGATTCCGCGGCGCCTTTGCCGCCAGCTACCGGGAACAGGCGCCGGCGGTGGAGGCGGCCACCGATCTGCAGTATCTGGCCCGGCTGGATGAGTCCGAGCCGATGCTGGTGCGTTTGCAGGAACGCGGTGGACAGTCTGCCGGGCTGCGCCTGAAGCTCTACGTGCGCGGCGAGCCCGCCATGCTCTCCGCCGTGCTGCCCACCCTGGAGAATTTCGGTCTGCGGGTGCACGCCCAGCGGCCTTTCGCGGTGAAGCCCGGCGGCCAGATCGAGTGCTGGATCCAGGAATTCGACCTGCAACAGACCGACAGCGGCGGGCAGGCGCCGGAGCACGCCAGGACCCTGTTCGAGGATGCCTTTTTGCGGGTGGTGCGAGGGCAGCTGGAAGACGACGGGATCAACAGCCTGGTGCTGCGGGCCGGACTCGACTGGCGCCAGGCCTGCCTGCTGCGGACCCTGTGCCGCTATCTGTTGCAGACGGGCTGGCCCTACAGCCAGAGCTATGTCGAGCAGATCCTGGCCAGCCACGCCGGCATCGCGGGCCAGCTGGTCCGGCTGTTCGAATACTCCTTTGATCCGCAGTATGACCCGGCCACCCGTGACAGCCAGACCGAAGCCCTGACCGCGTCAATCCGGGAGGCGCTGGACGAGATCAGCAGCCTGGACGTGGATCGCGTGCTGCGCGGTTTTCTCAGCGTCGTGTCCGCCTGTCTGCGCACCAATTTCTACCAGCGCGACCCCGCCGGCCTGCCCAAGGATTACATCAGCATCAAGCTGAATCCCGCAGGAATCCCCGAGCTGCCGCTGCCACGTCCCATGTTCGAGGCCTTTGTCTATTCGCCCGAGGTCGAGGGCATTCACCTGCGCGGCGGCAAGGTTGCCCGCGGTGGCCTGCGCTGGTCCGACCGCCGCCAGGATTTCCGCACCGAGGTGCTGGGCCTGGTCAAGGCCCAGATGGTCAAGAACGCGGTCATCGTGCCGGTTGGCGCCAAGGGCGGCTTCGTGGTGAAGCGGTCCCTGGAGGGCCTGGACCGCGATGCCTTCATGGCCGCAGGCATTGCCTGCTACAAGACCTTCATCCGCGGCCTGCTGGATATCACGGACAACTTCGTCGATGGGGTGCTGACCCCGCCGCCGGACGTGGTCCGCCTCGACGAGGACGACCCTTATCTGGTGGTGGCCGCGGACAAGGGCACGGCGACCTTCTCGGACATCGCCAATGGCGTATCCGCCGAGTACGGCTTCTGGCTCGGCGATGCCTTTGCCTCCGGCGGATCGGCCGGTTACGACCACAAGAAGATGGGCATCACCGCCCGCGGCGCCTGGGAATCGGTCAAGCGCCACTTCCGTGAACTGGGCATCGATTGCCAGAGCCAGGACTTCACCTGCATCGGGGTCGGCGACATGGCCGGCGACGTGTTCGGCAACGGCATGCTCCTGTCCCGGCATATCCGTCTGGTCGCGGCCTTCAACCACCTGCACATCTTCATCGATCCCGATCCGGATCCCTTGACCAGCTATGCGGAGCGCGAGCGTCTGTTCCGCCTGCCGCGCTCCAGCTGGACCGACTATTCCACCGAGCTGATTTCCCGTGGCGGCGGCATCTACCCGCGTTCGGCCAAGCAGATCGAACTCTCGGCGGAAGCCCAGGCGGCGCTGGGCATCAGCCAGAGCCGGCTCACCCCCACCGCGCTGATCCACGAAATCCTCAAGGCTCCCGTCGATCTGCTGTGGAACGGGGGCATCGGCACCTATGTGAAATCCCGTCTGGAAAGCCACCTGGACGTGGGTGACCGCGCCAATGACGGGCTGCGCGTCGACGGCCGCGAGCTGCGCTGCAAGGTCGTGGGCGAGGGCGGCAATCTCGGGCTCACCCAGCTGGGCCGGGTCGAATTTGCCCTGCACGGCGGGCGGGTGCTCACCGACTTCAATGACAATGCCGGCGGGGTCAATTCCTCGGACCGCGAGGTCAATATCAAGATTCCGCTGAACAGCCTGCTGCTCAGCGGCGCGATGGAACGCGAGGCGCGCAACACGCTGCTGGAGTCGATGACCGAGGATGTCGCCCGTGGCGTGCTGCGCGATTCCTACCTGCAGACGCAGGCCCTGGGGCAGATGCAGCATCAGGCGGTGGCCCGGCTGGATGAGCACGCCAATTTCATGCGCGCCCTGGAACGTGACGGGCTGCTCAACCGGGCCATCGAATTCCTGCCGGATGACGAGCGGATTGCCGAGCGGCGCACCGAGAGGCGCGGGCTGACCGCGCCGGAAATGGCGGTTCTGCTGTCCTACGGCAAGATCTCCCTGTTCGACGAGGTGCTGGCTTCCGAGCTGCCGGACGATCCGGCCCTGGAGCGGGACCTGCTGAATTACTTCCCTCCCGCCCTGCGGGCCTCCCAGGCGGATGCCCTCAAGGCTCATCGCCTGCGGCGCGAGATCATCGCAACGCTGGTCACCAACGAGGTGGTCAATCGCATGGGGGTCACCTATGCGCACCGCAGTTCGGAAGACCGCGGCCTGTCGGCTTCGGTGCCGGTTAAGGCCTACCTGGCGGCGCGGGGCATTTTCGATTCCGAGTCGCGGTACAGCGCCATCGAGGCGCTGGACGGACAGGTGCCCTGTGATCTTCAGTATGAACTGATGGAGCGGGTCTCCGGCCTGATCAAGCACGTCGGCCTCTGGCTGGTGCGCAGCGGCACCATGGATCAGCCGCTGGGCGATCTGGTGGAGCGCTTCGCGGAACCGGCGCGGCGGATCGAGGAGAGCCTGGAACAGCTGCTGCCCGAGGCCTATCGCGCGCACCATGAAGGCTACCGTCAGGCGATGCTGGAGCAGGGCACCAGCGACGCGGTGGCGCTGGCCCATGCCAATCATCATGTGATCGGCTCCTCGCTGGATATCATCAGCCTGGCCGAGGACGTCGAGCAGGACGTGCTGGCAGTGGCGCGCAGCTACTTCGAGCTCGGCCAGCGGCTGTCGCTGCCCTGGCTGCTGTCCGCCATCAATGGGCTGCAGGTCGCCGGCCGCTGGCAGGCGCTGGCCCGCAACAATCTGCGCGAGGAGGCCTACGCGCTGCACCGGCAGGTCGTCGCTGGCGCGCTGGCCTGCGAGGGCGGTGAGCCGGCCGAGCGAGTCGGGACCTGGGCGCAGAAGAACGCGCAACAGCTGGAGTTCGCCCAGCACCGGATCAGCGAGCTGTCCTCGCTGGCGGCGATCGATTTCGCCAGTCTGACCATCGCAATGGGAGAGTTGCAGCGCCTGAGCCTGTAAAATCGCCGGCATGAAAACCCTAGAAGATTTCGTCGGCGAAACCCCACTGGTCCGGCTGCAGCGCATGGGCGCAGGGCAGGGCAACACCCTGCTGGCCAAGCTCGAAGGCAATAACCCCGCGGGTTCGGTCAAGGACCGTCCCGCCCTGTCCATGATCCGGGGCGCGGAGGCGCGGGGCGAGATCAGCCCCGGCGATCGCCTGATCGAGGCGACCAGCGGCAACACGGGCATCGCCCTGGCCATGGTGGCGGCCATGAAGGGCTATCGCATGACCCTGATCATGCCGGAACATCTGTCCGCCGAACGCCGCGCCAGCATGAAGGCCTACGGCGCCGAGCTGATCCTCGTGAGCAAGGAACAGGGCATGGAAGGCGCCCGGGACCTGGCCCTGCAGATGCAGGCGGAAGGCCAGGGCAAGGTGCTGGATCAGTTCGCCAACGCGGACAATCCCGCCGCGCATTACCGGGGCACCGGCCCGGAGATCTGGCGGGAAACCGAAGGCCGGGTCACCCACTTCGTGTCCTCCATGGGCACCACGGGAACGATCATGGGCTGCTCGCGCTATCTCAAGGAAATGAATCCCGACATCCAGGTCATTGGGGTGCAGCCGGAAGGCGAATCCTCCATCCCCGGCATCCGCCGCTGGCCGAAGGAGTACCTGCCCTCCATTTTCGAGCCGCAAAGAGTGGACCGGGTGATGGAAGTCACCCAGACCGATGCCGAGGCCTGCATGCGGCAGCTGGCCCAGGTCGAAGGCATTTTCGCCGGCGTGTCCTCCGGCGGTGCGCTGCACTGTGCGCTGCAGCTGGCCGCCGAACTGAAGGATGCGGTGATCGTGAGCATCGTCTGTGACCGGGGCGACCGCTATATCTCCACCGGCGTCTACCCGCACTGACGCGGGGCGCGCACTGATGGGAAAACGCAAGCTGGATCGCGAGCCACGCGAAGGACAGGTGCTGGACCTCAGCCACGACGGCCGGGGGGTCTGCCGGCATGAAGGCAAGACCGTCTTCGTGCCTGATGCGCTGCCCGGCGAGGCGATCGTCTACCGCCTCAGCAAGCGGCGGCGCAGCTACGACGAGGCCGAATTGCTCGAGGTGCGCGAGGCCAGCCCCGACCGGGTGGATCCGCGTTGTGCGCATTTCGGCCTGTGCGGGGGCTGCAGCCTGCAGCACCTGGATCCCGAGCGACAGCTGCAGGCCAAGCAGGCACATCTGGCCGAAACCTTCGCCCGGGTCGGCAAGCTGGAGCCCGAGCGCTGGCTGGCTCCCCTGCGCGGCCCCCTGTGGGGCTATCGCCGACGGGCACGCCTGGCGGTGAAGTGGGTGCACAAAAAGGAGCGCGTGCTGGTCGGCTTTCGCGAGCGTGGCAAGCCCTATGTGGCCGATATCCGCCGCTGCGAGGTGCTCGACCCGCGGGTGGGCGGGCGGCTGGAGGAACTGGCCCGCCTGATCGAAGGCATGGACGCGCGCCAGAGCATTCCGCAGATCGAGGTGGCGGCCGGCGACAGTGACGTCTGCCTGGTGTTCCGCCATCTGGAGCCCCTGAGCGAAGCCGATCTCCAGGCGCTGCGCGCCTACGGTCGCGACAGCGGCCTGTGGATCTACCTGCAGCCCGCGGGCCTGGATTCCGTCGCCCCGCTGGAGGACGCCGCGCCGGTGCTGCGCTACGCCCTGCCGGAATACGCGGTGGACCTGGAGTTCACCCCGATCGACTTCGTGCAGGTCAATGCGGAGCTCAATCGCGCGATGGTCGGCCAGGCCCTGGACCTGCTCGCGATCCAGCCGGGTGATGCGGTGCTGGAGCTGTTCGCGGGCCTGGGCAATTTCACCCTGCCGCTGGCCCGCCAGGGCGCGGCGGTGGTTGCGGTGGAAGGCGATGCCGGCCTGGTCGAGCGCGGGCGGGCCAACGCCCTGCGCCAGGGGCTGGATGCGGAATACCACGTGGCCGACCTGTTCGCGGATCAGCAACAGGCTGCCTGGCTGAATCGCCCTTACGCGCGGGTCCTGCTGGATCCGCCCCGTGCCGGCGCGGCCGAGATCCTGCCGGCGGTGCTGGCCGGGCGTCCGCAACGCATCGTCTATGTGTCCTGCCATCCGGCCAGCCTGGCAAGGGATGCCGGCATCATTGCGGCGGCGGGCTATCGCTGCACGCATGCTGGTGTGATGGACATGTTCCCGCACACGGGCCATGTCGAATCCATCGCGGCCTTCAGCCCCGCATGAACCAGCGGATCGAGGTCAGTCTCTCGAAGCAGCGCCTGCGCCTGTGGCAGGACGGCGCCTGCCTGATGGACAGCCCGGTCTCCACCGCCCTCAAGGGCGCGGGGGAGCGCCATGGCAGCAACTGCACGCCGCGCGGGCGGCATCGCATCCGCGCCCTGATCGGCCGGGGGGCGCCGCTGGGGGCGGTCTTCGTCGGCCGCCGTCAGACCGGCGAGGTCTACACAGCCGCCCTGGCCGCGGCCCATCCGGGGCGCGACTGGATCCTCAGCCGGATTCTGTGGCTGGGCGGTCTGGAACCCGGCATCAACCGCTATGCGGCGGTGGACACCCAGTCCCGCTACATCTATATCCACGGCACGCCGGAAGAAGACCGGCTGGGTCAGCCGGTCTCGCACGGTTGCGTGCGCATGGCCAATACGGAGGTGATCCGCCTGTTCGATCAGGTCAGGGCCGGTTGCCCGGTGGACATTCATGACTGAAACCCCCGTCAGCCAGGCGCCGCTGGGACCGCTGATGCTGGATCTGGCTGACTGCGCGCTGTCCGAGCGGGAACGCGCGCAGCTGCGCGATCCGCTGGTCGGCGGGGTCATCCTGTTCAGCCGCAATTACGAGAATCCGGCGCAGCTGGCCGGCCTGGTGGCTGAGATTCGTGCCCTGCGTCCGGAACTGCTGATCGCCGCCGATACCGAAGGCGGTCGGGTCCAGCGCTTCCGCCGCGGCTTTCTGCGACTCCCGGCGGCGGCGCGCTACGGCGACCTGTATCGGAGCGACCCGGCGGCGGCCCTGCAGGTCGCCTATGCCGGTGGCTGGCTGCTCGCGGCCGAACTGCGGGCGCTGGATATCGATCTGGCCTTTGCCCCGGTGGTGGATGTCGATGCCGGCATCTCCGGGGTGATCGGTGACCGGGCCTTCGCCCGCGATGCGGCGGCCGTCAGCGCGCTGAGCGCGGCGCATGTGCAGGGCTTGCGTGCGGCCGGCATGGCGGCCACGGCCAAGCACTTTCCCGGGCATGGCCAGGTGGCGCCGGATTCCCATCAGGAGCTGCCGGAGGATGCCCGTCGGCTGTCCGACATCGAGGCGCTGGACGAGCGACCCTATCGGGCCCTGATCGCCGGAGGTCTGGAGTCCGTGATGGTGGCGCATGTGCTGTACCCGGCTGTCGACCAGCGCCCCGCCAGCGTCAGCGCGCGCTGGATCCGCCAGCGCCTGCGCGCGGATCTGGGGTTCACGGGCGTGGTGTTCAGCGATGATCTGAGCATGGGCGGGCTCGCCGGCCTGGGCGATGTGCATGCCCGCTTTGCGGCGGCACTGCAGGCCGGATGTGACATGATCCCGGTCTGCAACCGGCCGGGGGATGTGGCGGCCCTGCTGCAGGCGGGGCGCATCGCCGCGGATCCGGCAGCCGGCCGACGCCTGCTCGGCCTGCGCGGAAAGGGCCCGGCGGCGGGCCTTGAGGTGTTGCGGGCCACGCCGGAGTACGCACGCAATTTCAACATCATGCGTTCATTCATTGAGATAGGGGTTGAATCGTGATCCAGGATTTTCTGGGCATGTATCAGGATGGCCACTGGATCGTGCGGGTGTTTTCCGTCGTGCTGGTGGTGGTGACGGTCAATCTGGGCGTGCGCCTGCTGCTGAATCATCTGCAGGCGCGGATCCGGGCCAGCGAGTCGGTCTGGGATGATGCCGTCTACGATGCGCTGAATCCGCCGCTGCGCACCCTGGTCTGGATCATCGGGCTGGGCATCGCCGCCGATCTGGTCGAGCCGCTGGAGGGCGACGTGCTGTTCAGCTATGTCGAGCCGGCGCGCCGGGTGGCGGTGATCGGCGTCTTCATCTGGTTTCTGGTGCGCTTCATCGGCAAGGTGGAAGAGGCGATACAGCATCGCGGCGAACTGCGCGGCGAGCCGGTGGACCGGACCACCACCGAGGCGATTGCCAAGCTGCTGCGCCTGAGCGTGATCATCACCGGCGTCCTGGTCATCCTGCAGACCCTGGGCTTTTCCATTTCCGGGGTGCTGGCCTTCGGCGGCATCGGCGGCATCGCGATCGGCTTTGCCGCCAAGGACATGCTGGCCAATCTGTTCGGCGGCCTGACCATCTACATGGACCGGCCCTTCGCGGTCGGTGACTGGGTGCGCTCGCCCAGCATCGATATTGAAGGCACGGTGGAGAAGATCGGCTGGCGTACCACCCGCATCCGGCGCTTCGACAAGCGGCCGATCTACGTGCCGAACTCCCTGTTCACGTCGATGGTCGTGGAAAATCCCTCGCGCATGACCAACCGGCGCATCTACGAGACCATCGGCATCCGCTATGACGACGTCCACGCCATGGACGGGCTGGTCGAGGAAGTGCGCGATTACCTCAAGACGCACGAGGAGATCGACCAGAACCAGACCATCATCGTCAACTTCAATGCCTTCGGCCCGAGCTCACTGGATTTCTTCATCTACTGCCTGACCCGCACCACCAACTGGGTGGCGTATCACGATCTGAAACACCGGGTGCTGATGGATATTCACGGCATGATCAGCCGGCGCGGCGCCGAGATCGCCTTCCCGACCCGGACCCTGCACATGGTGCCACCACAGCCTGAGGCGCTCGCCCATGAATGAATTTCTGCCCGCCGCCCAGCAGATCCTGGACCACACCGACGTGCTGCTTGACCGCGAGGCGGTGAGCCGCTGCTATGACGCGATGGCGGAAGCGATCACCCGCGATCTGGGTGACAAGGACCCGGTGATCATGAGCGTGATGCTGGGGGCCCTGTACGTGACTTCCGAACTCACCCAGCGGCTGGATTTCCCCTTCGAGCTGGATTACCTGCATGCCACCCGCTACCGCGGTGAAACGACCGGTTCGGACCTGGTCTGGAAGGTCAGCCCCAGCCTGAGCCTGGCGGGCCGACATGTGCTGGTGGTCGATGACATTCTTGACGAAGGCCATACCCTGGCCAGCATCGGTCAGTGCCTGGCCCAGCAGGAGCCGGCCTCCCTGGCCACGGCCGTGCTGGTGGAGAAGGTCCATGAACGGCGGGACCCGGAACTCAAAGCCGACTATGTCGGCGTCCGGCTGCCGGATCGCTATCTGATCGGTTGCGGCATGGACTATCGCAACTACTACCGGCAATTGCCCTATATCGCGGCCCTGCGCACGGGGGGACAGTGATGCTGGGACTGATCGGCGGCACCGGCCTGAATCAGCTGGCCGGGCTCGAGGCGCTTGAACAGCACAGCCTGGATACGCCCTATGGCTCGCCCGCCGCCCCGGTACAGGTCGGCCGGATCGGCCAGCTGCCACTGGCCTTCCTGCCACGCCATGGCCTGGGCCACAAGCTGCCGCCGCACGCGATCAATTACCGGGCGAATATCCACGCCCTGCATCAGCTCGGAGTCACGCGCATCGTCGGCGTGGCCGCGGTGGGTGGCATCAGCGCGCACATGGCGCCGGGCGAGCTGGTCCTGCCGCATGACCTGATCGACTACACCTGGGGGCGCGAACACAGCTACAGCATGGACGGCGAGTCGCCGTTGCAGCACATCGAATTTGCCCCGCCATACAGTCCCGAACTGCGCGAGGCGCTGCTCCACAGCGCGCAGCGCCAGTCGGTGCTCCTGCGCCAGCAGGCGGTCCACGGCATCACCCAGGGGCCCAGGCTGGAAACCACCGCGGAAATCCGCCGTCTTGGTCGTGATGGCTGTGACATCGTCGGCATGACCGGCATGCCGGAGGCGGCCCTGGCGGCCGAACTGGGCATCCCCTATGCCTGTCTGGCCGTGGTGGTCAACTGGGCGGCAGGCATCGGCCAGGGTGCGATCCACGCGGAGATCGAGCGCTTTGTCGAGCAGGGCATGGACAAGGCGCGGCGGGTCATCGAAGGCCTGAGCCAGGCCGACTGAGCCCGGCGGCGGCTAGAGAGCGGGGGGCCCGGCCGCCGGTGGTTCGCCCTGCGGCGCGGGCTGGATCTCGCTGAGCCGGGCCAGCACCCCGATGCGGGGATGATCGAAATAGGCCGTCAGGCCGGGTCGCAGGCGTCGTTCCTGGCGCATCCTGAACTGCTGCACCTGGTCACGGAAGTACTCCTGGCGGCCATCCGGGTCGGTCTGCAGGGGATACACCCCCGGCAGCAATTCCAGCAGGCTCAGGTCCAGCTCGAGAATGGGGTGGATCTGGTGGTCCAGTCGCGCCCAGCCATGAAAGATGCGCGCATTGACGGGCGGCTCCAGATCCGGGCTGCTGAGCCAGAAATCCATGGCTGAACGGCTGTTGCTGCGGCTGTCGCGACCGACCAGGCGCAGGAAGTCGCCACCCTGCAGGCGCAGGTAGGGTGTGCGGCTGTTCTGCCGAAACCGCAGGCTGTGCTCGCTCAGCACGCGAAAGCGGCCACTGCGCTGCAGCCGGTTGCTGGCGGCGGCCAGCTGTGAGCCGGCCAGCGGCATGATGACAATGCCCTGCGCGCGCGCCTGCTCGGTGACAAACAGGGGCTGTGACTCGTCACTGGCGATGCGGAGATGGTCTGCTTCCAGCGGCAGCATCTCGGGCCAGTCAATCGGGCGGAAATTCCAGGTCTCGTCGAAACCTCCCGCGCCGGAGCCGCTGCTGCGCTCGAAGGCGACCAGATCAAGCTGCCACAGCTTGTCGGCACTGGGCTGGGCGGACGCGGTGGCTGCCAGCAGCAGGCTACAGAGGAGGATTGCGCGCATGGCCCGCATTATCCGTCGAGCAACGCGCTCAGCACAACGCTGATCTCGCGTTCGCGCTGCTCCAGATCGAGCATGCTGCGCTGGATGTCCAGGCGCTTGTCGCCCTGCAGGCGGAAACGCCGTGGATCACTCTGCACCAGCCGGATGATCCGTTCCGGCGCAATCGCTTCAGGATCGCCGAAATGCAGGCGCGCCCCGTCGTCGGCGGCCTCGATCTTCTTCAGCTTCAAGGGTTCGGCCTGGACGCGCAGGCGGTGCACGCTGAACAGGTTCTCGCTGGCCGGCGGCAACAGGCCGAATCGATCGATCAGTTCCACCTTGAGCTCATCCAGCGCGGCGGGGTCGGCGGCATTGCTGATGCGCTTGTACAGCACCAGCCGGGTATGCACGTCCGGGATGTAGTCATCCGGCAGCAGGGCGGTGACGCCCAGGTCCACCTCCAGCATCTGCTCGGGGTGCAGGCCGCTGTCCGGCAGTTCGCCACTGCGCAGCGCGCGCACCGCGCGATTGAGCATCTCGGTGTACAGGGTGAAACCGACCTCCTGGATCTGTCCGCTCTGCTCCGCGCCCAGCAGCTCGCCGGCGCCGCGAATCTCCAGATCATGGGTGGCCAGCTGGAAGCCGGCGCCGAGCTCGCCCATGGCCTCGATGGCGGCCAGCCGCTGTTCCGCATCCTTGGTCAGGGAGCGGGCATCCGGCACCAGCAGGTAGGCATAGGCCCGGTGATGCGAGCGCCCGACCCGCCCGCGCAGCTGATGCAGCTGGGCCAGACCCAGATGATCGGCCCGATTGATGATGATGGTGTTGGCGTTGGGAATGTCGATGCCGGATTCGATGATGGTGGTGGCGACCAGCAGATTGAAGCGGTTGTGGTAGAAATCCAGCATCACCTGCTCGAGTTCGCGCTCCTGCATCTGGCCATGGGCCACGCCGACCCGGGCTTCGGGGACGATGGCGGCGACCTCATCGGCGATCCTGCGGATGTCCTGCACCCGGTTGTGCAGGAAGAAGACCTGGCCGCCGCGCTTGAGCTCGCGCTGGCAGGCCTCGCGGATCACTGCCGCCTCCCATTGGCTGATGAAGGTCTTGATGGCGAGACGGCGCGAGGGCGGGGTGGCGATGATGGACAGATCCCGCAGCCCGCTCATGCTCATGTTCAGCGTGCGCGGGATCGGCGTGGCGGTCAGGGTCAGCATGTCGACCTCGGCGCGCAAGGCCTTCATGCGTTCCTTGTGGCGCACGCCAAAGCGTTGCTCCTCGTCGATGATGACCAGACCCAGGTCCTTGAAGCGGATGTCCGCCTGCAGCAGGCGATGGGTGCCGATGATGATGTCCACCTTGCCCTCGGCCAGATCGGTCAGCAGGGCGGTCTGCTCCTTGCCGGTCTTGAGCCGGGACAGGCCTTCCACGCGAATCGGCCAGTCGGCGAAACGGTCGCCGAAGCTTTGCAGATGCTGCCGCGCCAGCAGGGTGGTGGGCACCAGCACGCAGACCTGCTTGCCGGCCTGGGCGGCCACGAAGGCCGCGCGCAGGGCCACCTCGGTCTTGCCGAAACCCACGTCACCGCAGACCACCCGGTCCATCGGCTGGGCGCGGGCCAGATCGGACAGCACATCGTCGATGGCCTGGGCCTGATCTTCGGTCTCGGTGAAGGGGAAACCCGCGGCGAAACGTTCGTAGTCCAGGTAATCCACGCTCAGCGACTGCCCCTTGCGGGCGGCCCGGCGCGCCTGGATCTCCAGCAGTTCCGCCGCCACGTCACGGACCCGTCTGGCGGCGCGCTCGCGCTGCTTCTGCCAGCGATCGTTGCCCAGGGCGTGCAGCGGCGGGTGCTCGGAATCGCCGCCGGTGAAGCGATGGACCAGATTCAGGCTGGTGACCGGCACGTAGATGCGGTCACCGCCCTTGTATTCCAGGCTCAGGAACTCCTGCTCCTGGCCGCCGATATCCAGCTTGCTCAGGCCCTGATACAGCCCCACGCCGTGGTCGCGGTGCACCACCGGCATGCCGACCTG
>JBFJTN010000081.1:0-13492 GCA_041625325.1 Oceanococcus sp. | reverse complement strand
TGAACTGTCTATAATGACAGTTATCCTCAGAACCTCCAGCCCCTGGGAGGAACCCCTATGCCCACTGTCCGCAGATGACGCAGATGACGCAAATGGATAAAGGCTTCTCTCTTTGAAAATCTGCGTCATCTGTGTCATCTGCGGATGGTTTTTTCCTGAACGTCTTCCGCCACATGCCCTACGCCGAACTGCACTGCCTGAGCAATTTCAGCTTCCTGCGCGGCGCCTCGCACCCGCATGAACTGGTGCTGCGCGCCCGGGCCCTGGGCTACCGCGCGCTGGCGCTGACCGACGAATGCTCGCTGGCCGGGGTGGTGCGGGCCCACCAGGCCGCGCGCGAGCAGGGCCTGGCGCTGATCATCGGCAGCGAAATCCGCTGCACGGACGGCCTGAAACTGGTGCTGCTGGTGGAGAACGCCAGCGGTTACCGGGCCCTGTGCCGCCTGATCAGCCACGGCCGGCGGCAAGCCGCCAAGGGAAGCTACCGGCTGGCGCGCGAGGATCTGGCCGATCTGGAGGGCTGCCTGGCCATCCTGCTGCCGGAACCCGGCGGCGGGCCCGAGGAGCAGGCCGCCTGGCTGTGCGCGCACTTCCCCGGCCGCGCCTGGTGCGCGGTGGAGTTGCACCGCGGGCCCGAGGATGCAGCCTGGCTGGCCCGGCTGCAGCAGCTCTCGGCCCGCAGCGGCCTGCCCCTGGTGGCCTGCGGCGACGTGCACATGCACCGGCGCGAGCGCCGTGCGGTGCAGGACACCCTGAGCGCGATCCGCCACGGCTGCAGCCTGCGCGAGGCCGGCCATCGCCTGTTCCCGAACGCCGAACGACACCTGCGCCCGCTGCGCAGCCTGACCCGGCTCTACCCCGCCGAACTGCTGGAGGAGTCCGTCCGTGTCGCATCGCGCTGCCATTTCAGTCTGGATGAGATCGAGTACCGCTATCCCAGCGAGTCAGTGCCGGCCGGGTGCAGCCCCACGGCGCATCTGCGTGCACTGACCGAGCAGGGCCTGGCCCGGCGCTGGCCGGGCGGCACGCCGGCCGCCGTGAGCGCCCTGATCGAGCGCGAACTGGGCCTGATCGCCGAACTGCAATACGAGGGCTATTTCCTCACCGTGCACGAGATCGTGCAGTGGGCGCGCGGCCGCGGCATCCTCTGCCAGGGCCGCGGATCGGCCGCCAATTCGGCGGTCTGCTTCGCCCTGGGCATCACCGCGGTCGATCCGGTGGACATGAAGGTCAGCCCCCTGTTCGAGCGCTTCATCTCCAAGGAACGCGGCGAGCCGCCGGACATCGACGTGGACTTCGAGCACCAGCGCCGCGAGGAGGTGATCCAGCACATCTATGCGAAGTACGGCCGTCACCGCGCCGCCCTGGCCGCCACCGTGATCAGCTACAAGCCGCGCAGCGCCATTCGCGATGTCGGCAAGGCCCTGGGCCTGTCGCTGGATGACGTGGCCCGCATCAGCAAGGCGCTGGCCTGGTGGGACGACAGCGCCAGCCTGCCCGAGCGTCTGCGCGAGCTGGGCTTCGACCCGGACTCCCGCCTGATGCAGCAGCTGCTCGGTCTGGTCGGCGAGCTGATCAACTTCCCCCGCCATCTGTCGCAGCATGTCGGCGGCTTCGTCATCTGCGCCGATACGCTGGAGGAGCTGGTGCCGGTGGAGAACGCGGCCATGGCCGAGCGCACCATCATCCAGTGGGACAAGGACGACCTCGACGCCCTGGGCCTGCTCAAGATCGACTGCCTGGCCCTGGGCATGCTCAGCGCCATCCGCCGCAGCTTCGACCTGATCCGGGGCTATCGTGGCGCCCGCCTGTCCATCGATGCCATCCGCCGGGTGGAGAAGGAAGCACCCCAGGAGGCCGCCGCGGTCTACCAGATGCTGCAGCGGGCCGACTCCATCGGCGTGTTCCAGGTCGAATCACGGGCCCAGATGTCCATGCTGCCACGGCTGAAACCGGCCGAGTTCTATGATCTGGTGATCGAAACCGCCATCGTGCGCCCCGGCCCGATCCAGGGTGGCATGGTCCATCCCTATCTGGACCGGCGCATGGGCCGCGAGCCGGTCAGCTGCCCGGCCGGGCTGGAGAAGGTGCTGGGGCGCACCCTGGGCATCCCGATCTTCCAGGAGCAGGTGATGGAAATCTGCGTGGTCGCCGCCGGCTTCTCCCCCGGCGAGGCCGATCAGGTGCGCCGCTCCATGGCGGCCTGGCGCCGCAGCGGCAGCCTCGACCCCTTCGAGCAACGACTCAAGGCCGGCATGGCCGCCAACGGCTACCCGCCGGCCTTCGCCGAGCAGATCTACCGCCAGATCCAGGGTTTCGCCGAGTACGGCTTCCCCGAATCCCACGCCGCCAGTTTCGCCCTGCTGGTCTGGGTCTCCGCCTGGCTGAAGCGCTATGAACCGGCAGCCTTCCTGGCCGGGCTGCTGAACAGCCAGCCCATGGGCTTCTATTCCCCCTCGCAGCTGATCCAGGATGCGCGACGCCACGGGGTCGAGGTGCGCCGGGCGGATGTGCGCTACAGCGACTGGGACAGCAGCCTGGAAACCACCCCCGGGCAACGCCCGGCGGTGCGCCTGGGCCTGAACCGGATCAAGGGCCTGGGCGAGGCGGTGGCGGCGCGCATCGTGGCGGCCCGGCCTTGCGCCACGGTGCCCGATCTGGTGGCCCGGGCCCAGCTGGACCGCCGCTCCCGCCAGCTGCTGGCCAGTGCCGGGGCGCTGGCCAGCCTGGCCGGCCATCGCCACCGGGCCCAGTGGCTGGTCCAGGGCAGCGAGGCGCGGCCGGCGCTGCCGGCGGTGGCCGAATCCCTGCCGGTGCTGCGCGTGCCGCAGGCGCAGGACGATCTGCTGGCTGATTACGCCAGCCTGGGCTACAGCCTGGGCCGCCACCCGCTGAGCTTCCTGCGCCCGCGGCTGCACGCGCTGGGCTGCCTGTCCGCCCGCGAAAGTCGCCGGGTGGCCCATGAAAGCCGCAGCCGCCTGGCCGGCCTGGTCACCAACCGGCAGCGTCCCGGCACCGCCGCCGGGATCATCTTCATGACCCTGGAGGATGAGACCGGCAACAGCAACCTGATCATCAAACCGGAAATCCTGCAGCGCCACCGCCGCAGCGTGCTGCAGGGGCAACTGCTGGTGGCGGATGGGGTGCTGGAGAACCGCGACGGAGTGCAGCACCTGATCGTCGATGACCTGCGCGACGAAAGCGCCCTGCTGGGCGAGCTGGCGCTGCGCTCGCGGGACTTTCACTAAGCCATCCCGTTCTCGCTTTCTTCACGATCGCAGGCGTAGGTTCCGGATACCTATGCAAAGGAGCGTCCCGATGCGCCACCAGCCGCACGCCCTGCCCCCTCGGGCCAGCAGGCCGGACGCCACTCGCCCTCCAGCCCGCAAGCACATGTCTGACAAGACACCCCTTTCCCTGGCCGCCGAAGACGGGCCGGCAAGCGCCGGCAACCGCAGCCCGGTCCTGCGCGGTCAGGCGGAATCCGACGAGCCGGCACGGCGCCCCTGGAAGCTGCTGATCGTGGACGACGAGCCGGAGGTGCACAGCATCACCCGCCTGGCCCTGAGCGACTTCCGGTATCGCCGGCGCAGCCTGGAATTCATCAGCGCCTTCAATGGCGCCGACGCCCAGCAGATCATCGAGAACGATCCGGAGATCGCCGTCATCCTGCTCGACGTGGTGATGGAAACCGAAGACGCCGGCCTCAAGGTCATCCAGTACATCCGCCAGACCCTGGGCAACCGCTTCGTTCGCATCGTGCTGCGCACCGGCCACCCCGGCCTGGCCCCGGAACGGCGGGTGATCGAGGCCTACGACATCAACGACTACCGGGCCAAGACCGACCTGACCCAGGACCGCATGTTCTCGCTGATGCACACCTCCCTGGCCGCCTACGAGCAGCTGACCAAGCTGGCGCGCAGCCGTCGCCAGCTGGCCACGGTTGCCGAGGAGTACAAGGTTCTGCTCGAGCGGGTCGCCGCCCGGGTCAGCGCGCCGGCCAGCCTGATCCACGAGGCCGCATCCAGCCTGCGCCCGGCTCTGCAGCACCACACCCCGCCCGGACTGCGCGAGCACTGGGATCACCTGGACGACGGCAGCGAGCGCATCGCGGAGCTGGCCCAGGCGCTGGGCCGGCTGTCACGGCTGACCCATCCCGAAACCGCGCCGGCGGAATTCGACGGCGATGCCGCCATGCAGGAGGTGCTGAAGAGCTGCGAAACCCTGATCTTGCAGACCGGCGCCCAGGTCCGGCTGGACCCGTTTCCCACGCTCTACGGCCACCGCATGCTGTTCCAGCAGCTGATGGAGGAATTGCTGCACAACGCACTGCAGTTCCACGACCATCGCCCGCCGGAAGTGGACATCAGCATCCAGGCCCGCGGCCAGAACTGGAGCATCGCGGTGGCGGATCGCGGTCGCGGCATCGCCGCCGATCGCCTGGAGGATATTTTCCAGGCCTTCGTCGGTTCGCCCAGCAGCAGCGCCACTCACAGTGAAGGCCTGGGCCTGGTCATCTGCCGCAAGATCGCGGCACTGCATGGCGGCAAGCTCTGGGCCGAAGCCCGCAGCGGGGGAGGCTCCCGCTTCATCCTGCTGCTGCCGGCGCGCGGCGGCTAATCCCGGCGCAGGCGCCCCGGAACCAGCTTCGCCAGGGCCAGCAGGCCCAGCACCAGAATCAATGGCCAGACCATGGCCAGCGCCTGCGCGCCGTCATGCGCCAGCCCTGCCAGCTCAGGGCCATGCCCCGGGTGTGCCCAGACCGGCGCGGCGACCAGAACCGACAGCCCGGCAAGGCCTGCCAGCAGCCGTCTCACGCCGCCCCCCGCTGATCGCTGGCGACCGCCTTGGCCAGCTCAGCGTGCTGCGCGCGCAGCCAGGCGTACCACGCCGCCAGGCCCTCGCCGCTGCGAGCCGACAGCTGCAGCACGCTCAGTTGCGGATTCACCTGCCGCGCCGCGGCGACGCAGGCCTCGATATCGAAGTCCAGATACGGCAGCAGGTCGATCTTGTTGATCAGCAACAGATTGGCGGCGCGGAACATGTGCGGATACTTCAGCGGCTTGTCCTCGCCCTCGGTCACCGACAGGATCACCACCTTGGCCGCCTCGCCCAGATCGAACAGGGCCGGGCAGACCAGATTGCCGACGTTCTCGATGAACAGCAGGCTGCCCGCAGCCGGCTGCAGCTCGGCCACGCCGTGAGCCAGCATGTCGGCCTCCAGGTGACAGCCCGCCCCGGTGTTGAGCTGCACCACCGGGGCGCCGGTGGCGCGGATGCGGCGGGCGTCGTTCAGGCTGTGCTGGTCGCCCTCGATCACCGCCGCCGGCAGCTCGATCTCGCGCAGGGTCCGCTCCAGCAAGCTGGTCTTGCCCGAACCGGGCGCGCTGAGCAGGTTCAGGGCCAGCACCTGCCGGGCGCTGAAATCGTCCCGGTTGCGCGCGGCGATCGCGTCGTTCTTGCCCAGGATGTCCTGCTCCAGGCGCAGGGTCTGCGCATCGCGCGGGTGATGATGATGCTGGCCGTGGTCATGCGCCGCGCCGGGCGCGTGCATGCGGGTCACCGTCAGCCGGGACTGATCGGAACAGCCACAGGTTGTACACATCTCAGTTCTCCTCCTGGAATTCCAGTTCCACGATCTTGAGTTCCTCGCCGGCCAGCAGCTGGAAGTCGAGGCTGCCACAGTCGCAGCGCGCCCCGCCTGCCGGCATGGCAAATTCCGCGCCACAGGCGCCGCAGCGGGCCAGGCCGTCGATTTCGCTGATCTGCAGCTCGGCCTGCTCCAGCGGCGTGCCCCGGGCCAGGCTGTCAAAGCAGAAGTGCAGCGCCCTCGGCATCACGCAGCTGAGCCGGCCGACCGCCAGTTGCAGCCGCTGCACCGGCCGTCCGGCGGCATGTTCGCTGGCGATGTCGATCACGTTGCGCATCACGGACAGCTCATGCATGGCTACATTTTCCACAGGCGGCAGTACCAGTCCGCCTCCACCGGCAGTGGCAGCTCCGGCAGATCGCACCAGCGTCGGTGCGGCAGGTAGTAGATGCATTCGCGACAGCGCATGCTGCCGACATCGCCATCCACCGGATGGTCGGCAAAGCCGCCCAGCACCAGGCGCTGGTCCAGATCACCCGCGGCCAGGTCGCGCAACTCGCCGATGATGCCTTCGAACTCGACCTCGGTCTCGGGGAAGGGCTGCATCTGCGTGCTCAGGCCGGCCGCCAGAATCCGGCCGATGACACCGCGCAGCACGTCCTCGGCGACCTGGCGGGCAGTGGCCCAGACCCGGTGCCCGGGGCGGGCCACACGGGCCGATACGCCCACCACCAGGCGGGCCACGAAGGGCACACGGATCAACTCGCAGTAGCGCTGGCCGTCGTCCAGCAGCACCGCGTGCAGGCTGCGCCGCGCCGCGCCGGCCGGCGCCCGCCCCTGCAGCAGGCCCGCGAACAGGGCGCCAAGATCGCCGCGCCCGCGCGCCGCCTCGAACTGGCGCAGGGTCGCCGCACTGTCGTTCAGGGCCCAGGCGGCGCGGATCTCGCCGGTGTCCGGATCCAGGCGCCAGGCCCAGTGCACGGCCTTGCCAGCCTGCGCCAGGGCATCATGATCACCGGCATCGATCCGCTGGCGCAGGCTCGCGGCCATCTGGCGCAGCTGGATCAGATCGGAACGCTGTCCCAGTTGCAGGGCGACCACCACCAGTTCCGGCCCCGGGAACAGCAGGGCGACGTGTCCATCAAAAGCCAGCCCGATCAGCAGGCCCGCAGACGCCGGCCAGGCCGGTGGCTGGGCCTGGCCCAGGAGCCCCCGGGCCAGGGACAGCAGCCCGGGCTCCGCGTCCTGCGCGCCACGTTCCTGCGCCCGGTCATTGGCCAGATCCGCGAGCAGCACATTGTCGAAAGCATCTTCAGGCGCCGCCACGGCGTCCAGCAGCTCGGCCAGGCCGGTCTCATCCAGGCCATCCAGGAGTTTCTCCGCTGCACCTGCCTTGCCCTGTGTCATCGGTCTTCCTCCTTTCTTCGGCCTAACAGATCCGCGGCAGCAACTCGCCCAAGGGCATGTCCAGGATGCGCTCCCCGCCCAGCGCGGAACGCATGCTGACCCGCCCGGGCGGACCCTCCCGCACCACGCCGATGCGCCGGGCGCCGGCGCCTTGCGGCGCGGCGCGCATCGCCGCGAGCACGGCCTCGGCCTGCGCATCCGCCACCACGGCCAGCAGGCGTCCTTCGCAGGCCAGGCTGAAGGGGTCGAGGCCGAGCAACTCGCAGAGCCCCTGGACCACCGGGTCCAGGGGCACCGCCTCCTCGTCCAGGCGGATCGCGCAGGCCGAGGCCAGGGCCATTTCGTTGAGCACCGCTGCCACCCCGCCGCGGGTCGCATCACGCAGGCAGCGGGTCCCGGGGCCGGCCGCGAGAATCGCCGCGCACAAAGGATGCAGATTGGCGCAGTCGCTGAGTATCGGCGCGCTCAGGCGCAGGTCCTTGCGGGCCGCCAGAATGGCCGCTCCGTGGCGGCCCGGATCGCCACTGAGCAGCACCGCATCACCCGGCCGCGCCGCCGCCACGCTCAGGCGCGGACCACCCATGCGGCCGATGGCGGCGGTATTGATGTAGATCTGGTCCGCCGCGCCGCGCGGCACCACCTTGGTATCGCCGGCCACGATGCGCACACCGGCCTCGCGGGCGGCGGCCGCGGCGCTGGCCAGGATGCGCTGCAGGCGCTCCAGGTCCAGGCCTTCCTCCAGGATCAGGGAAAAGCTCAGCCACAGCGGCTGGGCCCCACCCACGGCGAGATCATTGACGCTGCCGAACACGGCCAGACGGCCGATGTCACCGCCGGGAAACTCCGGCGGGTCAACCACGAAGCTGTCGGTGGTGAAGGCCAGTTCCCCCGCCACCGGCTGCAGGCGGGCGCAGTCCTCCATGGCCCGCAGCAGCGGATCATCGAAATGGCGCAGCACCACCTCGCGCAGCAGGTCCTGCATGGCCTGTCCGCCGCTGCCGTGGGCCAGGGTGATCCGGTTCATGCCCTGATCCGGTGCCGGCCATACTGCCAGACCGCCGCACAGGCCCCTTCCGAGGACACCATCAGCGCGCCCAGAGGGTTCTGCGGCGTACACTGACGGCCGAAGACCTTGCACTGCTCCGGCCGGATCACGCCCTTGAGCACCTCGCCGCACTGGCAGGACTTCGGGTCGGCGATGTGCGGCGCGCGCAGGCCGTAGCGCGTCTCGGCATCGAAACGGGCATAGGCCGGGCGCAGGCGGACCCCGGAATGATCGATCGAGCCCAGGCCGCGCCATTCGAAGAATTCACGCAGTTCGAACACCTCGGCGATGGCGGTCAGGGCCGCCGCGTTGCCGCCGGGCAGCACCACCCGGCGGTACTGGTTCTCGATCTCGCAGCGACCGTCCAGGCGCTGGGCCAGCAGCATGTGCAGCCCCTGCAGCACATCCAGCGGCTCGAAACCGGTGACCACCAGCGGCTTGCCGAACTGCTCCGCCACGAAAGCATAGGGCCGCTGGCCGATCACCATGCTGACGTGGCCGGGCCCGAGAAAGCCATCCAGGCGCATGTCCGGGGACTGCAGGATGGCGCGCAGCGTGGCCACGATGGTGATGTGGTTGCAGTAGACCGAGAAGTTGTCCAGGCCCTCCTCGCGCGCCTGCTGCAGGCACAGGGCGGTGCCCGGCATGGTGGTCTCGAAACCCAGGGCGAAAAAGACCACCTCGCGATCCGGGTTGTCGCGGGCCAGGGCCAGCGCGTCCAGCGGCGAGTAGACCACCCGCACATCGGCGCCGTCGGCGCGGGCCTGCTGCAGCGACTTGCGGCTGCCCGGCACCCGCAGGGCATCGCCGAAGCTGGCGAAGATCATGCCCGGCCGCTCGGCCAGGGCCACGCATTCATCCACCCGGCCCATGGGCAGCACGCAGACCGGACAGCCCGGCCCGTGCACGAACTCCACGCCCGGCGGCAGCAACTCGTGCAGGCCGAAGCGGAAGATCGCGTGGGTGTGACCGCCACAGACCTCCATGATGCGCAGCGGCCGGGCCGGATCCAGGGCCAGCGCGGCGGCCTGCCGGGCCAGTTCGGCGGCCAGCCGGCGCGCCCGGACGCCATCGCGGAATTCGCTGACGTACTTCATGCCGGCGCCGCCAGCAGGCTGTGCACCAGATCCCACAGGATGTGATAGATCAGCAGCTGGTTTTCCTGGATGCGGTGCACGCTGTCGCCAGGCACGCTCAGGCAGTGGGCGACCTCAGGCAGGCGCGCCACCGCGCCACCGTCCCCACCACTGAGCGCGATGCCGTGCAGGCCCTGGCGGGCGCCCTGGCGGAAGCCGGCCAGCAAATTGGGCGAATTGCCGCTGGTCGAGATGCCGATCAGCACATCACCGGCGCGGCCATGGGCGATGATCTGACGGACGTACACCTCCTCGACACCGACATCGTTGGCCACCGCGGTGAGCATGGCCGTATCGGCGCTCAGGTTGATTCAGGGCAGGGCCGGCCGGCCGGCCGTCACCGGATGGTTGAACTCCACCGCGATATGGGCGGCATCGCAGGCGGAACCGCCGTTGCCCATGGTCAGCAAGCGGCCGCCCTGGCGGAAGCTGTCGGCCAGGCTGCGGGCGGCCGCGATCAGCGCTGGTGTCTGCGATTCGAAAAAGGCCCGGCCGGCGGCCTGCGAGGCGGCGACCTTCGCCGCGACCGAAGCGGCCAGATCGCCAGCTCCGGTCGGCCGGGCCTGCTGCCAGGGGTAAAGCTGGTCGAGCAGGTCGTCGCTCATGCGCCACCCCGCAGGGCCGATTCGGCCTCGCCCAGTTCATCCAGCAGGCGCAGGCTCGCTGCGGCCTCTTCCTCGGACACCCGGGCCATGGCAAAGCCCACATGGATCAGCACCCAGCTGCCCAGCAGGCTCTCGACCGCCTCGCCGGGCCGGCAGACACAGGCCACATTGATCTCCCGTCGCACACCCGACACCTCCGCAAGGGCGAGCCGACGGCGGCTGTCACTGATCTCCACGATCTGTCCGGGTATGCCCAGGCACATGCGCTCAGTCCTCCCTCGCCAGGCGCGTCGCCGCGATCCAGGCCTGGCCCAGGGCGAGGCCGCCATCATTGGCAGGCAGCTCGGCCGCGCACAGGGCCCGCAGATCTCGCCGCTCCAGTGCCTGCTGGCACAGGCCCAGCAGCACGGGATTCTGGAACACGCCCCCGCAGAGCACCAGTTCGGGTGGCAGAGCCCGTTCGTCCACCAGGCGTGCGGCCAGGTCGGCCAGACCTTCGGCCAGCGCCCGGTGAAACCCACCGGCAATGTCCGGCGCCGGCCGGCCGGCCTCGGCGTCCTCGAGCATGGCCTGCCACAGCGGGCGCCAGTCCAGCTCCCACAGGTCCCCCTGGCGCTCCAGCGACACGCTGTAGCGGGCCGGCTGATCCGCGCGCTGGGCCGCCGTCTGCACGGCCAGCGCCGCCTGCGCCTCGTAGCTGATCCGCTCCGGCGCCAGCCCCAGCAGCCCGGCCAGGGCATCAAAGGCCCGCCCCAGCGAACTGCAGGGTGGGCAGTGCTGGCCATCGCGCAACAGCGAGTCCAGCAGTTCCGGGGGCTGCGGCCAGCGCAGGCGCGCGGCCAGGCGCGGATAGCGGCTGGCCAGGCTGGCCCAGCCGCCCAGCTGATCCAGCACCGCGTAAAGGTGGCGCCAGGGCTCGCGCAGACTGGCCGCGCCGCCGATCAGCGCCGCCGGCCGCCAGCGACCCAGGCGTCGCGCGTCCTGGAAGCACACCGACAGGAACTCGCCTCCCCACAGCTCGCCCTGCTCGCCGTAACCCAGGCCATCACAGCTGATTGCCAGCCAGGGCCCCTGACCCGGTCGGCGGCCGGCTTCGGCGAGCACCGAGACCGCATGCGCATGATGGTGCTGCACCGCGATCAGCGGCAGCTGTCGCTGGCGGGCGAGAGCCCGGCCCAGCTGGTGGGAGAGATAGCCGGGGTGGGCGTCCACCGCAATGGCGGCGGGCCTGAACTGGAACAGCGTCTCGTAGCGTCCCAGGGCGGCTTCGAAATCACGCAGATTGTCGGCCTGGGCGAGGTCACCGATGTGCTGGGAGGCGATCCAGTCGGTCTCGCGCAACAGGGCGAAACTGGCCTTGAGCTGACCGCCCAGAGCCAGCACCGGAGCGAAGGGCGCTCCGGGATGTGGCCGCTGGACGGGCGCCAGGCCGCGCCCCACCCTCAGCACCCGGGGCTGGCCGTCGACCAGCTGCAGCAGGCTGTCATCCAGGCGGTTGAGGATGGGCCGATCATGCAGCAGGAAGGCATCGGCCACCGAATTCAGGCGCTCCAGCGCTTCGGCGTTGTCGATGCAGGGCGGCTCGCCGGAGCGGTTGCCGCTGGTCATCACCAGCGGGCCGTCGAAGGCGGCCAGCAGCAGATGGTGCAGCGGACTATGCGGCAGCATGACCCCCAGCTGATCGAGACCGGGGGCCAGCGCCTCAGGCAGCTGGCTGTCCGCCCGGCGCGGCAGCAGCAGGATCGGTGCCGCCGGATGCCGGAGCCAGTCGCGCGCGGCCTCGCTCAGCTGCACATGCCGCCCGACCGCATCCAGCTCACGCAGCATCAGGGCCAGTGGCTTGTCCGGACGATGCTTGGCCTCACGCAATCGCCGCAGCACCGTCTCATCACGCGCATCGCAGGCCAGATGGAAACCGCCCAGGCCCTTGATGGCGAGGATTCGGCCCTGCCGCAGCAAGGCGGCGGCCGCATCGATGGCGCCGGCGCCGCTGGCCAGCGCAGCGCCGGCACCATCGCGCAGGCTGCAGACCGGACCGCAATGCGGACAGGCGATGGGCTGCGCGTGGTAGCGCCGGTCCGCCGGATCGGCGTATTCGGCCGCGCAGGCCGGGCACAGGGCAAAGCCGGCCATGCCGGTGCCGGGGCGATCCCAGGGAATGCGCCGCTGGATCGACAGGCGCGGGCCGCAGTGGGTGCAGTTGGTGAAGGCGTAGCGATAGCGGCGGGCCCGGGGATCACGAATCTCGGCCAGGCAGTCGGGGCAGGTCGCGGCGTCCGGCAGGACCACGGCGCCCTGCCCCGCCACGCGGCTGCTCTCGATCGACAGACTGTCGGGGGTCGCCTGCTCCAGCGGCTGACGCTGCAGGGCATCCAGCCGGGCCAGCGGTGGCAGGGCGGCGGGCAGCGCCGTGAGAAAGTCATTCAGGCCCTCGGCCGGGCCATGCAGGTCCAGCTCCACGCCCTGCCCGTCATTGCGGATCGCACCGCGCAGGCCGCGCTCCGCCGCCAGCCGGTACAGGGTGGGCCGCATGCCCACGCCCTGGACCCGGCCCTGCAGACGGATGCGTTCAGCCGGCATTGACGCAGGCCTCCAGGTCCAGCTCGAGGATGCGATTGTTGCCGGTATCGGCCACCAGTAGACGATCGCCATCCAGACTCAGCCCATAAGGCCAGCACAGGCTGTCCTGCGCCGGCGCCTGCCAGCGGTTGTCACCGGCCTGGGAGAAATCCGTCTGGGCGTACAGCCAGCTGGCCCGGTCCTGGCCCGGGCGCCAGCCCAGCAGGCGGGAATTCATGGTGTCCGCCACCAGCAGCCAGTCCCGCCAGGCGACCACGGCATAAGGCATGGCCAGACTGTCAGGGCCGGGTCGGGGATGGCCGCGGTTGTGCAGGCGCCCGCCGGGATCGGCCTGGCCCAGCAGCCGCTGGCAGGGTGACCCATCATCGCGGGGCCAGCCGGACCAGGACATCATGCGGCTGGCACCGGCATCGGCGACCACCAGATCGCCGCGCCAGTCGGTGACGGCATGCGGCCAGACCATGCCGCAGGCATCCAGATCGGTGCCGCCGTTCTCGTCCCGGCAGTCCATATCCGACTGGCCCAGCACCTGATCGGCTGGCTGGCCTGAACAACGCGGAAGCGCCTGCCAGATCAGCACCCGCCGATTGCCGGTATCGGCCACGGCCAGACGCTGGCCGTCGCTCCACAGGCCGCTGGGCCAGAACAGGCTGTCCGCGGACGGTCGGTCGCTGCCGCGATTGGCCAGCGCGCCCCCGAAACCCGCCTGTCCCAGGACCAGATCGGCGGGCTGGCCGGGCTGTGTGGGCGCCGCCAGCCAGATCAGCACCCGGTGGTTCCAGGAGTCGGCCACGGCCAGGCCATGGTCGCCGAAACGGCACAGGCCGACCGGCATCCAGAAGCTGGCGCCGTGCACAGGTCCGGCGCCATTCGGGGCATCCCCCTGGGCATCGGCCTGGCCCAGCCAGAGATCCGCCGCCTGGGCGCCCGGCGCGAAGCGCAGCAGGCGGTGGTGTCCGGTGTCGGCCACCCACAGGCTCCCATCGGTCAGGCGGCACAGGCCGCGCGGCCCGAACATCTGCCCGGCGGAGGCCTGCAGCGGGCTCCAGCCCAGTGCTGTCGCGCCGGCCATGGCAGTCTTTCCCGGCAGGCTCACGAGGCCGCACCGGCGGCAAAGGGGCTCACCGTG
>JBFJTN010000080.1:0-13645 GCA_041625325.1 Oceanococcus sp. | reverse complement strand
CTCATCTGGCCTTCGTGGACCTGCTGCTGGCCGAGCACCTGGCCGGCGACACCTGGTCCGAGGAACTGCGCAACGTCCTGCTGCGCGATCTCGGCTTCATCCTCACCTATGTGATCCACGGCCCCGGGCAGCCACCGGCCAGCCCTGCACTTCTCCAGGCTTACCAGCGGGTGCTCACAACACCGCATGGCCAGGTCGGTGCGCTGAACATGATCGTGGCGGAATTCGACGCGCCGGACCCGGCGGTGCGCGCAATGCGCGAGGAACTGGCCTCTGAACTGGCCGGACAGACCGGCAGTTTCGCGATCAAGGCGGACAACGCGGCTCTGGAATACCTGTTGGGCATGCTGGCCCTGCAGGACGGAAACCGGACCACCGCTCAGAGACACTTCGTGCAGGCCATCCGAGAATGGCGCAGCTCGCGCAATCCGGCCTTGCCTGAACTGGCCACCCTGCGGACAACATCGCCCGACTCACTGGATCTTCCGCCCGACATCCGGGACTGGCTCGATAATCAGGCTATCGAATGAACAAGCAACTGGCCGGCCTGATGGTCCTGGCCCTCTTCATCCTCTCCGGCTTTTCCGGCCTCATCTACCAGTCGATCTGGACCCAGTATCTGGGTCTGCTGCTCGGCCATGCCGCCTACGCCCAGTCCCTGGTGCTGGCCCTGTTCATGGGCGGCATGGCGGTGGGCGCCTGGGCGGCTTCGCGCTGGTCCCTGCGCCTGCACAATCTGATCCTGGGTTATGCGGTGATCGAACTGGGCATCGGCCTGGCCGGCCTGGTCTTTCATCCGGTGTTCGAAGCCTTCTCCGGCTTCAGCCACAACACCGCCCTGCCCCTGCTGGCCCCCTGGGGCCTGGCTTCGACCTGGCAGTGGCTGGGCGCCTCCGCGCTGATCCTGCCGCAGTGCCTGCTGCTGGGCGCCACCTTCCCCCTGCTCAGCGCCGGCTACCTGCGGCTGGCGCCGCGCGAGGATGGCCGCGTGCTGGGTGGCCTGTACTTCTCCAACAGCATCGGCGCAGGCTTCGGCGCGCTGGCCGCCACCTTCCTGCTGCTGCCCGCCGTCGGCATGCCCGGCGCCATGCTCACCGCCGGGCTGATCAACCTGCTGGTCGCCCTCGGCGCCTGGCTGCTGTCCCGGCGGATCAGGCCGGCGCCCGCCGCGCCAGCGACGCGGCCCCGCCATGAGGCGACGGGCGGGCCGGCCGCCAATCCACGCCTGGTCGGGCTGATCCTGGGCGCGACTGCGCTGTCCAGCGCCTGCTCCTTTGTCTACGAGATCGGCTGGATCCGGATGCTGAATCAGGCCCTGGGCACCACCATCCACGCCTTCGAGCTGATGCTGGCGGCCTTCATCTTCGGCCTCGCCTTCGGCGGCCTGTGGGTCAACCGGAGCGGCGCCCGGCTCGGCAACGTGATCAGCACTGCCGCCCTCGCCCAGGTGGCCATGGGCGTGGCGGCGCTGATCTCGGTGGTCGTCTTCACCCGCAGTTTCGAGTGGGTGGGCTGGCTCATGCGTGTGCTCCAGCGTACGCCGGAAGGCTATGCGCTGTTCAACCTCGGCAGCGGCCTGATCGCGCTGCTGGTCATGTTTCCGGCCGCCTTCTTCGCCGGCATGACCCTGCCGCTGTTCACCATGATCCTGCTGCGCAGTGGCGAGGACGAGCGCAGCATCGGCCGGGTCTATGCGGCCAACACCCTGGGCGCGATCGCCGGCGTGTTCCTGGCCATGCACCTGCTGATCCCGCTGCTCGGCCTGCGCCTCGCCCTGACCCTGGCCGCGACGGTGGATGCGCTGCTCGGCCTGTACCTGTTGCGGGTCATGAGCGGCCAGGGTGCCGGGCGCAAGTATGCGGTCGCCACCGCGGCCAGCGTCGGCGCCCTGGCCTTCAGCCTGCTGGCCGGTCAGGTGGATCCTGCGGCGCAGGCGTCCGGGGTGTTTCGCGGCGGACAGGCGCGACTGCCAGGGCACGTGCAGGTGCCCTTCCTCAAGGATGGCAAGACCGCGACGGTCAGCGTGATGCACAGCCCGACCGGAGGCTGGGGAATGATCGCGACCAACGGCAAGCCCGACGCCATGCTGGCGCTGGATGCCGACCTGGATGCCACCGGCGATGAACTCACCATGATGCTGCTGGCTGGCCTGCCCCTGGCCATCCACGACGACCCGGCCGACATCGCGGTGATCGGCTGGGGATCAGGATTGACCACCCATGCCCTGCTGACGGGCACCCGTCCCGAACGCGTGGAAACCATCGAGATCGAGCCGGCCATGTGGGAAGGCGCGAAGCTTTTCCATGCGCGCAACCACCGCGCCTACGATGACCCCCGTTCGGTGGTCGTCTTCGAGGATGCCCGCACCCACTTCGCCGGACGCCAGGCGGCCTACGATGTCATCGTGTCGGAACCCTCCAACCCCTGGGTCAGCGGGGTGGCCAGCCTGTTCACGCGGGAGTTCTACGAAGGCCTGAGTCGCCAGTTGAAGCCGAACGGCCTGATGGTCCAGTGGCTGCACAGCTATGAAATTTCCAATGCGCTGCTGGCGCAGATGATCCGGTCCCTGCTCGACGTCTTCCCCCATGCCCGCGTGTACATTTCGAACACCTCGGATCTGATTCTGGTCGCCGGGCAGCAGGCGCTGCCGGAACCGGACCTGCGCCGGATCACGTCGCAGGAATTGCTGGCGCAGATGGCGCGGGTGTCGATCGCGAGCAACGAGGATCTCCGCCTGCGCCTGGCCGGCGATGAAGAGACCCTGGCGACCTACGCCAGGCTGTTCGGGGCGCGGGCTCATTCCGACTACTACCCCACCCTCGCGCTCCAGGCGCCCGCCGATCGCTTCACCAATCAGCGGGCCGCCCTGCTCCAGGATCTGGCCTGGAACGGACTGCCCATTCATGCGCTGCTCAGACCCGACCAGGACCTGTCCGCGCCGGCCCGCTTCAGTCCATCACCCTTGTCGGCTCCCGCCACCAGGCGAACCCAGGCGGCGGCGATCTGCAACAGCCTCAAGCAGGAGCAAGCGACCAGAGAGCTCGACCTGGGTCAGCGCATGCACCTGCGCTATGTGCAGGCCGTCGAAGCCCCCGAACGTGACCCGACCGATATCGAACTCCGATTGCGCAGCCTGGCGGAACTGGCGGGTGCCTCGCTGGGCCTGTGCAGCCCCGAGGAACTGCAGGGCAGCTGGATTGCGCCGGACTGGCGGCTTCCGGGCCCTGTGATACTCACCGAACTCCGGGCGCTTTACGCCCTGGCGGCCAGCCAGGCGACGAACGCCCTGCCAGACGCCATCGACGCCTATCTGCAGCGTCACGCAGCATCCGTCCCTGCCGCCGTCCGGGCGCAGCTGCTCACGCTGGCCGGCGCCGCCCTTGCCGGCCAAGGCCAGCCTTCCGACGCCATCCGGGCACTGCAAAAGCGCCATGGCGCGGGGGAGCCGGCACATCCTCAGGACCTGATTTCCGGCTTCCTGCTGACCTGGGCAGACGGCCAGTGAATCCCCGCTCTACTGATGCGGTGTCTTGTACATCAATGCGGTGATCTGCTCCGAGACCAGACCGATCAGAAAGATGATCACCGAAGCGCTGAACAGCAACAGGCTCATGTTCGTGAAACGCTCGTATTTGAGCAGCGTATAGCAGTAGTAACTCAGGCCGGTCACGAAGAACAATGCGCTGGCCGGGAAGAACAGCTTCAAGGGCGAATACAGCGTGGCGATGCGGAAGATGATGAGCAGGAAGCGCACGCCATCCTTGATCGGTCGGATATGGCTCTTGCCGATCCGCTCCGACACATCGATCGGCACGAAAGCCACCGGGTAGGCGCTGCGCAGGAAGGCCATGGTGCTGGTCGTCGGATAGGAGAATCCGTTGGGCAGCAGATAGAGAACCTCCCTGAACTTGCTGGCCCGCACCGCGCGAAATCCCGATGTGAGATCACGCACTTCGCAGTTGCTGATCCAGGTGGCCAGGGCATTGTAGAAGCTGTTCGCCAGGCCCCGGCCCAGATTGGCATGGTGCCCCCATGAACGTGCTCCTACGACCATGTCGAAGCCCTCGTCCAGCTTGCGCACCAGCGCTTCGATGTCCTCGGGAGCGTGCTGTCCGTCGGCATCCATGAACACCAGAATGTCGCCGCTGGCATATCGCGCGCCGGCCTTTATCGCCGCGCCATTCCCCATGGAATAGGGCCGGGACACACACTCGACACCGTGCTGTGCGCAGAGGGCTTCGGTTTCGTCGGTGGAGCCATCATTCACTACGATGATTTGGGCGCTGGGCTGGGCGGCTTTCAGCCGCGGGAGCAAGCCCCTGAGCGCGATAGCTTCCTGGCGGGCGGGAAGGATGATGCTGAGCACTGGGATTCGACAATCCATCGATGGTAGGCCGGCAGAGCTTAGCCGTTTCCAAGCAGTGTTCCAAAAGTTGTCGGCAACAATCGCCGCTTTGCGGATGTGATGCGTCCGCCATGGTCAAAAGAGAGGATTCCTCGAACTCCGTGCGGACCCAGGATCGCCCCGGACTGAGGCGAGTGTGTACCACCACGGCTCGACAGTTAAGACCAGGGCCCCATTCTCATTGGCGCGGCGTGAGCCTCACAGTCGTTGGCTGCTCGCGCAGGCACAGCTGAATTCTTCTCGTGTGCCACCTTCGCAATTCCACGAAAGCCCCGGACTAGTCCAGGCACGACGTAAGCCTCCTGACGAGAACATCGGGTAGACGCCGTGTATTGAGGGGATTTAGCATTGACCTTTTGATTCGCCCCCGCCTCCATGCCTCCCGCATCCTTGAACCTAGCGCACCTCCTGCGACGCCGCGGTGCCCATGCCTGAGGCCCCTGCAGTCACGGTTTACGGCCCCGGGCATGAGAACAGGAGCCCTCGCCGTTACGCAAGAGCGATGTGGTTGGACCTGCTGAGATGCCCGGAGCTGTCCTGGCAATTGGCCATGCGCGACATCAAGGCACAGTACAGGCAAGCCGCATTGGGATACTTGTGGGTATTCGCTTTGCCCGCCGCGAATACCGCCCTTTGGCTTTTTCTCAACGCCACGGGCATTCTGACGATTCAGGATGCTGGCGTTTCCTATCCGGTCTTCGTCATGACCGGAACGATCCTCTGGTCCATCTTCATGGACGCCGTAAATGCTCCGTTGCAGCAAACAACAGCCGCGAAGCCCCTCCTTGCAAAGATCAATTTCCCACGCGAATCTCTGATCGTTTCAGGTGTGATTCAGACCCTGTTCAATGCCAGCGTAAGGCTTATCGTTCTGCTGCTGGCCTTGATGATTCTGGGGGAATCCTTCGGATGGACACTGGCACTGGCCCCCATTGGAGTTTTGGCGCTCACACTCGTCGGAACGATGATTGGCGTTTTCCTGACACCGATCGGACTCCTTTATTCAGACATCGGCAGGAGCCTCCCTCTTTTGCTTCAGTTCCTGATGTACTTCTGCCCGGTGGTGTATCCACTACCGGAATCGGGTTTCGGATCCTCAATGCTGCAATGGAACCCGCTCACGCCCCTCATCGTCACCGCGCGCTCGCTGGTACTTGGGGACAGTCCGGATATGCTTGGAGTGACACTGGGCATATGCGCGTGCGCCATCGTTCTATTGTTTTTGGCATGGATCGCATACCGCTTGGCCATGCCCATAATGATCGAGCGGATGGGCACATGAGCGGCCCACCCGGGCCTGACCGGGATCTCCGCCAAAAGACATGAGTGATGTACTCGTCAATGCGGAGGCGCTTTCGAAGAAATTTTGCCGCGACTTTCGCAAGTCACTCTGGTATGGCGCGCAGGAGTTCGGCCGCCAATTGCTGGGGCTGAACAGACCCAGAGAAGTCCCGCTGCGCGCTGACGAATTCTGGGCGGTTCGAGACGTCAGTTTTTCGGTGAAACGAGGAGAGTGCCTGGCGGTGATCGGCCACAATGGCGCCGGCAAAACCACGCTGTTGCGCATCTTAAATGGCCTGATTTCCCCTTCAGAAGGGCGCGTAGAGATGCGCGGACGCATCGGCGCACTGATTGCCCTGGGCGCTGGCTTCCATCCCTTGCTCACTGGCCGCGAGAATATTTTCATAAACGGCAGCATTCTCGGCCTCAGTCGATCTGAGACGAAGCGCAGATTCGATCAGATCGTGGAGTTTTCAGGCCTTGCCGAGCACTTGGACTCGCCTGTCCAGCAGTATTCCAGCGGCATGTATGTGCGTCTGGGCTTCGCGATCGCGGCGCACACCGATCCAGACCTGCTGCTTGTTGACGAAGCGCTTGCCGTAGGGGATCACGCATTCATGGTGCGATGCCTAAATCGCATCGCCGCCCTCAAACGGGAGGGTGCCGGGATCATTTTTGTCTCACATCAGGAAATCCAGGTGAGGGAAGTCGCGGACCGCTGCCTCGTCATGTCCAAAGGTGAGGTCATTTGTGACTCGGACCTGGATGAAGGATTTTCTACCTACGAGCATTCGAGGGATCAACACCCCACCAGCGCCGGTCCGGACGGTGGAGACTTCGCTCATAACGGTGCGATAACTATCGAAGAATGCCAGTTGACATCGACCGATGACAATGACGCTTTTCGAACAGGAGCGCCTGTCCGAATGACCCTCTCCTGCAACGCATCCGAGAACATCGCGAACGCCGAGCTGCTACTCAGGTTTTGGACACTCTCCGGTCAACTTGTCACCTCAGTGAGTTCTGTTGCTCAAAACGACAGCCTGGACATCAGGCAAGGACATTTCCGGGTCACGGTAGACCTGCCTCGACTCATGCTGGCTCCAGGCATTTACCGAATTGCAGGTGGCTTTCGGCGGCGAGGGGAAATCTTGTCCTGGCGTCGCCAATTGGCGCGTCTCCAACTGGCCCCTCCGTCGAATTTCCAACTCAGCGACGGACTCATCGTAACCCACGCAAAAATCCGGCTGTTCAAGCCGGACGGCCTTGTGACATGACAACCTCGCAGGATGAAACTGCGGTGAATGACGAATTGGCCACTGAACAGCTTTTCGGCCGACTGCGGGAACTGGCCAGGGCAGCAAGCCAAAGTGACGATTGCAGGATTCTGGAGGTTCGCGGGCCCGATGACCGGGCGACCGCGGCCTTGCTTGCAGGGGTGTCAGGCAACCGCCAAGCGAGGGTCCTCGTAATCCGTGCTACGGATGATGTTCCGGCGCCCGAAACTTCGCCGGGAGTGAAGCTCGACGCGTTTCAAGGCGCACTGTCATCCGATCAGGTGGCGTATCTCGACGCTCCGGCCGCCAATTCGCTCCTGGACTCGCAAGGTACTGCCATCAACCTGCTGGTCCTACACCAGTTGAACAGCTACAAGCTCGTTGCTGCAGCCCTGACTCGCTGGCTACCGTACGTTTCACACAATGGGATTGTTGTCATCGGCGGTCATGACCCCGACAGCGAAGTTGAAGCTGCGGTGCGCGACCACCTTCCCTTTTCTCATTTCCTGCCGCTGGAGAGGCTTAACTCCTACCTGCTGCTTGAACGGACATCGACGGCTCGATCACTGTATTTGTGCGGTGGCATGCAAAGTGGCGGGACGACGCTGGTCTCCATGTGCTTTCTTCAGAGAGCCGACATGGACGGCGTCTACGACATGGAAAACTGTCTGATCCAGCAGGATTTCTCTCGCGTTTTCACATCCAAGCTTTGGATCAAGATGACCGTCGGTTCGTTCCGCCTCAAGGAAGTGGCTGATCTATTCTCTGCGCAAGGATGGGAAGTTCACCCCATCCTGGTCTGTAGATCTCAGATAGACGCCATGACGTCGTTGATCACGAAACAGTACGGCATCGATGGCCCTTCCGGTGACGACCCCCCCCTTGCAATACGGCTGAGCCGCTATCGAGAAGACATCGCATCGGCCAAGCATCATGATTGGCCGATGCTGGATTACGAGCAGTTCATCGAAACACCCGAAGCCTGCCTGCGAAATCTCTGCGCGACGCTAGCTATCGATTGGGATGAAGGCATGCTGGTCTGGCCCAAGACACAACAGGCAATTGCCTACCAAGATTTTGGGAATGCCTCCATGAACGAATCGCTGGCTGCCGGAGGCGGCCTGGATTCAGCCATCGAACATTTCCGGAGCAAGCCCAGAACCTTCAGGGCCGACAGCAAGGCGGACTTGCTTATACGACGCGTATCGGGAGACCTTGAAGTCCGGCTTAGCCCGGTCAGATTTCAGGGGACACGGCGCGCCAAGTTTGAAAAGCTGAACGCACAACTCGAAGCAAAAACGTGGCAGCTTGACCTGCTTCGATCCTACCTGAACCGCCTGATAAGGCATCCATTCTTGGGAGTCTGTTTACGACTCTGGGTTCGCTTCGTCAATCGCAGTCTCGCCCCCCCAAAGGAGGCGACCCAGGAGTCCATTGCAACGGTCGCTCCGCGCACCAAATCACGGAACCCTCCGTCATAGTGATCGCGTGCACATCGGCATTTGCACAGACAAGTACAACCTTGCGGCACACGCCCAATCCGCCGCCAAAGCGCCCTGATGAACATGGCTAGGTTTTCCGCATGAGACTAATCTGGTGCGAGCAGTCGGGTCTGCTCGCGGACCGAACTTCGGTCAGGGCGACATTGCAACGCCGCGGTCATTCCTTCTTCCGGTACAACTGGAAGCATGGGGCTCACGACCCTTTCGCAAACCTCAGCAGCCCCGAAAGGTTGAGCTGGTCGAAGGGCCGCGAGCTCCTGCTGTCCAGGGCTTTGCAAGAAGCGCGAGACGATGACTACATCCTGATGCTGGATGATGATGTGGAATTCGCGGCCGGCCTGGATATCGCTCTGGCGCAACTGGAAAGCAAGCTGCGTGAATTCAAGCCCTTGTTTGCCTGCCTGGGAAGCGCCAACTGGCATCACGAATTGGTGGAAAAGTTCAGCGCCATTTACGACCCGCCGGTAGCCAGAGTCTTTCTGGCCGACCTGGAAGTACAGATCGTCAGCGCCGCACTGGCCCGACACTTAGTGCCGGTGCCCTTTGATGGCGGTTATGGAACCCTTTGGCACTTCGCCCTGGTAGCACACAGGATTCGATCCAGCGCTGTGCTCTGCTTCCGTCATGTCAAAATCCGAAACACGCGTTCAGAGGCTGGGGGCGAATACGGTGGCGACCCGCACCTCAGTATTGACCGGATATGGCGAGCGTGCGCGCCGATCATATCCCCCGAATGGAGGTATCTCAGCCGCTTCGCAAAGCTTCAGCCATTCATCAAATGGACAAATCTCTGGTTCTTATTGTTGGGAGCGGCAGCCGGGGTTCGACCGAATTCACATCCAGCGCCCCGGGACAAGCCAGATTGGCTGCAGCAATGGCTGGACCGGATGTGTTCAAAGCACTTGAATTGAGCAGAAGCCGGCCTGCCGCAGCATGTACATCTGGTCACCGAAATCTGGCTTTGAGTTTGACCACAATTTTCTCGCCCGGCGGATAGAATTGCTGGACTCTGATCTTCAGTTGGATGTCATCGCTTCCACCCGACTTGAACCAACACCAGCTCCTGGACCCTTTTCAGCGATGGATTTCAACGATCCGGAAACTAGGGTTGGACTTCCTGACCTTTGCGATTCCTTGACAGTGGCAAGGCGAGAGAGAGCCGTGTCATTGTCGGCGAATGAATGCGATCTGGAGCGCATGGATGATTGGCTTTTCGGCATCCGTTTGCTAGCGGCCAGCGCCTGTTCGGGCGCGACAGGAACCCAACCATGAATCTCGACGGAAACCGGCCGTGAGCAGGGCACAAATCGGATGAGGCCACCGCTCGTCTCGGCATTCCTGCTGGCCAGGGGCAGCCCTGAGTCCATTGACGCCACGGCACGTTCGGTGCTGCGGCAACGGCATGGCGCCATCGAGCTCTTCATCATTGGCACCGATCAAGCCGCCGCCGAGACGGTGGTGGGCGGCATTGATGACGAAAGGATCCGCCTCATCCCGCATCAGGCCAATGCACCCGATGTCATCGCTGCGCGACAGGCCGGCCTGAATGCTTGCAGCGGTCAGTATCTCTGGGCTCCGCAGGCCGGAGATGAGTTCGACCCCGAGATGCTGTCGCGCTGGCTTGAGGCTTTCGAAGCGTCCGAAGCCGTGGATGTTGTGCTGACCCCGCGCCCGGATCCCGGGAAGTCCCATGACGCGCCGCAAGCCGATCCGAACGATCCGGCAGCCTGGATCTGGAACGGGTCGTTTTCCCGCTCCTACGCGCTGGTCAGAAACGCTCAGGCCGCGACTCTCTGGTCCGATGATTCGGGCCTGGAGGCGATGGAGGAATGGTATACCGGGGTCCGCTGGCTCAGCGGTGGCGCCCGCTTCAGGCTGTGCCCCGGCTTGGCCGGCAATCGGCACGCCGCGTCCCCAGGGCTCGGGACAGACGAGCGCTCGTACTGGGAATACGCCTACGCAAGCAGCCGGCTGCTGCATCCTCTGCTGCTCGAGCGCGATCGGGGCTTGCTCATGAGAAACCTTGCGGGATTTCTCGACCACAGACTGTTTCCGGCGAGCCCTGGAGGGCGAAGCCGGCTCATCGGCCTGCTGCTGGGCGTGTCAGACACTGCAGGGTGCTTTTCTCCAATCTGGAACCAGCGGGACCAGGCCGCCAATCAGATCGCTGCCGAATTCGCTGCCAGCCTGCAGCAGCAACTGCTCGAGGCCAGATGCCATCTGGAATCCATGCGCATCGAGAGCCGGCGGGGAGAGAGTGAACTGTTCAAGGCGCGCCGGCTGGCCAATCTGCTCTGTTCCTTCCAGTGGTCATGGTGGAAACTCGCCCAGGCGCTGTATCTGCTGGTTGCCTGTTCCGTTCCGGACATCCTGAAACTGGCATTTCGAGCGCCGGTCAGGAAACTGGAACGCATCACGCGGACAGTTCGCAACAGAGGCCATAGCACACCACCCTATTCGGTTGAGATACGCGGTGCGCTGGAGCCGGACCGGCCACGCATCGTGCACGCGCTGGCCAACTTCAGCATGGGGGGGTCCTCGCAGCTGGTGGTCGATCTCATCGAACGTCTCGGCCACGCCTATGATCAACAGGTGCTGTCACTGCTCGTCCCGGCCCCCGTTGCCTACCGCAACTGTACCGTGTCCGAGTACCAGAGCCTGGTCGACATCCGCAGCCACCTGCGTCGGGTCAAGCCGGATCTGGTCCATGTGCACTACTGGGGGGACAAGGACTGGTCCTGGTACGAAAAGGTTTTCCAGGCCGCCTCTGATATCGGATGCAAGGTCGTGGAGAACGTGAATACCCCGATCACGCCTTATATGGCGGACGACATTCACCGCTACATTTTCGTGAGTCGCTACGTGCGCGAGGTCTTCGGCTGGAACTGCTCGAATGCAGAAGTTGTTTACCCCGGCTCGAACTTCGATCTGTTCCGCCCCCTGCCGACGAAGGGCACAGCCGCAGATTGCATCGGCATGGTGTACCGACTAGAGTCGGACAAGCTGAACGAAGCATCAATCGAACCACTGATCCAGGTGGTGAAGAATCGCCCCGGAACCCGCGCACTCGTCGTCGGGGATGGCTGTTACCTGAAAACCTATCGCGCAAGAGTGGCGGAGTGCGGGCTTGAAAGTCAGTTCCGGTTTACCGGTGCAGTTCCTTATCAGGATCTGCCGTCGTTGTATGCGCAGATGAGCGTCTTTGTCGCCCCGGTGTGGAAGGAAAGCTTTGGCCAGGTCACTCCCTTTGCCATGAGCATGGGCCTGCCCGTTGCCGGGTACGCGGTTGGGGCGCTGGAGGAGATCCTGGGCGGCCGTGAAACGCTCGCTCCGCCAGGTGACGCCGAGGGTCTGGCCGATATCATCACAGGCCTGCTGGACAAGCCGGCACGCAGAAGGGCGATAGGCGACCAGAATCGCGAAAGGGCGCTGTCCCGCTTTTCGGTCGAAGCCATGATCGGACAGTACCGGACGATCTACCGTCAGATACTGCAAAACCCGCCGTGAAGATCGCCCTGATCGTGCATTGCTTCTTTCCCGAGCACATCTACGGAACGGAGACGTACACCCTGCAGATCGCCAGGAACCTGCGCGAGCTGGGCCACGAACCCATTGTCATTTCGGCTGTTTTCGAAGGAGAGCGCCAACGCGAATCGCTGATAACGCAATACAGCTTCGAAGGTATCCCCGTCCATTGCATCGACAAGAATCATCTCCCTGGAAGGCGTTTGAAAGACCGCTACCTGCAGGAGGAAATCGGCCCCGTTCTGGATCGCCTGCTGACTCAGCTGGACCCTGATGTCATCCACGTCACCCATCTGGCCAACCACACGGCCACCCTGCTCGATGTCGCGGACGCAAGGCGCATCCCGCGTGTCATCACCCTGACCGACTTCTTTGGCTTCTGCTTCAACAACCATCTCCGGGCGGCAGACGATTCCCAGTGCGCAGGGCCCAGCCCGAGCCGGGTCAACTGCATGGCCTGCAGCCTGAGATCGGCCATCGACCAAAGGCTTGGAGAAACCAGCCGGCTTGCGCGCTGGCCAGTGCCCCAGGCAGGAGCCGCCTTGATGCGCACATTCGCCACCGGGCGCATGCGCCAGAGGGTCTCGGACATTGCGGAACGACCCGCCCTGCTGCGCCAGCGCTATGCCGGCTTTCGCGCGGCCATCGCACCAACACGCTTCCTGGCGTCCGCCTACAAGGCCAACGGTTTCGACATGCCGATCCATGTCCAGCATTTCGGCACCGACATTCCGCGTGCCGTAAAGACCGCGGGTGCGGGCGCCCCGCTGCGCTTCGGATTCATCGGTCAGGTGGCCGCCCACAAGGGCATAGACCTGCTGGTCGAGGCCTTTCGGCGTCTGCCCCCAGGCAGCGCGACTCTCGAGGTTTTCGGCTCCGGCGAACCCGGCTATGTGGCCGCCATCCAGGACCGCAGCCAGGGCCTGGAGATCAGCTTCCGCGGCACGTTTCCCAGCCAGGACATGGCCGGGGTTCTGGCCACTTTCGATTTCCTCGTGATCCCGTCCCGCTGGGTGGAAAACAGCCCGCTGGTGCTGCTGGCCTCACTGGCCAGCGGGACACCCGTCGTGATATCGAATGTCGCAGGCATGTCGGAGTTCGTGGATGAGCACCGCAATGGGCTCCTGTTCGAAAAAGGCAATGCGGATGCGTTGTATTCCATACTGCGGGATCTGGTCTCCGATCCGCAGGCCGCGCGCGGCATGAGCGCCACGACGGCCTACCCGCGCTCGACCCGGGCCATGACCGAGGATGTCATCCGGATCTACCACGCCGTCGCCGAGTCGGCCGGCGAAAGCCTGGAGGCTTGAAAACGACGTGAAGTGTCTGGTTCTTGGTGGCGGTGGATTCCTGGGCTCCCATCTGGTGGACGGGCTCCTCGAACAGGGGCACGACGTGCGTGTCTTCGACCGGCCGAACCTGCGCCATTACCGCCGCTTTTCCGCCGACGAGGCCATCACCTGGCTGGAGGGCGACTTTGTCGACCGGGAGGCCATGGCCGCGGCGGTCGAGGGTTGCGACGCCGTTTTTCACCTGGTTTCGACGACCCTGCCCAGGTCCTCCAATGAGAACCCCGGCTACGATGTCGAAACGAACGTGGTCTCGACCATCAATCTGCTGGACTGCGCCAGGCGCAGCGGCGTGGCCAGGATCGT
>JBFJTN010000079.1:0-13780 GCA_041625325.1 Oceanococcus sp. | reverse complement strand
TTCGCCATGGATGGCGAAGCGAGGCTCAACGCGACAGGACGTCGCGTCGAGCCGGGCCCCACCAAGCGGCCGGGCCTGGAGCGCACCGCGAAGCGGCGCGGGGGACAGCGCCCCACAGGACTGTCGTGGCCCGTGGGCACCCACTATGGGCAAACAATCGACACTTATCAGCGCGGTGGGATGCTATTGGCAGGCGATCAACGACCAGGCCAGCCCATGGCCGGGGAACGGCCTGACAGTCCGCTACGGGACACTCCCTACCGTTGAATCCCGCCGCCTGCCGGACGCAGCTCGTCCTGGTGATAGATCGGTGCGGGCTTGCCGTGAATCACCGCATTGATCACGTGCTCGTATTCGAAAAACACGGAAAAGCCGTCGTAATTCCAGCGGCTGATGGGCGGATCGCCGATCGGCCCCGAAATGGAGTTCGGCTCGCCGTAGCTGGAGCGCACGCTGGTCATGCTGGTGCCGCGGCGCGGCAGCACGCTGCGGTCCACCGTGGCCTGGCTGCCTTCCTGCACCGGCAGGCTGAGCACTTCCGCCTGGGCGGGAACGCTCAGAGCGAATGCGAGGATCAGAATTGTGCGTGTCATGCGAGCCTCCATTTCTGTCGATAGTAACAAGCACTTACGGGCCTGAACAGCCAAAATGCCGCGCGGCGCGGCCTCTGCAAGCGCGTATACTTGCGCCGCCATGAGACAACCCTTCGAACTCTTCATTGGCCTGCGCTATACCCGGGCCAAGCGGCGCAATCATTTCATCTCCTTCATCTCCGCCACCTCCATGCTCGGAATCGCGCTGGGGGTCACCGCGCTGATCACGGTGCTGTCGGTGATGAATGGTTTCGAGAACGAATTGCGTGCCCGCATTCTCGGCATGACCTCGCATGCCGTGGTGACCCAGCCCGGCCAGCCCATGACCGACTGGCAGGCCATCGCGGACGAGGTGGCCCGCTTCCCCGCAGTCAAGGGCAGTGCGCCCTATGTGGAAGGCGAAGGCATGGTGCGGCACGGCCGGGAGCTGTCCGGCGTGCTGATGCGTGGCATCGAGCCCAGCGCGGAGGCGCGCATCTCGCGCATTGCCGAGCACATGATCTATGGCAGCCTGCAAGATCTGAAGGAGGGCGAGTTCAGCATCATCATCGGTCGCCATCTGGCCATGGCCCTGGGGATTGCTCCGGGTGATCCGGTGGATCTGATGATTCCTACCGCCAATGTGACCCCGGCCGGGGTGATCCCTCGCTTCCGCCGTTTTCATGTCGTGGGTGTATTCGAGGTCGGCATGTACGAATACGACCGCTCCCTGGTGCTGGTGCACCGACGCGATGCCGCGGCCCTGTATCGCATGGGCGATGCGGTCAGTGGTCTGCGTCTGGAGTTCGATGATGTCTACGCCGCGCCGTTTCTGGCCCGCGACATCGCCGAGCAGCTGCCCGGCTTCTTCCGGGTCACCGACTGGACCCGCCAGCACCGCAACTTCTTCGCCGCGATCCAGACCGAAAAGCGGGTGATGTTCATCATTCTGAGCCTGATCGTGGCCGTGGCGGCCTTCAATATCGTATCTACCCTTGTGATGGCAGTGACCGACAAACAGGCCGATATCGCGATCCTGCGCACCCTGGGCGCCTCGCCGCGCAGCATCATGCTGGTGTTCATGGTCAATGGCACCCTGATCGGGGTGATCGGCACCGTGCTGGGCCTGCTCGGCGGGGTGGCGCTGGCCAGCAACGTGGAGACCGTGGTGGCGGGGCTCGAGACCCTGTTCAATCGGGATCTGCTGCCGGACGACGTCTATTACATCAGTGATCTGCCCTCGGAGCTGGTCTGGGCCGATGTGCTCAAGATCGGCCTGCTGTCCCTGACCCTGGGCCTGCTGTCCACCCTGTATCCGGCCTGGCGGGCGGCGGGAGTGGAGCCTGCGGAGGCGCTGCGTTATGAGTGATCCGGTGCTGTCCTGCGAAAAATTGACGAAGGTTTTCAGTGATGTCGGGCGAGAACTGAAAGTTCTGGACGAAATCGATCTGACGGTGGGCAAGGGTGAAGTGCTGGCCATCATGGGTCAGTCGGGTTCTGGCAAGAGCACGCTGATGCACCTGCTGGGTGGCCTGGATGAGCCCAGCAGTGGAACGGTCAGCCTGGCCGGTCAGGCCTTCAGCCGGCTCGGCGCCTCCCGCCGGGGCGCCTTGCGCAATCAGCATCTCGGCTTCATCTACCAGTTTCACCACCTGCTGCCGGAGTTCACCGCCCAGGAAAATGTGGCGATGCCCTTGCTGCTGCGGCGGCAGAACGCAGCGCAGGCGGAGGCCCAGGCCGCGGAGTTGCTCTCCCGGGTCGGCCTGGGCGAGCGTCTGGCGCACAAGCCGGGTGAGCTTTCGGGCGGCGAGCGACAGCGGGCTGCGGTGGCCCGCGCGCTGGTCAGCCGACCGCAGTGCGTGCTGGCGGACGAACCCACCGGCAACCTGGATGCCCGCAATGCGCGCGGCGTGTTCGAGCTGATGCTGGAACTGAACCGCGAGCTGGGCACCAGTCTGGTGCTGGTCACGCATGACGCCCAGCTGGCGGCGAAAGCGGACCGCCGCCTGGAACTGCGTGACGGGCGCCTCCACAGCGACTGATATCCGCCTGAGGGCCCCCGACTGGCGGCTGGCCGCGGTCGTCGCCCTGTCTGGCAGCCCGCTGCTGCTGTTTCGCTCCGAACCCCTGCACTGGGCCTGGCCCGCGCTGGGTCTGTTGCTCCTGCCTCTGTTGCGCCGCGGGCGTGGCGGATGGCTGGTCGGCCTCGGCCTGCTGGCCTGGATGGCGCTGATCTATCAGCAGACCTGGGAGCAGCGTCTGAGCGCGGCCGAGGAGCGGACCCTGGTGGGCCTTGTCGAAGCGCCGGTGCAGGCCACGGGAGATGGCTTCCGCTTTTCCTTTCAGCCGGATGGTCCTGCTGTCGGACGTCTGCGGGTCAGCTGGTATGCGGCGCAGGACAGGCCCCGGGCGGGCGAGTGCTGGGAGCTGCAGCTGCGCTTGCGGCCGCCACGCGGCAGCGCCAATCCGGGTGGGCCGGACTATGAGGCCTGGCTGTTCCGGGAAGCCTATGCCGGGCGGGCCAGCGTCCGGCAGGGCCGACCCTGCGGACCGACCGGCTCGTCCCGCCCCGAGTCGCCCACGCAGCGCTGGCGGTTGCACGGGCCCGCGCGGGCCGTGGCCAGCCTGAATGCGCTGCTGCTGGGAGACCGCAGTGGGATGAGCGATGCGGACTGGACCGTGCTGCGCCGCACCGGGACCAGCCACCTGTTCGCCATTTCCGGCCTGCATCTGGGACTGGTGGCGGGCGCGGCCTGGGGGCTGGGCGTGTTGCTCTGGCGAGCCTTGCTGTGGCGCTGGCTGCCGAGGGCGCGCGACCCTGCTGCGCTGCTCGCCGCCGCTGCCGCGGTGTCCTATGCCGCGATCAGCGGCTTCGGGGTGCCCGTGCAGCGCGCCCTGATCATGTGTCTGCTGGGCCTGCTGCTGATCGTCGGAGGGCGTGAACGGCCGGCCCTGGCATTGCTGGGGCTGGCTGCGGTGCTGGTGGTCGGGCTGAACCCGATGGTGCTGCTGGGCCCGGGATTCTGGCTCTCCTTCAGCGCCGTACTGGCGATCATCCTGTACCTGAAACGCTGGCCGCAGCAGCCGCGCTGGCGCCGCTTGCTCGGCCTGCAGCTGTGGTTGTCCCTGTTCCTGCTGCCGCTGGTCTGGTTCTGCTTCGGTGGCGTGGCCTGGCTGTCGGTGCCGGTCAACCTGCTGCTGGTGCCGCTGTTCGGCCTGCTGCTGCCGGCCCTGATGCTGGGTGCCGCTGCGGATGTGCTGCTGGACTGGTCAGATCCCCTGCGCGTGCTGCTGTTGCTGCTGGAACTGCTCTGGCGGATGCTGGACGCGGTCGCCGCGCCAGCCTGGTCCTACACCAGCCTGGCGCAGCCTGGCCTGAGCGCCACCGTGCTGGCCATGGCCGGCCTGGCCTGGCTGGTGCTCGGCCGGGGGCGGCGCCGGGCGGCGGGGCTGCTCTGTCTGCTGCCGCTGCTGGGCGCAGGGGAGGGGCGCCCCGCGCCGGGCGAATTGCGTGTCTGGTTCTGGGACGTGGGCCAGGGTCAGAGCGTGCTGTTGCAGACCGCCCATCGCGACCTGCTGTACGACGCCGGGCCGGCCTGGCCGGGAGGCTTTGATGCCGGCGCCCGGCTGGTTGTCCCGGCCTTGCGGAGTATTGGCGTGCGCCGCCTGGATCGGCTCATCATCAGCCACCCGGACAGCGATCACGCCGGCGGCGCGGCCGCGGTGCGGGAAGCTTTCGGCCTGGGCGCGGCGCCGCCACCCTGCATCGCGGGTGAGGCCTGGGACTGGGATGGGGTCCACTTCGAGCTGCTGCATCCCGAACCGGGGGACTGGTCGGACAATGATGGCTCCTGCGTGCTGCTGGTGCGCACGGCGGCAGGCCGCAGTCTGCTGTTGACCGGGGACATCCAGCGCGCCGGGGAAGCCGCCTTGCTGCGTGTTCCCGAGCGCTTGCGGGTCGACCTGATCTCCGTGCCCCACCACGGCAGCAGCAGTTCGTCCAGCGCGGAGTTTCTCGCGGCCGTGTCACCGCGCTGGGCGGTGGTCTCTTCCGGCTGGGGCAACCGCTGGGGATTTCCACGCCCGGATGTCATGGCTCGCTATGCCGAGCGGAAGGTGCAGGTGCTGCAGACGGCGGAGCAGGGCGCCCTGCGCTTCGATATGGGCGCACAGCTGAGCTGGAGCGCCCATCGCGTCACCAGCAGGCGTCTGTGGCGCGAAATGCCGGCGCCGCCCTGATGCAGGGCGCCGGCATCGCCTATCATGCGCGCCATGAGCAACGTACAGCCTGACCCGCGCGCCGAGTACTCGGGCGCGGAAATCTACGCCCGCCTGCTGCAGTATGCGCGACCGCACTGGCGCATGTTCTCGATCGGCATTCTGGGCATGATCGGCTTCGCCGCCGCGGACGTGTCCTTCGTCGCGCTGATGCGGCCCCTGCTGGACGGCAGCTTCGTGGACAAGGACCCGGCCACGATCCAGCGCATGCCCTGGCTGATTCTGGTGCTGTTTCTGCTGCGCGGAGTGTCCGCCTTCGGCTCGGCTTTCGGCATGGCCTGGGTCGGTCGCCAGGTCATTTTGTCCCTGCGCCAGGAGCTGTTCGGACAGTACCTGCGGCTGCCGGTGTCCTTTTTCGACCGGACCAGTTCCGGCAATCTGATCGCCAAGCTCACCTACCATACCGAGCAGGTGGCGGAATCCACATCCAATGCACTGACCTCGGTGGTGCGCGATGGCCTCACCGTCATCGGCCTGGTCGGCCTGATGCTCTACCTGGACTGGCGTCTGGCCGCCTTCATCCTTGCGGTGGGGCCGCTGATCGCCGGTCTGGTGACCTACGTCAGCCGGCGCTTCCGCAGGATCAGTTCGCGCATCCAGGACTCCATGGGCGATGTGACCCACGTGGCGGAGGAGGCGATCAGCGGTCAGCGGGTGGTCAAGCTGTATGACGGCGAGGACTACGAGGCCCGTCACTTCGCCAGCGCCAACGAGAGCAATCGGCGCCTGCATCTGAAACTGGTCAGCACGCGGGCGGGCAGTACCGCCACGGTGCAGTTCATCGCAGCCTGGGCGGTGGCCGCCATCATCTACTTCGCGACCTCGCCTCAGGTGCTGGAGAGCATGACCCCGGGCACTTTCGTGGCCTTCATCGGGGCCATGCTGAGCCTGCTGCAGCCGCTGAAGAATCTCACCACCCTGAACGAGAAGCTGCAGCGGGGCATCGCGGCCGCGGGCGACATCTTCCTGCTGCTGAACGAGGCGCCGGAGCCTGCCGGTGGCGAACAGCCGCTGCAGCGAGCGCGTGGACAGATCCGCATAGAGGGTCTGAACTTCTCCTATCCTGGCGCCGAGGCGCCGGTGCTGAACGACATCAATCTGTCGATCGAGCCCGGTCAGACCATAGCCTTCGTCGGGCGCTCGGGCAGTGGCAAGTCCAGCCTGCTGGGACTGCTGCCGCGGTTTTACGATTCGACCAGCGGCCGCATCCTGCTGGACGGTCACGACATCCGGGACTACCGGCTCAAGGATCTGCGGCGTCAGTTCGCCCTGGTCGACCAGAACATCACCCTGTTCAATGACAGCGTGGCCCGCAACATCGCCTATGGTGCGCTGAGCGGGGCCAGCCAGGAGCAGATCGTCGAAGCGGCCCGCGCCGCCCATGCACTGGACTTCATCCAGGCCCTGCCGCGTGGCTTTGACACCGAGGTGGGTCAGAACGGGGTGCTGCTCTCCGGCGGCCAGCGACAGCGCCTGGCCATCGCCAGGGCACTGCTCAAGCCGGCGCCCATCCTGATCCTGGATGAGGCGACCTCCGCCCTCGACACCGAGTCGGAGCGCGCCGTACAGCAGGCGCTGGCGGCGCTGATGCAGGGTCGCACGACGCTGGTCATCGCGCATCGCTTGTCCACCATTCAGGGTGCCGACATGATCGTGGTGATGGACAGCGGCCGGATCGTGGAGCAGGGCCGCCATGACGATCTGCTTGCGGCCGGCGGCTATTACGCCAATCTCTACAACATGCAATTCAGCGACGAGTGATGCAGGCCCTGGCCGAGAAGATCTGGTACCAGGGTTCACCCTGGTATCGCCTGCTGCTGCCATTGAGCTGGCTGTTCGCCGGCCTGACACGGCTGCGCCGGCGCCTGTATCACTGGGGGCTGCTCAGCCGTCGGCGCATGGATGTGCCGGTCATCGTGGTCGGCAATATCACGGTGGGTGGCGTGGGCAAGACACCACTGGTGATCGATCTGGTGCAGCGTCTGCGGGCGGCCGGCTGGCGGCCGGGCGTGATCAGTCGCGGATATGGCGGCAGCGTGCGGACCATCAGCCCGGTCACGGCGCACAGCGATCCGGCTGTCGTCGGTGACGAGCCGGTCCTGATTGCCCAGGCGACCGGCTGCCAGGTCGCGGTGGCCCCGCGCCGGGTGGCGGCGGCGCGCTTGCTGCAGACCCAGGGAGTGAACATCATCGTGGCCGATGACGGCTTGCAGCATTACGCCCTGGAGCGCGATCTGGAGATCATCGTGATGGATGGCAGGCGGCGCCTGGGCAACGGTCAGCTGCTGCCCGCGGGGCCGCTGAGAGAAGGGCCGCGGCGGCTCGAGGACGCCGATCTGGTGCTGGTGACCGGCGCCGGACAGGCCGGGGAACTGGCCGTCGAAGGTCAGCTGGGCGAGGCCGAGCATCTGATGACCGGCGAGCGGCGCAGCCTGGAGAGCTTTCAGCGGGTCTGCGCGGTGGCCGGAATCGGCGATCCGGACAAATTCTTCCGGGCCCTGCGTGCGCGCGGGCTGGACGTGACCGCCCATGCCTTTGCCGACCATCATGCCTATCGTCCGCGCGATCTCAAACTGCCCGGCCAGGAGCCCATCCTGATGACCGAAAAGGACGCGGTGAAATGTCGCCGTTTCCAGGAGCCGCGCGCCTGGGCGGTACACTATGAAGCCCGCTTGCCGGAGCCTGCCTGGCAGACAATCCAGGCGCGCATCGGCTCGCCTCCACGACGACAGCCATGAACCCACAGATGGACAAGAAACTGCTCGACATTCTGGTTTGCCCGGTCAGCAAGGCCCCGCTGCAATGGCGACCCGAGAGTCAGGAACTGGTGTGCAAGGTCTCGCGCCTGGCCTATCCGGTCCGGGACGGCATTCCGGTGATGCTGGAATCCGAAGCACGTGAACTGGACGAGGACGAACTGCAGCAATGAGCCCGCCTTTCAAGGTCGTCATTCCGGCCCGGCTGGAGTCGACCCGGCTGCCCGGCAAGGTCCTGCTTGACGTGGCCGGCGAGCCGCTGCTGGCCCACGTGATCCGGCGGGCACGGGAAAGTGGCGCCAGCGAAGTCTGGGTGGCCACGGACAGCCCCCAGGTGCTGGCGGTGGCGCAGGCTTGCGGAGTGCAGGCTGGCCTGACCCGCAAGGAACATCCCTCGGGCAGCGATCGCATCCGCGAACTGGCCGATGCCCAGGGCTGGGACGACGATACCGTGCTGGTCAACCTGCAGGGGGACGAGCCCTTCCTGCCGGCACGGCTGATCGACACGGTGGCCGGGCGCCTGGCCGCCGATCCGGCCATCGACTGGGCGACCCTGGCGGCGCCGATCAGTCGCGCCAGCGAATATTTCGACCCGAATGCGGTCAAGCTGGTCCGCGATGCGTCCGGTTCCGCCCTGTATTTCAGCCGAGCGCCCATCCCCTGGGACCGCAGCCTGGGGCCGCAGCGGGAGTTGCCGGCGACCATGCCGGCCCTGCGCCACATCGGCCTGTACGCTTACCGGATGGGCGCCTTGCGTCGCTACTGCGCGGCCGAGCAGGCCGATATCGAAAGGACCGAGTGCCTGGAGCAGTTGCGCGCCTTGTCGCTGGGCATGCGTATCGCGGTGGAGATCTGCGAGCAGGCGCCGCCCCTGGGCGTCGACACGCCGGAGGATCTGGAGCGATTGCGCCAGGCGCTGGAGCGCGGGGAACTGAGCGGCGTCTGAGGCGTCTGGCGCGCGAATCCGTTCGGCTCGACCCGCCAGAATTGTCCGGGCCTGCGCTGGGCAGCGCAGGCCCGGGAACCCAGTTACTCGGCCTTGGCTTCGCTGCTCGCGGGCCGCGGCTCGGCCGCCGGCTTGGCCGCTGCGGGCTCGTCCTTGCGCGTTTCCACCATCTTCAGGCCACTGGCTGCGGCCGGCTTTTGCGCCGGGCTCTCGCTGGCCGGTACAGGCGCGGGTGTCGGCCTGGCGGCGGGGCTGGGCGCGGCTGACGGCGCACTGGTGGCTGCCGGCTTCGTCGATTCCGCCGGCTTGGATGCGGGCGCGGCTGCCGCCTTCGTCGATTCCGCCGGCTTCGATGCGGGTGCGGATGGCGCCTTCGCCGATTCCGCCGGCTTCGATGCGGGTGCGGGTGGCGTCTTCGCCGATTCCGCCGGCTTGGATGCGGCGGCCGCTGTCGCGCTGCCGCCAGTCTCCGTGCTCGGTGCCTTGGCGGCTGGCGGTGGCGTCGGTGCCGCACTGCCGGGCGTTACCGTCGGGGGGGCTTCAGGCTTGCTCGCCGACGCACTCCGCGCGGGCCTGGGAGCATCCTTGACCACCTCGGCATTGCCGGCCGTGCCGCCCGGCGCGGTATCGCCTTTCGCTGCGGTGCCTTTCGCCGGGGCTGTGCTGGCGGGTTCCGCCTTGCCGGCATCACCAGCAACAGGCCTGGTGATGCTGGCCGATTCGGCGACTGCGCCGGTGTCCGTGCGCGGCGCCTTTGCCTCGGACGCGTTTTCCGCCGGCTTGTCGGCGCCATCCTGCTCACTGGGCTTGCTGCGGCTGCGGCGGGCGCGCTGCGGCTTGGGCTGTTCGGCCGCGTCCGAGGCTTGCTCCGTCCTGGGCGCCCTGGCCTGCGGCTGCTGCTCTTCGCCGGCGCCGTCCTGAGTGCCGCCCTGATTCTCATCGCCGCGCGGTTCACCGCTGCGCCGGCGGCGTCCGCCACGGCGGCCGCGGCGGCGCGAGCGTGGCTTGCCATCGGCGTCCTTGTCTTCCGGCCCGTTGTTGCTGTCCCGGGCCGGGCGGGGCTCACTGGACGCTTTCTTGGCTTCGGGGTCCGCCTTGGGCTTGTCCGCGGCCTTGTTCGCGCGCTCCTCCGGAGTGGGGCGGTTGCTGACGATCTCGTCGCCCCGATCACGCCGGCCACGGCCACGCTGGTTCGACTGCCCGCGACGGTTCTGATTCTGCTGGCGCCCCGAGGACTTCTGGCTACCCCGCCGACGTTCGCCACGGCGCTTGCCCTGATCCTTTTCTTCCGTCTTGTCCTGCGTCTCCGGCGCACCACGGAACAGTCCGATCAGGGCCTGTATCAGACGCGCCAGCAGCCCGACCCGGGGCGCGGCCGGGGTCGCTTCGGCTGGGGCGGGTTCACTGGGCTCGGGCGCCGTGCGGGTGGGCATGAAGGCGTTGATGGCCGGCTCCTGGCCAGCGCCACGCGGCGTTTTGCGGACGACTTCGCCCTCGCTTTCGGTCACCTGCGCCTGACTGAGCAGGGCATGGCTGGCGACGTCGTTGTCATCCTGCTTGAGCTGGTCGCCCCGCACCCGGCGGATTTCGTACTGCGGGGTTTCGAAATTGGGGTTGGCCACCAGCGACAGGCGGACCCCGGCGCGCTCCTCGATCTCGGAGATGGCGCCGCGCTTTTCATTGAGCAGGAATACCGCCACCGCGACCGGCAGCTGGGCGATCACCCGGGCGGTGCGATCCTTCAGGGATTCCTCTTCCAGCAGGCGCAGGATCTGCAGGGCCAGCGATTCGACGGTGCGGATCGTGCCATGGCCTTCGCAGCGCGGGCAGGTCTGATGACTGTGCTCGGACAGCGAAGGGCGCAGACGCTGGCGCGACATCTCCAGCAGGCCGAAGCGCGAGATGCGGCCCATCTGCACGCGGGCGCGGTCCATGGTGGTGGAATCGCGCAGGCGGTTTTCCACCTCGCGCTGATTCTTGCTCGACGACATGTCGATGAAGTCGATCACGATCAGGCCGCCAAGGTCGCGCAGGCGCAGCTGTCGGGCGATTTCCTCGGCCGCTTCCAGATTGGTATGCAGCGCCGTTTCTTCGATGTTGCCGCCGCCGGTGGAACGGGCCGAGTTGATGTCGATCGAGGTCAGCGCTTCGGTGCTGTCGATGACCAGGGCGCCACCGGAGGGCAGGCGCACCTCACGCAGATGGGCGGTTTCGATCTGGCTCTCGATCTGGAAGCGCGAGAACAGCGGCACCGTGTCGGTATACAGCTTCAGCTTCTGCGTCAGGTGCGGCATCACCTGCTGCATGAATTCCATGGCCTGATCGTAGATCGCGGGGTTGTCGACCACGATTTCGCCGATATCCGGGCGCAGGTAATCGCGCAGGGCGCGGATGATGATGTTGGATTCCTGATAGACCAGGAACGGCGCCTTGCGCTCGGTCGTGGCCTTGAGCATGGCGTCCCACAGCTCGATCAGGTAGTTGACGTCCCACTGCAACTCTTCGGCGGTCCGGCCGACCCCGGCGGTGCGGGCGATCACGCCCATGCCATCGGGCAGCTGCAGCTGGTTCAGCGCGTCGCGCAGCTCGGAGCGATCGTCGCCTTCGATCCGGCGCGAGACGCCACCGGCACGCGGGTTGTTGGGCATCAGGACCAGGTAGCGGCCGGCCAGCGAGACGAAGGTCGTCAGCGCCGCGCCCTTGTTGCCGCGCTCTTCCTTCTCGACCTGAACGATGACCTCCTGGCCTTCCTTGATCAGATCGCGGATCTGCAGCTTGCCGTCCTCCTGGTCCTTCTGGAAATACTCGCGGGAGATTTCCTTCATCGGCAGGAAGCCGTGCCGGTCCACGCCGTAATCGACGAAGGCCGCTTCCAGGCTGGGTTCGACGCGGGTGATCCGGCCCTTGTAGACGTTGGCCTTGCGCTGTTCGCGGCCGGGGGATTCCAGATCCAGGTCGAGCAGGCGCTGACCGTCAACGATTGCCAGGCGCAGCTCCTCGGGCTGCGTGGCATTCACGAGAATGCGTTTCATTTGAATTGTATTGTCCTTGGCGCTCGAACCCGGCTGCACTGACGGCAAGACCTGGGGAGCGCGATTGTTTTCATAGCCCGGCCAGGCAGATTCTGCCGACCGGACGGCCATAACCCGGACCATCCTGGACCGTGTTCTGACACATGATTGAGGCTCTGACGAATAGCGCTCGGCAGAGCGGCGTCATGCGTGATCGGGTGTCGGTATCATTGGCTTTGCTGCCGCCTGGAACCCGGGAAAGCTGATTGGGAACCCGGCGCAAAACCCGCCACGCACTGCGTGTTGACACCCGATGGACAGGTATTGTGCCACAGAAAACCGCGCAAGTTTCATATTTCAACGTGACCGAGGACGAAACCGGTCAGCGCCTGGACAATTATCTGCTCGCGCGCCTCAAGGGTGTGCCACGCAGCCGCATCTACCGCATCATCCGCAGCGGCGAGGTGCGGGTGAACAAGGGCAGGGCCAAGGCGGCCCAGCGCCTGGCTGCGGGTGACGCTATCCGGGTGCCCCCGGTGCGCATGGCCGAGCCCGGCGAAGCGCCGCGCATTCCGGAGTCCCTGCGCCAGGACCTGGCCAGCCGGGTGCTGTATCGCGATGACGACATCCTGGCTCTGAACAAGCCGGCGGGGCTGGCCGTACATGCCGGTTCCGGCCTGTCGTTCGGCCTGATTGATGTGGCCCGGGCCCTGTGGGGCGACGACTGGCAGCTGGTGCATCGCCTGGACCGGGAAACCGGTGGCTGCCTGTTGCTGGTTCGCCGCCGGGAGCTGCAGCGGGAGTTTCAGGACTGCCTCGCCACCGGCGCGGTGAACAAGCAGTATCAGGCCGTGGCGCACGGCCTGTGGCCCAGAGCGCTCGGGCGGGTCGAAAGCTGGCTCGCGCGCGAGGCGCCGGGAGACGGGCCGCGCAAGGTGCGGGGCGGGGAGGCGGGTGAGGGCGCCATCGCCGTTAGCCATTTCGAGCCGGAGCGGGCCTTGCGGGGCGCCACCTTGCTGCGGATCCGGATCGAGACCGGTCGCACCCACCAGATCCGGGTCCAGGCCGCCGAGGCAGGGCACCCGCTGGTGGGCGACGACAAATACGGGCGGCGTGAGCTGGACCGGGGCCTGGGCCTGCGCAAGCCACCGCTGTGTCTGCACGCGGAGGCCCTGGAACTGGAACTTGGCGGCCGCCAGCTACGTCTCAGAGCGCCTGTGTCGCCGGCGATGGCGGCAGTCATCTCGGACCTGGAGCATGGGGCATGAATCGTTACGAGCTGATCATTTTCGACTGGGACGGGACCCTGCTGGACTCGGCTGGCGAGATCGTGGCCGCCATGCAGCAGGCCACCGCGGCACTGGGCCTGCCGGTGCGCCGCGATGATGAATTGCGGCGCATGATCGGTCTGGGTCTGCAGGACGCATTCTTCCGCCTGTATCCGGAGCTCGACGAGGAGGCGATGGAGGCCCTGCTGCAAGGCTACCGACAGCTCTATGGCAGCACGCCACGGGTATACGGCGAAGCCTTTCCCGGTGTGGCCGAGTCGCTGGATGAATTGCGTGGGCAGGGGATGCGCCTGGCGGTGGCCACGGGCAAGAGCCGCAGGGGGCTGGACCGGGCGCTGACCGCCGTGGGCTGGGAACGGCACTTCGTGGCGACCCGCTGTGCCGACGAAACGGCCGGCAAGCCGGATCCGTTGATGCTGGAAGAGCTGCTGTGGGAGCTGGATCTGGAGGCGGAGCAGGCCCTCATGGTGGGTGACACCACCTACGATATGGAAATGGCGCGTCGTGCCGGCATGGACGCGGTCGGGGTGGCCTGGGGAGTGCACGAGCAGCAGGAGCTGACTCAGGCCGGGGCTTTGACGGTGCTGGAAGGGGTGACCCGGCTCGGGGGCTGGCTGAGGGCCTGAGGCTCGAGGGCGTGCTTTTGTCCCTTAGCGGACCTTCCTCTCGCTGCGAGGCGCTCTGCACGGCCCCCTGGGTTCATTGGGGGAAAATGGCGACGCCTGGGTTCGTCCTGCTGCCGGAAGCTCTCCATGGGAGCTCACGCCGGGCCCTGCCGCCTGTTCCAGGCGCTGTCCCCCGCGCCGCTTCGCGGTCCCCTGCGGCCACGCCCGCCAGCAGGGTCGGCTCAGACGCGACGTCCTGTCGCGTTTGAGCCTCAATCCGCCGTCCTGGCGGATTGACCCCGCTGGCGGGCGCGGCCTCCGGC
>JBFJTN010000078.1:0-13795 GCA_041625325.1 Oceanococcus sp. | reverse complement strand
TGGATGCTTGTCACTTCAGGGCACTCCGTAATTGTTCGAGCGGCGTCACCTTAGAACACCCAGGCGATGAGCAACCAGAGCACAAGAAAAAACGACAGGAATCCCGCCAGCATGAACTGCAACTCGCCGATCAGCCCATCGCCGGCGGCAACAGCGAATACGATCAGAACGGCAACGGTGGCAAAAAACGATGCAACAGCCGCGTCCTTCATACCCATGCCAGGCGCGAGATGAAGCTGATGAAACTCGGCCAGAACCGGGAACGCCCAAACCGCCCCGAGCACGAGGAGCAACAGAAGAACGGCCAGGGCGATCGCGACGGCTCTCGCTTCCCTTGCGTCCCTGGAACCGGTCTCACCCACCACGATCAGGCGGCCTGGTGGGCTTTGACCAGTTCCCGGAGATCATGCGGCTTGGGCAAGCCCGCGACTTCGATTTCCGGCGCATCTCCGGCGGTGAACACGGAGATGCGGCCAACGCCGAAAATGCGATTGAAAAAGGACTGATACACCTTGACGGTCCGGATGCTGGTGACATTCAACTCGGTCCGGTCCTTGCTCAGCAGCCCCTTTTCCAGAATCAGATCGTTGCCGACGAACTCCAGCTTTGTCGACTTGCACTTCAGATACCAGGCCAGGAGGATCAGGATTCCGATCGCGACGGGAACAAGCAGAATCGCCAGGATGAACCCCAGGGGGTTGTTCTTGAACATCGCCGGGTGTTCAGAGTATTTCGCTTCCAATTCGCATCTCCCTGGTGACTTTCCCCTGGATCAAGGGGTGCGTTGCCGCTCGTTCTGGTTTTCAAGCTTGCACCGGCGCTCCGGCCACGGCCATCAGGCCCGTGCTCGACCTGCCGGGAAATCTAACACAGCCGCGCGCCCGCGCAGGCGCATCTCGCCCCGGTCCTTCATGCGCTGCAGGCAGTTCTCGAAGGTACTGGAAATCACGCTGGAATTGCGGATGCGCTCGATCTGCGGCCAGGTGCGCCGTTCGCCGGAGCGGATGAAATGGCGCATGTCGTCCTCGGTGGGGCTGGCGAACATGCGGACCAGCTTCTTCGGCGTCTGTGTCGGGAAGATGTTGACGTCGCCGGAGAAGCGCTGGTTGGTCAGGGCCAGGAATTTCTCGGCCACCCGCCACCAGCCTTCCGGGTCCATGCGATGGCGCGCGGTCTCCACGATGTGCTTGGAATACACCCCGTAGGAACTGCGCAGCAGCTCGCTGACCAGCGAACCCAGCCCCGCGCTGTGCCGCTCGCGGTCATCCTTGAGGAAGGGCACCACATGCGGGTTGGTCTGGCTGACGATGTAGTGATTCACGTTGTGCAGGCGGGCGATGCGCAGCATGGGCAGATCCGAACGCAGGGTGCCGTCCTGCCATTTCTTGCTCGGCATGTAGCCGACCATCTCGCCGGCGTAATTCTTGGCCTGCAGCATCACCGGCGGGAACACCCCCGGCACCGCGCAGGAGGCCAGCGAGGCGCGGTGCATCAGCACATTCGGCGCGGTCAGGTAGTTCAACAGGCGGCCCTGCTGGTGCGGCTCGATCGGGGAGACGGTCATGCCGACGATGCGTCGGGTGCGCTCGAAGGCCTCCTCGAAGGTGTAGTCGCCCATGTTCTCCTTCAGGCAGACCTGCAGCTGGCGCTGATCCATCAGCGAGCGATTTCTCATCGCGGAGCGCAGGTCGAACAGACGGAAGGCGTCGAGATACAGGGAATCCGGCTCGAAGGCCTGGGCCAGTTCCTCGTCGGTGCGGGTGCCGATGGCCCCGGCGATGATGGAACCGGCGCTGGAGCCGGACAGCACGCGGGGCAGCACGCCCTCCGACCACAGGGCCTTGATCACCCCGAGGTGGAACATGCCCAGGGTCGCGCCACCTGACAGCATCAGCGCCGAGCGACCGAAACTGGAGCCGGTGCGCTTGAAGAAGAGGATCTTGTCCTGCAGGGGAAAATCCGGAAACTCGTTGTCGCACAGATAGTTGAGGCAGATGGCGACTTCGTTGAGGTATTCCTCGAGCAGCAGCTTGGTGCCGACCCGGCAGTAGGTGTAGAGCTTGGGATTGGCGATGTTGCCGAGGTTGCCGTGCAGGCCCTCGTGCAGGGCAAAAACCAGTTCCTTGACCCGCTGCTCTTCACGCAGCACCCGCAATTCGTCCAGGCGCCTGCGGATCAGGGCGTAGTCGTAATCCCGTGTGACCTCCTCGGCCCGCCAGGCGGCCTTGCCTTCGATTTCATCCAGTTCCAGGGCGATGGCTCGCCAGCTGCGGTAATCCTCGGCATTGTCGAGGTCCCGCAGCAGGCGCTTGTCCTTGCGCATGGCTATCCCGCTTTTTATGTTGCAATGCGCAAAACTAGCACGGAAGCCGGCGAGGCTGGAAGGCGTGGCGGGATGATCAGGAATCCGGCAGGCGCAGGCGCTGGCCGATCTGCACCCGGTTGGCGTCGGCCAGGCTGTTGGCGCTGGCGATGGCCTGAACGGACAGGCCGTACTGCCGGGCGATGGATTCCAGGGTCTGGCCCGAGCGGATCACATGGAAGCTCGGCCCGGCGCGGCGCGAACCCGCGATTTTCAGCCGGGCGCCGGCCCGCAAGGCCTCCGGCCGGCTGATGCCGTTGTCCCGCTGCAGGGCGGACAGGGACACCCCGTAACGCCGTGCGATGCTGCTCAGGGTCTCACCCGGCTGCACCGTATGCCAGGCCAGGGACGCGGCGGGGCGGGCGCGGACCTTGAGCTTTTCACCCGCTCTGACCAGATCCGGCTCGTCGATGTCGTTCTGCCGCTGCAGGGTCTGCAGGCTGACCCCGTATTGCTCGGCGATGGCGCCCAGAGTCTCGCCGGCCCGCACCACATGGACGGCCGGCGCCGCCGGGCTCGCGCCGCCATTGGTCGGCACCTTCAGGGTCTGGCCGATGCGGATGAAATGCTTGTCGCGCAGGCCATTGGCCTCGCGGATGCTGCGGATGCTGGTGCGGTACTGCCGGGCGATGCCGCTGAGGGTCTCACCGCTGCGCACCCGGTGCGGAATGAAGTAATCGCGCTGGCTGGCAAACAGCTCCCCCGATCCGAGGCTGGCGTAGGCCTTGCGGAAACTTGACGCGTGCCCACGCGGCACCCGGATGCGCTTGCCCGGCGGCACATACAGGTGGCCCTGCTGCACCGCGGTGGAAAAGCTGGGGTTGAGTTCGGCAAAGCGCTCGGGATGCTCCTGCGCCAGACGCTGCAGGGTGTCGTAGCGGACGAAATGCTCGGTGCGGATTTCGTCGAACTGATCCTCCGCGTCACGCCGGATCGGCCCGAAGTACTTCAGGGCGTTCTGTTCCACATCGATGGCGGCCAGGAATTCAGCATAGAAATTCTTGCCGGCGAAGCCCCAGCGCGGGTGCTCGTAGCGCCGGATCATGTCGATCAGGCTCTTGCCATCGATCTCGGCCAGGGCGCGGGCAATGCCGTTGCGGCCGAAATTGTAGGCGGTGACCGCCAGCGGCCAGTCCTGCAACAGGGCGTAGTCGTCGGCGAGGTGGGCCGCGGCGGCCTCGGTGGAACGCCAGGGGTCGCGCCGCTCGTCGCCGATCTCGTCATAGCTCATGTAGACCCGCGCGGTGCCGGGCATGAACTGCCAGACCCCGGCCGCGCCGGACTTGGAGTAAGCCGCGTTGTTGAAGCTGGACTCCACCAGTGGCAGCCGGGTCAGCAGCACCGGCAAGCCCTTCTCCTCGAAGACCCGCTCCATGTAGGGCAGATAGCGGCCGGAGCGCATCAGCGCCGCCTCGGTCTTCTCGCGCAGCCCGCGCTGGCCGCGCAGATTGTCCGCCGCCTCGCGGATGCGCGCCGGATCGCGCAGCCCGTGGCGATCCAGGACGCCGCGCAGGGCCCGCAACTCCGGGCTCAGGGCCGCGCCAGGCGGACCGTCAGCCAGTTGCAGCAGCTGCTCCCGCAGCAACTCCTTCTGCTCGCCCTCGACCTTGCGCTTGTGCAGCCAGAGCTCTTCGGGCTCCAGCAGGGGCACCACATCGCTGAAGTCGATGACCCGATAGACGATGTGCGTGTTGGCCCGGTCATGCAGGACCAGCTCGTGCTCGGAGTATTTGGCGAAGACATCGCGCCAGAACTGCACCGCGGGCTCCAGCTCCGGAGGCCGCGGGAAGGGGTCCGGCAGCGCCGCCGCCGACCAGCTCAGCAGCAGGCCGAAACCCGCAATGACCAGCTTGCGCAGCATGGCGCCCCCTTGTTGCTCACCACGTTCCAGGCACATGCGGATAATCTAGCAAATTCGGGGGCCGCAAGCCCGTCCGCAAGGACGAAAATGACGCGTCGGGGGGCCAGTGCCTTGAGCCTGACCAAGGAGCAGGTCACTAGCGGACCAACAGCGACCACAAGCTTTGTGGCGCTCTGCTGCCCGACAGCCACCGCCCAGCCCGACCCAGCGGCAATCCCGGCTCCCGAACCGCGCCAAAACACCCCTATGTCTTTGGGCATGCTCGACTCCGCCCATCGGCCGAACGACGTACGGAGGCCATTCCTGTAATAAATTGCGGCTGGTCACGGTCTCGACCACTAGCCACCGACACGAGGACCTGCCATGCCCGCCAGAATCATCGCCCCCCTTCTGCTGATGTTCTCCAGCCTGTGCGCCTGGGCCGGAACGCCGGTCTACACCGGCTGGTTCAACGACACGGCGATCAAGGGCTATGACCCGGTCGCCTATTTCACCCAGGGACAGGCGGTCAAAGGCAAAAAGGACTTCAGCCATCGCTGGAATGACGCCGACTGGCTGTTCGCCACCGCCGAACACCGCGACCTGTTCGCCGCCAGCCCCGCACGTTATGCGCCCCAGTACGGCGGCTATTGCGCCTATGCGCTGGCGGTGAAGGACGCTCTGGTCAAGGTGGACCCCGAAGCCTGGACCGTGGTCGACGACAAGCTGTACCTGAACTACAGCAAGGGCGTGCGCGACGACTGGCTGGCCAGGCAGGCCGAGTACATCGTCAGCGCAGACGGGAACTGGCCGAAGCACGCCCAGGCCGAATAAGACCGCCGGCCCGGGCTCAGGCCCGGACCGGCGGCCGCTCAGGGTGCCGCTGCCGGTCGATTTCGACGCCTGCCCCGAGCCGCGCCCGGCTCGACACCGGGCGCGCCCGCCGGCACAGGCGGCAACTCGGACGGCTCCACCGGCGCCACCCAGTCCGGTGGCCCGAAGCGACCGAGGCGCTGGGTACGCATGCGCTGACGCAGGACGTTGAAGGGTTCGAAGTTGATGAAATTGGGCAGGCCCATCAGCTGTCACCCTCCAGGATTCTGGCCATGCGGGACTCGGCGTCCGTGCGCAGGCGGAATTCCACCCGCTGGGAACGGCTGTAGTTCTCGCTGCCGTCAGGGTTGAGGATGCGGCGGGACGAGGACAGCCCGTTGGCGGTCAGATGCTCGCGCAGCCAGGGCAGATGCTGCCGCTCGATCTGCGGCAGCGCCATGACGAAGCGCAGCACGCTGCGCGACCGCTCGTAGGACAGGTCCATGTTCTTCAGATAGGCCACCTGCACCGGCGCCGGATCCTTCAGATTCCAGAAACTCGAGGTATGCCCCTCGATGCGCAGCTCCGAAATGCTGTTGCCGAACTCGCTGGTGGTCAGCACCGCCAGATAGCGCGGGAAGAAGTCATTCAGGATGCGCTGGAAGTCCTCGCGGATCTGCGCCGAGCCGACACCGAACAGCACGTCGGGCTCGTTGAAGCGGATGGTCAGATCCTTTTCGATCTCCGCGTTCCACTTCGGCAGGTCCTGGCCGAACTCCAGCAGCAGGCGGTGATACAGCTCCTCCCGCTTCTGGTCGTAGAGCACGGCCACTTCCCTGACGCTGTCGACATTGATCTGCGCCCCTTTGAGCTTGTTCTGCAGGCTGGTCACGGTCTGCTTCCAGGCCTGCTCCTGGGTGGCGCTTTGCTGCTGTGTGGTGAGCATGAAGTACAGCAGCATCAGCAGAAAGATGATCAACGTGCCACCGAGCAGATCGGTGGCCGAGACCCACTGTTCGTCCCGCTCGCGGGACCCGAAGACGTCGTCGGCGGTCATGGTCAGGCCGCCCGCGAGATGCTGACCACTTCACGCAGCTTTTCGGTCAGCGGGGTGTAGTCCTCGACGAACTTCTCGGACAGGGCTGCCAGTTGCTGGCCGAAGCTGACCAGTGCCTTGGTCAGTTCCTCGTCCATGGCCTTGTCGACCCGGATCACCTGATCCTCGATGCGCTCGGCGATGTCGCTCAGGTGCTCGTTCATGCGGGCATTGCCGGCCACGATGCGCTCTTCGATGTTCTCCAGGTTGGCGCGGGTTTCGTCGACGATGTGGGCAAAGCCCTTGAGATGGCTTTCCATCTGCACCCGCTGCGCATCCAGCCCGCCCAGCAGGGAGGACATGTTGCGCGACACGTCGATGAAGATCTGCGACTTGGAGGCGACCTCGTCGAAACGCCGGGTGGCCACTTCCATGCTGCGCGCCGACTTGCCCTGCTGCTCGACCATGTCGGCCAGCTGCTTGCGATAGGTGGCCATCCAGTCCTGCAGCTCGGCAATGGCCTGATTGAAGCCGCCGATCTTTTCCCAGAACTGGCCGCTGAAGCGGGTGTTGAACTGCTTGACCAGCTCCTCCAGCACCAGCATCAGACCCTTGGGGCTGTAGTCCACCTGCCGCTGGGTGTTCTCCTCCAGGGCGTGGCGGATCGCGCCCAGCGCCGCGTCGGTGGCCGCCCGGCCGGTGCGCATTTCCTCCAGGATGCCCTCGCGGGCACCTTCCGGCCCGACGATGGCCAGACGCAGGTCGTCGATCGCGTCGGCCACTCCGGTGACCATCCGGCCGATATCGCCGGACAGGCCGCCGGCGGTGTCGGCGAAGGCGGAGCTCAGGCTGTCGGCCAGATGGCTGAGGCCTTCGTTCAGCGCCTCGATGCGCTCCAGGGTGGCGGCATGCTGCTCGCCAGTCGCCGTGCGCAGGGCCGCGGCGTCGCCGGCCATGCCGGTCTGCAGGCCCTTGACCGCCTGGGTCAGGGCGCGCAGCTGACTGACCGCCACCTCGCCTTCCATGGCCAGGCGATCGCCCAGCGCCCGGGTGTCCTGTCCCAGCGCCAGACGCAGGTTTTCACTGGCCTGGCCCAGCGCCGTGGCCAGTTCCATCTGACCCTGCTGCAGGCGCCGGCTCAGCTCGCTGCCCAGGCCATCCGGCCCGACCAGCGCATCGCGCAGTTCGGTGACGGCGGTGGCGATCTGCGCGGCCAGCACGTCGCGGTTGTTTTCCAGCGCCCGCGCCAGGGCCGCCTGCCCCTGTCCCAGAGTCGTCGCCAGGCGTTCGCCCAGAGCCTGGGAGCCACGCCCCAGACTGTCCATCTTCTCGATCAGTCCGGCATTGTCGCCAGCCATCGCGGCCTGCAGGTTTTGCACCGCCTCGACCAGGGCGCGGCCATTGTCGCCCAGCACCGCGGCCAGGCGCCCACCCAGCGCATCGGAGCCTTCACGCACTTCGCTCAGGCCTTGCAGCAGGGTGCCGGTGTCGCTGCCCATGGCCTGACGCAGGCCTTCTATGGCTTCGGCCACCTGGCGCATCTGCTCGGCGGACTCCAGCCCACTGCTGGCCAGCCGCTCGCCGAGCGCCTGACTGTCCCGATTCAGGGACTGACGCAGCTCCTCGTTGGCCCGGGCCATGGCCGTGGCCAGATCGATCTGACCTTGCTGCAGGCGCCGGCCCAGATCGCTGGCCGCCCCGTCGGGCCCGACCAGCGCATCGCGCAGCTCGCTGACCGCGCTGGCGATCTGCGCGGCCAGCAGGTCGCGGCTGCCTTCCATGGCCCGGCTCAGCGCGGCCTGACCCTGGCCCAGCACGGCGGCCAGCCGTTCGCCCAGATGCTCCGTCCCGCGGCCCAGGCTGTCCAGCCGTTCCAGCAGCGCGGCGCCCTCGCCGCCCAGGGCCACCTGCAGGCGTTCGATGGCCTGATTGATGCCCTGTCCCTGCTCGCCCAGCACGCCGCTGAGGCGCTGGCCGAGGTCCTCGGTGCCATCGCGCAGCTGATCCAGGCCCCTGAGCAGGGCCGCGGTGTCGCCGCCCATCGCCTGACGCAGGTTTTCGATGGCACTGGCCACACTGCGCATCTGGACCACCGCCTCCTCGCCACCCCGGTTCATCTGCTGGCTCAGGCGGTCCACGTTACCGGCCAGCGCCGCACGCAGGGACTCCACCGCACCCTGCATGGCCGCGGCCAGTTCGCTCTGACCAAGACGCAGGGACTGGGCCACCTCGTTGCTCGCGCCGCCGCTTTCCAGCAGCGTCTGGTGCAGGCGATCCAGGCCTTCGACGATGGCCCGGTCCGAAGGCAGGCTGCTCAGCTCGCCCAGGATGCCGACCACGTCCTGGCGCAGTTGCCCCAGATGTTTCGCGGATTCGCCGCGCAGGGCCTGCAGTTCATCCAGCTGCTGGCCGGACAGCCCGACCAGCTGATTCATATCCGCGCTGTCCTTCAGACCGCGCAAGCCATCGTCCAGCACCTGCCGGACTTCGCGCAGGGCGCCCAGCAGCGGTGTCTGCACCGCCTGGGTCAGGCTGCCGTTGACCTCGCGCACCGCTTCGATCAGCCCGTCGAGCTGGGCGCTGGCACTGCGGCCCGCCTCGGCCCGCGGCGCCTGGAACAGTTGCCAGGCCTTGATCAGGATGGCGCCCAGAATCCCGGCCACCGAGGTCCAGAAGGCCAGCTGAATGCCGCTGAACAGCAGCGGAATGCTGCCGGCCACGTCGTCCGGATTGAACGCGGTCAGGCCGACGGTGATGCCCAGGAAGGTGCCGAAGATGCCCAGGCTGGTGAGCAGGGAGGGCGCCGCCTCGCTGAGCTGTCGTCGGCGGCTGCTCAGGGTGTACAGGGTCAGGCCGGCGATGGCGCCGATGATCAGCAGGGTGATGAGCTGGATCGCAATGGTGTTCATCAGTGGGCGGTGCTCGATAGACGGGCAGCAGCGCGTGCCGGACCGGGCCCGGTCACGACGATCTGACTGTCACTGGGGGGAGTGATCCGACGGCCACCGGGACGGTGGCGGCGGGCCGGACATATCTCCGGGCCGATGCCTGCAGCAGCAAAAAACGAGGGTGCCAGCGACTCCGTTGCGGAGCCTGGAAGCAGAGCGTCACGAGGACGCACCGTAGACGCAGCGACCATCAAGACACTTACGCCTGGGCATCAGGGGAGGGGGCGAAGCGCCGTGGACCGGGCCAGCGGCCCGGGCGGCGCTTCGTGCGGGATGTGGACCCTGCGGCCCGGGTTTGGTTCCCCGGGCCGCAGGCTTTATTTCACTCGTTCAGCAGGCCGGTTTCGACTGCCGCCAGACGCCTGCCGGTGGCCTCTTTCTGGGCCTGGGCAAGCGGCGTGTTGGTGTAGCGCAGCATGACCCGGCGGTTGGCCGCGTAGGAGGCTTCGCCACGACCACTGACCGCCGGCTGTTCCTCGCCGTAGCTGATCACCTGGAACTGGCTGGCGGGCACCCCGCGCAGGGTCAGCTCACGGCGCACCGCCAGCGCGCGCCGCTCACCCAGGGCGAGGTTGTACTCGCGGGTGCCGCGCTCGTCGGCATGGCCTTCCAGCCGCACCGCCGCCGCGGGATTGGCCGCCAGGTACTTGGCATGGGCATCCAGCTGCTGACGGAACTGCGGCGCGATGGTGTCGCGATCGAAGTCGAAGTAGACCAGGCTGTTGTCAGCCAGGTGGCGGATTTCCAGCGCGCGGGCCTCCTCGGCCGCGTTGCGCTCATGAGCGCCGCTGGAGAAGCCGGCCGCGCGCGAGGCGTCACTGAGCTCGTCGCTTCGCACATGGGTGGCCGGGTCGGACGTGCAGCCCCCGAGCCAGAACACGGCCAGACTCGCGGCCGCCAGCAAGGGACTCCTGGTTTTCATCGTATTGCTCCTGCGCAATGTCAAAAGGGTGACCTAACCCCGTTGCCATTGCTCAATACGCGCAAACCCTGGCCGCCTTGGGATGCCCGGAAAGGGGACAATCGCGGCGATTGACGACCTGCCCGGGAGTTCAGCCCGGCGCAACGGGATCGTGTCGGCCCGCTAGACCGCTGGCGCCGGCACAAGTTTCATCCCTGGCGAAGAATATTTTTCGGCGGGCCGCAAACCGGCCCCGGATGGCCCGCCCAGGGTGACCCGCAGCCGCGCTCCGGGCGCCCGATCTCAGCCGACCAGGGCCGCGTCAGGGCTCATCAACTGGTAGTTCAGGGCCTGGGCCACCGCCTCGCAGGTGATGTGGCCGGCGTGCACGTTCAGGCCCGCCTTCAGGTGCGCATCGTCACGCATGGCCTTCCGCCAGCCCTTGTTGGCCAGGGCCAGGGTGTAGGGCAGGGTCGCGTTGTTCAGGGCGAAGGTCGAGGTGCGGGCCACCGCGCCGGGCATGTTGGCCACGCAGTAATGCACCACGCCGTCCACCTCGTAGGTGGGCGCCGCGTGGGTGGTCGGCCGCGAGGTCTCGAAGCAGCCGCCCTGGTCGATGGCCACGTCGACCAGCACCGAGCCCTTGCGCATCTGGGCGACCATCTCGCGGCTGACCAGCTTGGGCGCGGCGGCGCCGGGCAGCAGCACCGCCCCGACCACGAGGTCCGCCTCCAGCACGTACTTCTCGATCGCGTCGGTGGTGGAATAGATGGTGTTCAGGGTCGGCCCGAACTGCATGTCCAGCTGATTCAGGCGACGCAGGCTGCGATCCAGCACGGTGACCCGCGCCTCCATGCCCATGGCCATGCGGGCGGCATTGGTGCCGACCACCCCGCCACCGATGATGACCACATCCGCCGCCTGCACCCCGGGCACCCCGCCCAGCAGCATGCCGCGACCGCCCTGCTCCATTTCCAGGCAGTGGGCGCCGGCCTGGATCGACATGCGACCGGCCACCTCGCTCATCGGTGCCAGCAGCGGCAGGCCGCCCTGATTGTCGGTCACTGTCTCGTAGGCCACCGCGGTACAACCCGAACGCAGCAGCGCATCCGCCTGGCCAGGATCCGGCGCCAGATGCAGATAGGTGAACAGCAACTGGCCTTCCCGCAGCATGGCGCATTCGGCCGGCTGCGGCTCCTTCACCTTCACGATCATGTCCGCCTGGGCGAACACCGCCTGGGCATCCTCGACGATGCGGGCGCCGGCGGCCACGTAGTCGTCATCCAGCAAACCGATGGCGGTGCCGGCATCGCGCTGCACGATCACCTCATGACCATGCTGGCAGAGCTCGCGCACGCTGGCCGGGGTCAGACCGACCCGATATTCATGAACCTTGATTTCCTTGGGTACGCCGATCAGCATGGGTCTCTCCGCGCGACTGAGTGAAAGCATTGTACATGAGTGCATCATGGGCCATCGACTGAGCAAACTGACCACCCGCACCGGTGACGCGGGGGACACCGGCATCGCCGGCAACCGGCGCCTGCCCAAGTCGCACCCGCGCATTGCCGCGATCGGCGACGTCGATGAACTGAACTGCTGCGTCGGCGTGCTGCGCACGCAGGACCTGCCGACCGCGATCGACGCCGTGCTGGGCCGGGTTCAGCAGGAGCTGTTCAATCTCGGCGGCGAACTGGCCATGCCCGAGGCGGCCCTGATCGTCGAGGAGCAGGTGCTGTCGCTGGAGGCGGAAACCGAGCAGTTCAACGCCGAGCTACCCCCGCTGAAGGAATTCGTGCTGCCCGGCGGCAATCCGGCCGCCGCCGCGGCGCACATGGCGCGGGCGGTCTGCCGCCGGGCGGAACGCGCGGTCTGGACCGCGCATGCCGAAGAGAGTCTGCGCCTGGAGCTGCCGCGTTACCTGAACCGTCTGTCCGATCTGCTGTTCGTGTTCTGCCGTCTGCTCACCCTGGGCGGCGGCAGTCGCGAGGTGCTCTGGAACAAGCCCACCCGGCCATCCTGAGCCGCGGCCGGCACGCCGTCTCAGGACATCCAGCCGCCGATGGTCAGCAGGGCCAGGAAGGCCAGCAGCAGCATCAGGCTGCGTTGCAGCAGGCGCAGGGCGGCATCCAGGCACTCGGCTTCCGAGCGCGTCTCCTCCGGGTCCTGGCGCATGGCGACCAGTCCGATCTCGGCCAGCAGCGGCCAGGAATCCCGGGTCCAGCCGCCCTTCTGCACGCTGCGCCAGCCGCGCCAGTGGGCGAATGCCTCATCCGCGCTGCCGGCCAGGGCGAAACACAGGGCCGACAGCCGGGCGCTGGGCCAGGCCAGGGCGCCGTGCAGCCAGTCGGCCAGCCGCAGGCTGTCCTCGGCGTACCCCTTGTCCCGCAGATGCAGGGCCACCGATCCGGTCACCCGATAGGCGACCGCCCCGGCCGGGCCCAGCCAGAAGAACCAGAACAGGATGGCCGCCCAGCGCTCATGGCCCTGCACGAAACAGGCGGCAACCGGTGAACGCCCCCCCGCCCCTCGACCTTCGCCCCGCTGACGCCGCGGCCCCTGCAGCAGGCTGGCCAGTCGCGCCTCGGCCTCCGCCTCGGCGCCGCGCAGCTTGAATTCCCGCCAGGCCTGAATCTGTTCCCTGAGATCGCGGGGGCCGATGCAGGACACCAGCACCAGCAGGGACAGGGGCAGTTGCAGCAGCGCACCGCCGACCTGTTCACCCAGCCAGTAATCCAGCGCCGCCACCGCGCCAACCGGCAGCAGCAGGTACAGGGCCAGCGACCAGGACCTGACGCCCAGCAGACCATCCAGCCACTGCATCCAGCGACCGGTCAGGTCATGGGTGCGCCAGGCTGCCGAATGACTGAGCAGGCCTTCGAGCAACAGGGCCAGCACGATGGCGATCAGGTTCATGCGCCGCAGTGTACTAAGCTTGCGGGGCGCCGGGCGACAGTGCCGCCTGGTCGCCCCGCAAATCACTCCCGCCCCTGGAGACCGGCGCCACATGCCCGAGTTCGAACTGGATCACCGCCTGGCGGCGGACTGTGCCATCGTCGGTGACTGGCCGCTGTGCCGGCTCCTGCTGATGCGCGATGCGCGCTATCCCTGGTACATCCTGGTGCCGCGGCGGCCGGGCATCCGCGAGCTGTGCGAGCTGGACAGCGGCGACGCGGCCCGGCTGCTGGACGAAAGCGGGCGGCTGTCGCGTTTCCTGCTGGCGGAGCCGGGGGTCGAGAAGCTCAATGTCGCGGCACTGGGCAACATGGTGCCGCAGCTGCATGTGCACCACATCGGCCGGCACGCCGGAGATGCCGCCTGGCCAGGCCCCGTGTGGGGCGTCCATCCGGCCCTGCCCTACGACGCCGAGGCCCTGCAGGCCCGCCTGCGCCGGACCCGGCAGGCCCTGCCCGAGCTGATCGGGGACAGCTGGGCGCAACGCGCGCCCCGCAGGGCGCCGTCAGCCGCCGGCCCGGACTAGGCCTGTTCTGCCGCCGCGCGGGCGGCGGCCAGGGCCGGCGCCGCATCGCCAGACTGGCCGAACCGGCCCAGGCCCGCGGCAATCGCCGTCAGGCAGCGCTCCACCGCCTCGATGTTGCAGCCATGGCCCATCAGGCCGATGCGCCAGGCCTTGCCGGCCAGGGCACCGAGGCCGGCGCCGATTTCCAGCTGATGCTGGTCCAGCAGGTAGGCGCGGAAGGCAGCATCGTCGATGCCGTCCGGTATGCCGATGGTGGTCAGCGGCGGCAGACGCTCGCCCTCCGGCGGGATCGGGCTGATGCCCAGCTCGGCCAGGCCGGCGACCAGGGCCCGGTTCAGCCGGCTGTGCCGCGACCAGGCATTCTCCAGGCCCTCATCCAGCAGCAGGCGCAGGGCTTCATGCAGGCCGTACACG
>JBFJTN010000077.1:0-14140 GCA_041625325.1 Oceanococcus sp. | reverse complement strand
ACCCACTGGATCAGCGTCGATCTGGTCAGCGGGCGCCCACGCCGGATGCCGGCGGAGTTCATGGCCGCCTATCAACCGATCAGCAGCGCCCCACCTTATCCCTGAGGCCGCCGCTGCCGCGCGCTCAGCTCTCGACCGGCAGCAGTCGCTGCAGTTCACGCCAGCCGCCATCCACCGAAACCACCCGGCGATAGCCCATCTGGCGCAGGTTGTCCGCCGCAAGCACCGAGCGGTAGCCTCCACCGCAGTACAGATAGAGGCAGGTTTGCGGATCCGGCACGCGCTGCTCGATGTCACGCTCGATCACGCCCTTGCCGAGGTGCAGCGCCCCGCGCACATGGCCGGCCTGCCACTCGCTGTCCTCCCTGACGTCGATCAGCAGCGCGTCGGGCGTGGCCTGCAGAAGCGCCGGCAGCTCGGCAGCCGCGACTTCCGCGACCCGTGTGCGCGCCGCTTCAACCAGGGCGAGAAATCCGGGAGAGTGCTGCATGGAGGCTCCTAGACGCTGGGAAAGACCGGCCAGTAATCCTGGATCTTGCCATCTCGCACCGCAATCAGATCACCGAACTGCAACAGCACCGCTTCGGTGATCTGGGGGCGCAGGAAGATCTGATCGTCCACCTGAAGCGCCACCGCGGGCGAGGCATTGACGATCTCCTGGTTCTTGCTGTGGCCGTACAGGGCATTGAACTGCAGTCCCGGGGGCGAGGCGTAATCGGCCAGCCAGTAGCCCCCGTAGATGAAGAAGGTCTCGCGCTGATTCACGTCCCACCAGGACAGCAGCCGCGACTTCTCGTCCAGACCCGGCATCATCACCGGACCGGTGGCCTTGAGAACCGGCGTGGCGATGAACACGGCCGGTTCATGCTCCGCCAGGCTGGCGATATCGTAATGACTGGGTTTCAGCAGCCCGGTGCCGACACTGATGTCGTTGCACAGGGTTTCGGCCTCGTGCAACTTGTAGGTCGGGCTGCCCGCGGTGTTCAGGGTGAGCTGGTCCGACCACAGCTGCGGATGGGCCTGTTGGCACAGACCCACGTAGTGCTGATAGCGCTCCATGGCTCGGGCAAACAGCTGCTCGGGCGTGCCCAGCGGCCGAGGCACCGCGGTGATGTGCGGCTCGTAGCCCATGAAACCGGTCAGGCGCAACTGCTGCGGGTGGTCCGCGATCAGCGCAAGCATGGCCAGCAGGTCCTCGTCGCGGCTCACCCCGCCGCGGTGCAGACCCACGTCGATTTCGATATTGACCTGCAGGAGCAGCCCCTGGCCGCGGGCCAGCTCCAGGTACTGGGCCAGCCGCGCAGGGCTGTCCACCAGCCACTGCAGCTGTCGCTCCGGCGCAAATGCGCCCTGATGCTCGGCGTAGAAGCGCGCGGCGGCCCGCACGGGCATGGGCTTGCCCAGCAGCAGATCGGCGTCTGGCCACTGGCGCGCGTCGGCATTCAGAAAGGGCTGATGGAAGGACATCAGGCGGCGGGTGCCGGCGCGCTGGAGCACGTAATCCAGCAAGCCCACCGAAGGCAGTGACTTCTCGACCACCCGGTACTGCCGACCAGGCACCCGGCCGATCGAGGCCACCACCCGGTCGATGTTGCGGTCCAGGCGGTCCAGGTCGATCACCAGCGCGGGGCGCATCGGTCCGTGCTGCTTCAGCTCCGCATTGAGTCGGGCGAAATACTCCGGGTGCGGCGCGCCATGATCCTTTGGCCTTGCCCACCAGGCCAGCCCGGCCGCGGCGGCGCCGGCGCCGGCGAGGAAGTGGCGGCGCTTCACCGCAAGCTCCCCACGCCGAGCACACTGCGCAGATGGGCATTGAGGAAGCGACCGCGCGGGTCCAGAGCATCACGGACTTCGGTGAACTCCTGCCAGCGCGGATACAGGCGGGACAGCTGAGCGGCATTGAGGCTGTGCAGCTTGCCCCAGTGGGGACGTCCCTCGTACTTCCAGAAAATCTTCTCGATGGCGGCGAAGTACTCGTGATACGACATGCTGTAGTGCTGGTGTATGGACAGCGCGCAGGAGTCGCGCCCTTCGAACATGCTCAGCGGGATGTCATCCGCCTTCACATAGCGGTATTCGATCGGGAACCAGGTCGGCAGCTGGCGACTGTCGATGGTTTTCAGAATCTCGCGCAGGCAGTCCGGACCGGCCTCCGCCGGCACCGAATATTCCATCTCGTTGAAGCGCACGTCACGCACATTGGCGAAGATCTCGTAGGACTCGCCCACCCTTTCCTCGAAGCTGGCGGTCTTCGCGACCAGATTCAGCAGGGCCCGCCGGGCCGCCGGAACATCGCTGCCATACTTGTCCGCCTTCTGGATCCAGTACACATATTCGTTGCCGCCTTCCGGGCCCTCTTCGATGCCTGGCGTGCGGGGCTCGTCGGTCTCGTTCAGGGAGATCGAGGCGGCATAGTCGGAATTGGTGATGACCTGCATCTCCCAGTGCTGGTTCTCGCGCTTGAGCCGCTCGATGTCTTCCAGCAATTCCTCGGTCTTCGCCACCCACATGCGCTCCTTCAGGCGGAAGGCCGGACGGTTCTGCAGCCTGACCCGCGTGATGATGCCCAGTGCGCCCAGGGAGACCTTCGCGGCCTGGAACACCTCCGGATGCCGCTCGGCATCGCAGTCCAGGATCTCCCCGTCGGCGGTCACCAGGCGCAGGCCGGTCACGCCGCTCGAGTAGGAGCGGAAATCCACCCCGGTGCCGTGCGTGGACGTGGCCAGCGCACCGGCCAGGGTCTGGTAGTCGATGTCCGCCATGTTGGGCAGGGCCTGCCCGACGGCCTTGAGCGGCTCGCCCATCTGCGACATCGGGGTGCCGGCCCAGAATTCCGCCTGCAGGCTCTGGCTGTCATGCCCGATCATCCCGCTCATGCGGGCCAGCGTGACCAGGGTGTCATCGGTGGGCACCAGCGCGCTGAAGGAGTGTCCGGACCCGACCGGACGCACCTCGCCCGGCGCCTTGCGGATCAGCTCGGCCAGCTCGGCCTCGTCAGCCGGCGCGGCGCGCTGGGCGGGAATGCAGGACTGGGCCCCGGACCAGTTCCGCCAGGGCAGGATGCGTTTGCGGCGCGCCGCCAGTGCGGCGGCCGGCGCGCTGCTCAGCAGCCCGAGTGCGGCAAGCTGGCGGATCAGATCACGACGGTTCATCGGCATGCCTTACTCCAGCGCCTGACCGGCCATGTACTCGATCAGACCGACGAATTGATCCTCGTCGCAGTCCATGCACATGCCCATGGGCGGCATGCCCTTGTAGCCGGAAATGGTGTGGTCGAGCAGCACATCCAGACCCTGGAACAGGCGCGGCTCCCAGTCCTGCGCGCGTCCGGTGCGCGGTGCACCGCCGGCGCCGCCGTGATGACAGCTGCGGCAACTGCGATTGTAAAGGTCCGCCACCTGCGGTGGTGGCGTGGGGATCGCGCCCGGGGCCGGCGCCGAAGCCTGTTGCGCTCCGCCGCAGGCGCTCAGCAGCACCGCCATGACGGCCGCGGCCGCCCCCTGTAGCCATCTCATTTCAAGCACTCCCGATTGATTCGCAGGCAATCTAACCCGAAGCGGCCGGTGATGACAGGTCCGGCTCAGGGCGCAGGCGCCTCGAACCAGCGCTCCAGCGCCTGGGGATCGTCATAATGCGCCCGGCCGATGAACGCGGTGGCCTGACGGCCCCACTGACGCATCGCGCCGGGGTCGGGCACCCCGCTGGGCCACAGCCAGTAGCGCTCCAGCCGCTCGCTGCCCGCGACCAGGCCGTCGCTGCGGAACAGGCTGGCCCGCCGGCTGCCGCCGACCGGCAGCATGCGCAGCAGGTCGTAGGACACGGGAGTCAGCGCTGCCGTCTCCTCGACCAGGGCCTCGGCCTGGATTCGCGGAATCACCCGCCGGACGTAGTGGCGACCGCTATCCAGCACCACCGCCACGTCGGACCAGGGCACCTGGCCCTGGGGCATCACCGGTCGTTCCTGCCAGGCCTCGCTGCGACCCGCCAGGGCCAGCCGTCGGGCCGGATACAGGCTGTGATAGCAGCCGCAGCTGTGCACGCTGTCGTACAGCAGGGGCTGACCGTCGGCATCCAGGGTCACCCGCCAGATGACGCTGTCCAGCGCGCCGGCATAGGGATCCAGAGGCCCTTCCGGCGGACGCCGGGAAAACCACAGCACATAGACCAGTTGCGGCAGCACCTGGCCGTGGAAACGGGTCCAGCTGAAGTGCTGATAGATCTCGGGCCGGGCCTCGAAACCCGCGCCAGGCAAGGGGCGGCCTGGCTCATCGAAATCCCCGCGACGGTCGATCAGAAAAGCCGGCGCATGGCGGGCCAGCAGGGCCGCGCGGGTACCCGCAGCCAGCTGCGGAATGCCGAGGCTGTCGCGGTGCCACGGCTGCGCTGTCATCGACCGGGCCTCGCCCGCCGGGACCTCCCAGAGCTGCCAGTTGGCCTGCGGCGCCTGCCAGTCCGCCCGGTACTCGCTGAGGATGCCCTGCTGATAGGCCGAGACGCCCATCCTCAGGAACAGGGCGGACAGCGGATAAACGCCCAAGGTCCGGGCCAGCGCGGAGTAGTCATCCGGCACCGCCACCGCCCCTTGCAACTGCTGCATCCGCCGGGGCGAAAGCGCGTCCTGCGCCATCCAGCGGGCACCACATTCGGCCAGAGCCGCCAGCTGGCCACGGGTCCAGTCGGGATTGTTCAGATTGGCCAGTTCCGCCTTCCGTGCCGCCAGGTCAAGCTGGCGCAGATGACCCAGCCAGTCCGGCAGCTGTGCCGGCTCCAGTTCCCCGGCGAAGGACGCGAGAAAGCGATTGCTGCGCAGATAGGGAAAACCGGACGGCCGGTGCTCCCCGCCGTCGCGAACGCCGGCCCGATCAATGGCCGCATCGACGGCCTCGAACAGCGCGACGCAGTCCGGAGGCCCCGCCACCGGAGCCTCCGGACTGACGGCCGCGCACCCGCCCAGCAGGGTGGCGGCCAGGCAGAGAGCCTCAGGGCGCAGCGACCTCAAACCCGATGACCTCGTTCCAGCTGCCGCGATCCTGGTGCGGCATGGTGATGCAGGGGCCGATGACCCCGCCGGTCAGCGAGCAGACGTTATCCCGGTGATGGACCCGGCGGAAATCCTGCGGATCGCTGGAGCCGTATTCGGCCTCCAGGATCGCCCGGGCGATCAGCAGGCCTTGCTGAATCCAGAGCGCCGGCGGCAACCCCTGGCTGTAGTCCTCCAGCAGCGGAATGCCCGAAATGCCCGGGTTGAGCACCTTCAGGACCAGATTGTCCAGCGGCGAGGCATCGTATTCGTGATTGCCCACCGCGCTCATGCGCTCGAACAGATCCTCCGGCAGCACATCGCTGAACAACAGCAGCCGCATGGCCCGTACGAAGACATCAAAGATCGTCTCGGCCGGGCGATCCAGGGCATTCTCATCCTCGATGTCGATGTCCGGGTTGTAGTGCAGTTCGTCCCAGGCGGCCAGAATGCTCGCCAGGGCGGCTTCATCCTCGCCCAGGGTGCCGGAGGCCAGTGCCTGGCGGATCAGCGGCAGCCAGGCCTGCGCGCGCACATCCAGGCGGCCGGCCTGCCGGTCCAGTTCGATCAGCCGATCCATGCTGATACGGTCCTCGGCAGCCAGCAGGCGCTGCCAGTTCAGCACCCGCTGGACCGGCGCGGCCGGCCGGGTGATGGCATTGCCACCCACCCCATCGCCCCAGCCCACCGCCGGCTTGTTGTTCCAGTTGGCCAGCCAGTCCTGGGCCGGATTGATCGAATGCGGCAGGTCCTCGAAGGCCATGAAGCCCAGATGATCCTGCTCGCCGGTGCCCCGGTTGGGCAGGCGCAGGTCGGTGGACGGATGGCGCCGCGGATGCAGGCCCGGGTGGAAAAACGCGATGTTGCCGTCGGCATCGACATACATCGTGTTCTCGTTCCAGGTCACCTGCCTCATCGCCTCCAGGAACTGGCTCAGATTGCGCGCCTGCTGCCAGGCAATCACGCCTTCGATGGTCTCGACCTCACGCCCCCACATGGCGTACTGCACGCTGCGCGCCAGGCTGCCATCCGCACTGCGGGCAACGACCGGACCATGCACCGTCCGGCAGACCTCGACCTCCTCGCTGAACACCGGCGGCCCGGCCGGCACCCCTTCGGGAGCCTGGCGATAGTTCACGGTTTCGCTGCGGCAATCCATGTCCTTGACCGCCCCGGCGTGGCGGTACTGATTCGGTCCCTCGCCCGCGGCGGTATCCTCGATGAAGCTGTCGATGGTCTTGGAATAGCCGGTGGTCAGGCCCCAGGCAATCCGCTGGCCATTCCCGATGCCGATCACCGGCAGCCCGGGTACGGTGGCCCCGCGGGCGTGGAATCCGGCACCGTGGACCTCCAGTTCCACCAGCAGACTGGGATAGGAGTAGCCCAGCTGCGGGCCGTTGTACATCAGCGGCAGGCCGTTCGCGGTCTTCTCGCCGCGCAGCACCACCATGTAGGAACCGCCGTGCAGATTGCCCAGAAAGGCCTGCAGGTAACGGGCCGCCTCGCCCGCCGGATCGGGCAGCGCCTTGCCCAGCAGAGGCAGGGCCGGGACCGGCGCGTGACCGGTGCCGGGGCCCTGCAGCAACTCGTCCGGCAGGCTGACGGCGAAATCGGCCTGCGCCTCGAACACGGCGAGTCGCTCGCTCACGGGGGTGCGGATATTGCTGAACACCCCTTCCGGGGCGGGAATCGTCACCGCTGCCTTCGGGTCGTCCACCCAGAACAGATCGCGGAAGATGCGGCGCCCCTTGGTCACCCCGTGCATCTGTTCCAACTGCTTCAGGGCAATCACGTTTTCCATTTCGTTGCCTCCCTCGGAGGCCACGAAGCGGGTCATCAGCACCCCGGCGGCAAGCACGTCGCTGGCGCTCAGGGGCGCGGGCTGGCTGCTCAGCAGCACATACTCGGCCGGCAGCAGTTCAGGGTTGGCGTTGACCTCCGCGATCCACGCATTCGCCCCGGCCACATAACCCGTGATCGCCTGCTGCGCCGTCTCGGACAGGCCCTCGAACATGCTCTGATATTCCGCCTCGCTGTAGGTCAGCACGCGGGTCTGGATATCCTGCGGCACGGTCTCCGGACCGGTCAGTTCGGCCAGGGTGCCCCGGGCCTGGCGGCGCACGCCATCCATCAGAAACAGGCGCTGCTGCGCCATCACATAACCGGCGCCATACCAGAGATCCGTCACGGTATCCGCATGCACCGCCGGCACGCCGAACGCGTCCAGATAAATTGCCACCCCCTCACGCGGGCTGATATCCGGCTGCCGCCCGCTGATGTCCTGGAAGCGCCCGTCCTTGAACTCGGATGACCAGTACATCAGCCGCTGGTCATCAATGTGCGGACCAAAATCGGCGGGATCGCCGGTGAGCGTGCCGACGGCCTGCCCGTCCACCGAGAAATGTCCGGACTGACCGGGCGGCAGCAGATTCCTGACCTGCATCTGCACCGCATCCGAGCCCGCCTGGCTGTTGCGGCCCGCCCCTCCGCAAGCGGCCAGCAATGCAGGCAGGAGGCACAGCAGCAGGGGCGAAACAACTCTCGACGGCATGGGCTTCTCTCAGGGCAGACGGTCCCGCATTGTAGCCAGCCAGCGCGGTCATTGCGGCCCACGCCCTGCCACTTGCACAGGATGTTACCGCTCGTTAACATCCGGGATTCCCCAGACAACCCATCCGACACAGGAGTGCGCCGTCATGAATCTCGAATTCACGGCCGAGGAAATTGCCTTCCAGCAGGAAGTCCGTGACTGGCTGGCCGCCAACAAGCCGGACTTTCCGCCGGCGCTGACATTCGAACGCGAGCAGATCATGGCCTGGGAGCAGACCCTGGCGAGCAAGGGCTGGCTGGCGGTGGGCTGGCCCAAGGAATACGGCGGACCCGGCTGGACCGCCACCCAGCGCTACATCTGGGACGAGGAGTGCGCGCGCGCCAACGTGCCCGGCCACAGCGTCTTCGGCATCAACATGTGCGGCCCCGTGATCATGGCCTTCGGCACCCCGGAACAGAAGGCGGAGCACCTTCCCCACATCGCCGGCGGCACCCGACTGTGGTGCCAGGGCTACTCCGAACCCGGCTCCGGTTCCGACCTCGCCTCGCTGAAGACCCGCGCCGACCGCGAGGGTGACGAGTACGTGGTGAACGGTCAGAAGATCTGGACCACCGCCGCGCACATCGCTGACTGGATCTTCTGCCTGGTGCGCACCAGCCAGGGCGAGCGCAAGCAGGAAGGCATTTCCTTTCTGCTGATCGACATGAACACACCCGGCATCGAAGTGCGCCCCATCCTCAGCATTGACGGCCAGCACCATCTGAACGAGGTCTTCTTCAAGGACGTCAGGGTGCCGGTGAGCAACCGGGTGGGTGATGAGGGCAAAGGCTGGACCATCGCCAAGTTCCTGCTCGGACATGAGCGCGCCGGCATTGCCGGCGTGCCGATGTGCAAGTCCGCCATCAGCGAGCTCAAGGCCCTGCAGGAGAAGGATCCGGTGCTGCGCCATGACAGCCGGGTCACGGAGGACATCGCCGCTCTCGACGTGGAACTGCTGGCCCTGGAGTACACCAATCTGCGCGCCCTGGAGCGGGCCCAGAGCGGCAAGCCGCCGGGGCCGGAATCCTCGGGCCTGAAGATCAAGGGCACCGAACTCCAGCAGGCCCTGTCGGAGTACAAGGTCGAGCTGGGCGGCATCGCCACCCTGCCCTGGCAGGCTGCGCCGATCACCGACCCGGCCTATGCCGGCGCCACCAGCGCCTACAACATCGGTCGCGCCAGCACCATTTACGGCGGCACCAACGAAATCCAGAAAAACGTCCTGGCGAAATTCGCCCTGGGCCTGTAAGGAGCACGCAATGGACTTTTCCTTCACCGACGAGCAACTGATGCTCAAGGACAGTGTGGCCCGCTTCCTCAAGGACGGCTACGGGTTCGAGGACTACCGCAAGATCGCAGCCAGCCGCAGCGGCTACAGCACCGGCGTCTGGGCGCAGTTCGCCGAGCTGCAGTGGCAGGCCCTGCCCTTTGCCGAGGACGACGGCGGCCTGGGCTACGGCAGCACCGAGCTGCTGCTGCTGGCCGAAGAAATGGGCCGAGGCCTGTGCATAGAACCCTATCTCGCCAACGTCGTGCTGGCCGGACAGCTGCTGGCTCGCCTGGGCAGCGCGGATCAGAAGCAGCAGTGGCTGGCGCCCATGCTGGCCGGCGAAAAGCAGCTTGCCCTCGCCCATGCCGAGGCTTCCGGCCGCTACAGCCTGAGCCATTGCGAGTGCCGTGCACAGCAGGCCGGTGACGGCTGGCATCTGAGCGGACGCAAGTCGCTGGTCCTGAACGCACCCAATGCCGATACCCTGCTGGTCATCGCGCGCACCCAGGGCGATGCCGACAGCCGTCAGGGACTGGGCCTGTTCGCGGTGGATGCCGGCGCCAGCGGCGTGACGCTGCAGGACTACGCCGTGCTGGGTGGCGGCGTTGCCGCGGAACTGCAACTGGAAGGCGCCCCCGCGCAGCGAATCGGCCAGGATGCTCTGGCCGCCCTGGAGGATGTGGTCGATCTGGCCACCGCCTACAGCTGCGCGGAAGCCTATGGCGCCATGCAGGCCCTGCTCAGCCGCACGGTCGAGTACAGCAAGACGCGCAAGCAGTTCGGCATGCCGCTGGGCGCCTTCCAGGTGCTGCAGCACCGCATGGTGGACATGTTCGTCGAGGTGCAACAGAGCCAGTCAATGATCCTGATGCTGATGCTCAAGCTGACCGACCCCGAGCGCAGTGAGCGCCAGAAGGCCGTTTCGGCGGCCAAGGCCTACCTGCACAAGGCCAGCAAGTTCGTGGCCCAGCAGGCCGTGCAGCTCCATGGCGGCATCGGGGTCACCGAAGAGCTGGATGTCGGCCATTATTTCCGGCGCCTGACCGCCTTCGGCAATCTGTTCGGCGATCGCCTGCACCATCTGCGCCGCTTCGCGGCGCTGGATCGCGGCGATGCCGCCACGGCCCTGGCCAGCGCGGCCTGAGGAGCGCATCGGCAGCGCGTCCTGCCCGCCGCAGGACGCGCTACGGCTTCGCTCTCATGTCAGGTCCGGCAAGCGGGCGGACGAAAGACCCTGCGCCCGCAGGCGCGGCCGCTGCAGCAGGCTGTCGATGGTGGCCAGATCAAGATCGCCCAGCGCCGGTTTCAGGGTCTCGAGATGAATCCGCCGCAGTCGCATCTGATCGGCCCAGCCCTCGCTATGCGCCAGGCGGTGGGCCAGATGGTCCGCCAGACCCACCAGCGCGGCACCCGCATGCATGCCCCCCTGCTGCGGCAGCGGCCCGTGATGCTGCTCCACCTGCCGGCACAGCGATTCCGGCAGCCCCCAGCGACGAAGCAGCACCGCCCCGAGGGTGGCGTGGTCATGCCCGAATATCTCCCGCTCCATTTCGTACATGGGCAAGCGGTTGAAACGGGCGATGCGCGCCAGTTCCGCCATTTTTTCCGGACGGAAGGCCTGCAGGACGACCTTGCCGACATCATGCAGCAGCGCAGCGGTATAGACGGTCGACGGATTGGGTAACTGGATGCGGGTGGCCAGGGCACGCGCGATATCTGCCGTCACGGCCGAATGGCGCCATAGGCGGTGCCCCTGTTCGATGCTGGTGCTGCGAAAGACCGATTCGCTGCTCAGCATCAGGGCAAGTTCCGCGATTTCCTCGAAGCCCAGAATGACCAGCGCATGCTGGATCGAGCCCACCTTCTGGGCGAGCCCGTAGTAACCCGAATTCACCATGCTCAGGATGCGGGCGCTGAGCGCCGGATCACCGCGCACGACCCGGCCGAGCTCTTCCTCATTGCCGTCCGCCGCCTGCGCCAGCTCATAGGCCCGCATGGCGACCCCGGGCAGGCTGGGCAGCTGTTTCCACTCATCGAAATAGTGGATCAGGTCCCAGCAGCGCTCCAGCCGGCGGATGGAACCGGCGCGAAACTGGTCGACGATCCGTGTCTGGCGCTGATCCTGCGGGCCGAAGGGTTCCGGAGCCTTCTGCGCCAGATCGACAGGCCAATGGCGCTGCAACTCGCCGGCCTCTTCCGCGCTGAGCCCCTGTCCCGGCTGGGGGCTCAGCCCCAGCTGGGTGAGTTTGGCCCAGGCGCGACCGGCCAGCGGTCGGGACAGCACCTGTCTGGGGCTCTCGCTGCTTGCGCCGCGACCGGCCTCCCGGCCTTCCCGCAATCGCGCGTCCAGGCATTCGAGCAGCTCCGGCACCAGGGCAGCATCTTCGGGACAGATCGCCAGCGCGCTGAAAACCTGAACCGGCCCCTTCGCGCCGGCCAGCGCCTGTTCCAGCTTCTCCTGCTCCTGCTGCAGCCAGCGGCCGGCGCCAACCGGCGAGGCGGACTCGCGGCAAACCAGCAACTGACCATGATTCAGGATGTAGCGCCCGGCCCCGGCTGCCTGGACGTAGCGGTTCAGACGCGCGATGCCCGGTGTGGGCAACGCATGCAGCAAGGCGAACACGGTGGGTTCGTTGACTCTGCCCGCCTGCTCGATGCGGGCCAGCAAATCCGGCGTGACGCTCCAGTGCCGGTAGCACCAGACCGGCTCTATGCGGGACTCGCATCCGGCGTCGCTGAGCTGTCGCTGCTGTTGCTCCAGCTTCTCCCGGTCACTGCCCTGCACCAGCTGCAGAGGCGGACTGGCCAGCGCATCGAGAGCCTGCTCCGGCTCCAGCCGCAGCCATCCCCCCAGGGTGCCAATCAGTGGCTCCAGACGGGCCCGCGGACGCAGGCCCGTCACGGTGAGACGAAAAGCCGGCTTCAGGCCAGGTTCATGCACCGCGACGGTCGCCGCCATGCTCATGCCCGACCCGTGACGAGCGGACCATCGAGATTGGCCGGCTCACCGGCTCGGGGGCATCCTTCGCACAGCCCTGTTTCATCCATGCAGCAACCCACCGCCTGATGGTCGAACAGCGTAGCAGGGGCGGGCAAAACGGGACAGGGCCTGGCGGGCGTCGCGCCGCCAGGACACCAGGGGCCTCAGCGCCCCTGGAAACGGGCCGGGCGCTTCTGCACGAACGCCATGATGCCTTCCCAGGCATCGTCGGAAAATCCGACCCGCGTCTGGGTCGAGGCCTCCAGCGCGAGCTGGGTTTCCAGATCATGATCCAGGCTGGCATCCACCAGCTGCTTGATCGCCGCCAGCGCGAGGGTTGGCCGCTGCGCCATGCGCTGCGCCAGGGCCAGCGCTTCGCCGGCCAGCGCCTCGTCATCGTAAACCCCCGTGACCAGCCCCCAGTCCAGCGCCTGCTCCGCCATCAGGGTTTCGCCGCTCATCATCCAGCGCAGCGCGCGGGCCCGCCCGATCAGGCGCGGAATGGACCAGGTGCCACCCGCATCCGGCACCAGGCCGATGTTGCTGAAGGCCTGAATCAGCTTCGCCGACCGCGCCGCCAGAACGATGTCACAGGCCAGCGCGATATTCAGACCCGCCCCCGCTGCCGTGCCATTGATCGCCGCGACCACCGGCTTGGGCATGGCGCGAATCTGGCGCAGCACCGGATGGTAGCGATCCTCCAGCGGGGCACCCAGGTCGGGCCGCTCCCCGGGTTTGAGCCCCTGGGCCGCGTCCATCAGGTCCGCCCCGGAGGAAAATCCGCGCCCCGCACCGGTCAGCAGCACGCAGCGGCAGGCCTCATCCTGCGCAGCCGCCTTCAGGGCCGCCTGCAACTCCTCCAGCAACTGAAATGACAGCGCGTTCAGCCGATCGGGCCTGTTCAGGGTAATTTTGCTTACACCATCGGCCTGCTCGACCAGAACTGTTTCATAAGACATTGTCTTTCCTGCTTTTATTCAAGAACGGTTAATTACCGTTGATTGCCAATCACCGCAGTGTAGCGAATTGCCCCCTGCAGAAACAGGCCGGCAGGCGCATTGTTAACGATCGGTAACTCCCGGTAACATAGCGCCATGGCCCTGCCCAGAAAAAACAAGGAGCACACCAAGCGGCGCATTCTGCGCACGGTCGAAAGGCTCCTGGTGGACGAGGGATTCTCTGCCCTGGGAATCAACCGGATCGCGACAGACGCGGGGGTGGCCAAGGTACTGATCTACCGGTATTTCGGCGATCTGGAAGGGCTGCTGAACGAGTTCGTGACCAGCGAGGATTTCTGGCCAACCCGGGAAGAGATCATCGATCTCCCGCTGGACGATTTCTTTGCCATGGATCTGCGCGAGCGGATCAAGCGGGTGATGCTCAACTTCATCACCGGCCTGGGCAAGCGGCCGCAGACCATGGCGATTCTGGCCTGGGAAATGTCCGGCAACCCGGCGCTCACCCGGGTAATGGAGGATGCCCTGGGGCAGTTTTCCGACCAGATTTCGGAAACCCTGTCCCAGGATGAACGGACCATCCACCCGCAGTTGCGCGCGATGCTCTCGGTGCTGTCCGCCGGCATGGTCCACCTGGGCCTGGCCTATCAGCACCACCAGCGCTTCGGCTCGCTTCGGCTGGAGAGCTCCGAGGACTGGAAGCGCACGGTACGTGCGCTGAACCTCATCATCGATCACCTCCCGATCCGCGCATGAGCACGTCCGCCCTGGTGATTCGGGCCGGCCCCGGCGCCCGCGCGCTGATCCAGCGAGACGGCCTGCGGCCGGAGCAGGTCAAGGCGATGGCCGGCGCTGCCGGCGGACCCAAATGGCTGGCCCTGGCCCCGATGGATCGCTTTCTTTTCGGTGAGTGGTTCAGAGCCCGGACGGCGCCACTGCCCACCATCGGCGCCTCCATCGCCACCTGGCGATTCACCGCCGTGGCGCAGGATGACCCGGTCGCAGCCATCAACCGATTCGAAAACGCCTACCTGAACGAGCAGCGCTACTCGGACGCCCCGGATGCAGAGGAGATCAGCCAGGTCTGCGCGCATCTGCTCAATACCCTCCTCCCGGACGAGCACGTACCGCAGCTGCTCGGCCACGCCTATCTGCGCCCCCACGTGGTCACCGCCTTATGTCGTGGTCGCGCCGCCGTGGAGGCACCCCGCCAGCTGAAAGCCGGCCTGGCCCAGATCGCCCTGTCCAACATGCTGTCCCGGCAACGTCTGGCCCAGCACGTCGAGCGGGTGGTTTTCCACCACCCAGCCGGACGCGGCCCCTT
>JBFJTN010000076.1:0-14304 GCA_041625325.1 Oceanococcus sp. | reverse complement strand
GACGACGCTAACGACGAGTGGACAATGCTCTTCCCTTGAACCTCGTCCACACGTTCACACTCCCATACGTCCACACCGTAGTCTACGCTTCAACGGTCTCGCTGCTGAGGAAGTCGCGCAGGACGTAGTGCAGGATGCCGCCGTGGCGATAGTATTCGACCTCGACGGGCGTGTCGATGCGGCAGCGCGTGGTGAAACGGATCGACGTGCCGTCGGCTTTCGTGGCGACCACCTCTACCTCCTGCCGGGCCTGCAGGGTTTCGTCGATGGCGATGTCGAACGTCTCGGTGCCGTCGAGGCCGAGCGAGGCGGCGGTCTCGCCCGGCTGATACTGAAGCGGCAGCACGCCGATGCCTATCAGGTTCGACCGGTGGATGCGCTCGAAGCTCTCGACAATGACCGCCTTGACGCCGAGCAGGATGGTGCCCTTGGCCGCCCAGTCACGCGAGGAACCGGTGCCGTACTCCTTGCCGCCCAGCACCACCAGCGGGGTGCCTTCGGCCTTGTACTTCATCGCGGCTTCGTAGATCGACAGCTGCTCGCCGGAAGGCTGATGACGGGTCCAGCCGCCTTCGGTGCCCGGGGCCAGCTGGTTGCGCAGGCGGATGTTGGCGAAGGTGCCGCGCATCATCACCTCATGGTTGCCGCGCCGGCTGCCCAGCGAGTTGTAGTCCGCCGGCTGCACGCCCTTGCCGCTGAGGTACTGGCCGGCATCCGAATCCGGCTTGATCGCGCCGGCCGGCGAGATGTGGTCGGTGGTGATGGAGTCACCCAGCTTGGCCAGGCAGCGGGCGCCGGTGATGTCACCGATGCTGCCGGTCTGCATGGTCATGCCCTCGAAATAGGGCGGGTTCTGCACGTAGGTGGAGCCGTCATCCCACTCGTAGATCTTGCCGGTGGGAATGTCCAGGCCCTGCCAGCGGGGATCGCCGGCGTAGACGTCCGCATAGCGCGCCTTGAACATCTCGGCATTGAGGCTGCGCACGATGGTGTCCTGGATTTCCGCGTTGCTCGGCCACAGATCCTTCAGGTAGACCGGCGCGCCGTCCTTGTCCTTGCCCAGGGCATCGGTGGCCAGATCGATGTTCACCGTGCCGGCCAGCGCATAGGCCACGACCAGCGGCGGGCTGGCCAGGAAATTCATCTTCACGTCGGCATGGACGCGCCCTTCGAAGTTGCGGTTGCCCGACAGCACCGAGGTCGCGATCAGGTCGTGCTCGTGGATCGCGGAGGAGATCGCCGGATGCAGCGGACCGGAATTGCCGATGCAGGTGGTGCAGCCATAACCCACCACGTGGAAACCCAGGGCTTCCAGGTCATCCATCAGTTCGGCTTTCTTCAGATAATCGCTGACTACCTGGGAGCCGGGCGCCAGCGAGGTCTTGACCCAGGGCTTGACGCTCATGCCGCGGGCGGCGGCGTTGCGCGCCACCAGACCGGCCGCGATCAGCACGGCCGGGTTGGAGGTGTTGGTGCAGGAGGTAATGGCCGCGATGACCACATCGCCATCGGTCAGGGTGAAGGTCCGGCCATCGGCCTCGACCTGGGCCACGCCGGCCTGGGCCTGCCCGACGGCCGTGTCGCCGCCTTCGCCCTCGAAGCGGGATTCCTCGGCGCTCTTCTTGTCCCGCTCGGCCAGCATCGGGCCGGCGTGCTTGACGTAGGAGGTCTTCATGTCCTTGAGCAGGATGCGGTCCTGCGGGCGCTTCGGACCGGCCAGCGAGGGCTGCACCGTGGACAGGTCCAGCTCCAGCACATGGCTGTAGTCGGCATCCGGCTGGCCATCATGGCGCCAGAAGCCGTTCTCCTTGGCATAGGCTTCGACCAGGGCCAGCTCATCCGCGTCACGGCCGGTCAGTTCCAGATAGCGCAGGGTTTCGCCATCGACCGGGAAGATGCCGCAGGTGGCGCCGTATTCCGGCGCCATGTTGGCGATGGTCGCGCGATCGGCCAGCGGCAGATCGGCCAGGCCGTCACCGAAGAACTCGACGAACTTGCCGACCACGCCCAGCTTGCGCAGCATTTCGGTCACGGTCAGGACCAGATCGGTGGCGGTGACGCCTTCGTTCAGGCGTCCGGTCAGACGGAAGCCGACCACCTGGGGAATCAGCATGGTGACGGGCTGACCCAGCATCGCGGCCTCGGCCTCGATGCCACCGACACCCCAGCCCAGCACGCCGATGCCATTGACCATGGTGGTGTGCGAGTCGGTGCCGACCACGGTGTCGGGGTAGGCGACGCCGGTTTCCTTGCCGAAGACCACGCGGGCCAGATATTCGATGTTGACCTGGTGGACGATGCCGGTATCCGGCGGCACGACCTTGAAGTTGTCGAAAGCGGTCTGGCCCCAGCGCATGAAGGCGTAGCGCTCCTTGTTGCGATCGAATTCGATCCGGGCGTTCAGATCCGAAGCATCCGCGGTGCCGTAGTGGTCCACCTGGACGGAATGGTCGATGACCAGTTCCACCGGCACCAGCGGGTTGATCTTGGTGGCGTCGCCGCCCAGCTTGTTCAGGGCGTCGCGCATCGCGGCCAGGTCGACCACGCAGGGCACGCCGGTGAAGTCCTGCAGGATCACGCGCGCCGGGGTGAAGGCGATTTCCTTGGAGGGCTCGGCCTTGGCGTCCCAGTTGATCAGGGCGTTGATGTCGTCCCGGGTGATGTTCACGCCATCTTCATGCCGCACCAGGTTCTCCAGCAGCACCTTGAGCGAGTAGGGCAGGCGGGACAGCTGGGCCTCCGAGGCGACGGCGCCCAGGCGGTAGTAGGCGTAGGACTGGCTGCCTACGGCGAGTTGACTGCGGGCGCCGAAACTATCGGTCATCGGGTGAATCTCCCAGGGTAAGGAGCGGCCTGCCAGGCCGCTGCGACATGGAAATCGGGGCGCGAATTATAGCGGAAATTCTGCCGGGCCTTGCGCCAGGCAAGGGCGCTGTCAGCCGTCCGTCGGCCGTGCCGCGTCGATCACCGCGCAGCCCAGGCATTCCTCACCCGCGTACAACACCGCATACTGACCGGCGGCAATCGCCCATTGCGGCCTGGCAAAACGCAGGATCCAGCGCTCGTCCTCGCGCTCCAGACGGCAGTCCTGCGGCACCTGCCGGTGGCGGATACGGGCCTGACCAACCCAGCCATCAAGCTGCGCGGGTTGGCGAATCCAGTGCGGCTCGGACAGCACGGCCCGGCTGCAATGTAGCAGCGGATGCTCGGGATCCTGCGTCACGCGCAGGCGCTGACCGTCCAGCTCCTTGGCGTAGACGTACCAGGGCGCATCCGCGGCATGGGCCTGGCCGCCTATGCCCAGACCGCGCCGCTGCCCGATCGTGAAGTAGCACAGGCCGGGATGTTTCCCGAGCACCCTGCCGCCGTCATCGACGATATCCCCGTCGATCCCGTCCAGGTAACGGGCCAGGAATTCCCGCATCGGCCGTTCGCCGATGAAGCAGATGCCGGTGCTGTCCTTGCGCTGGTAATTGTGCAGGCCACGTTCCGCCGCCATCCGGCGCACCTGCGGCTTGGTGAAATCGCCCAGCGGGAACCGCACCTCGGCCAGGGCCTCGGGTCGCACGTCGGCAAGAAAGTAGGTCTGATCCTTGTCCTGATCCGCGGCCAGCAGCAGGTGGGGGCCATCCGCGTCCTGCCGCAGGCGGGCGTAGTGGCCGGTGGCGATCTGTTCCGCTCCCAGATTCCGTGCGTGCGCCAGGAAGCTGCCGAACTTGATCTCCCGATTGCACAGCAGATCCGGGCTGGGCGTGCGACCGGCCCGATATTCATCGAGAAAGTGGGCAAAGACACGCTCGCGGTAACGGGCGCTGAAATCGGCCCGGTGCAGGCTGATGCCGAGATCCGCCGCCACCCTGGCGGCCTCCCGATAGTCTTCGGCCGCGGTGCAGTAGGCGTCCTCATCCTCGGACCAGTTGAACATGAACAGTCCCTCCACCGCGTGGCCCTGTTCCAGGAGGAGGGCGGCGGTCAGGGACGAATCGACGCCGCCGGACATGCCGACGATAATCTTGGTCATGAGGGAAAAACTGCTGAAAAAAGAACACGCTTGAGGGCCGCGATTGTAGTATGGTCAGCGCAGCGGAGCAGCAAGGGGGATCCGGGCATGTTGGGTGGGTCGGCATCAAGCTTCAGCCGGTTGCGGCGGGTGGTTCTGCTGGTTGGCCTGTGCGCCGGCCCGGCAATGGCCGCGGAAATGTACGGCCCGGTGGCGGCCGGCGAGGGTGTCTTTGCGGTGGCCCGGCAATTCCGGGACGAGCGGAGCGACCTCAATCTGCGCCAGTGGACGCTGGCGATCTTTGCCGCCAATCGTGAGAGCTTCGGCCCCGGACCGGATGCGCTGCGCTCCGGCGCGCGCCTGCTGATCCCCGGTGAGGACCAGGTCCGCCAGCTCTGGCCGCTGGGTCTGCAACTGGAGCAGGGCGCCCGCTACGAAAGCGTTGCCACGGCCATCGACCTGGTCCTGCAGCCTCGCCAGGTGGCCCTGGCACCGGTGCTGCCGGCGACGCTGGGGCAGGCCCCGGCGCCACTTTCCGAAGTGGCGGATTCCACCTATATCACCCCGGCCCGGGGTGAGGGCATCTATACCGTGGCCGCGCGCTTCCATGACCGGCGCAAGGACATCAGCCTGCACAAGTGGGCCTGGGCGATCTACGCGGCGAATCCGCAGGCCTTCAATGCCGGCCTGGACAGCATGCGCGAGGGCAGCCGCCTGCGCATCCCCTCCGAAGCACAGGTGCGCGAACTGTGGCCGCTCGGCAAACGGATCGAGCAGGGGGAACTGAACTGGGAACAGGCGGCCGCACCCGTGTCCCGGACGCTGACCAGCGTCCCCGCCGCAATCGCGCCGGAGCCACTTCTGGCCCAGGCGCCAACCGCGCCCACCCGGCCGGGAGAGGCCCCGCCACCGGAGCCGTATTTTTTCTGGTTCGTCCCGGAAGCCTCCGCCAAGCCGGCGCCCCGACCCGCTGCGGCGCCTGCCGGCAGGCCGCCGCAAGCGGCGCCCCTCGCCGCGCCAGAAGCGCCCATCGGCGAGCTGCCTGGCGGGGAGGCCGCGCAAGACCCCTTTGCAGATAGCGAACTGTACCAGCGCGCCCTGGCCGCCAGCGGCGGTGGCAACGTGCTGGTGGTGCTGGCCGAACTGCGCGCGCTGGAAGCGCGCTACTCGGGCGACCCGGACTTCGATTACGTCTACGGGGTGCTGCTGCTGGATGCCGGCGAGCCGCAACAGGCGATCTATCCCCTGCAGCGGGCGGCACGTCAACGACCGGGCTCGATGGGCACGCGCCTGGACCTGGGCCGGGCCTATTTCGAAACCGGAGAGAATGAGTCCGCCCGACTCATCTTCGATCAGCTGGCCGACAGCAACCCGCCCCCGACGGCGGCCCTGGTCATCGCCAGCTACCGTGAAGCCATCCAGCGACGGGCCGGACGCTACGAGCGACGCCTGCTGACCCAGCTCGGCCTGATTGGTGGCAATGACAGCAATGCCAACAGCGCCACGTCCCTGACCGAGTTCGCCGGATTCTTCATCGATGATGCGGCCCGCAGCACCGAATCCAGCTATGCCCAGGCGCAGCTCTCCAGCGAGCTGAGCAACCCGCTCAGTCCACGCCTGAGCTGGCAGCTGGGCGCCAATCTGATCGCCCGCCAGTACGCCGACGCCGAGGAGTTCAGCAACAATCGCTGGGCGCTGGCCTCGGGCCTGAGCTACCGCCTGGGCGACACCACGGTGAACGGCACCCTGTCGGGTGGCCAGACCTTCGTCGACGGCGAGAAGAACCAGGATTTCGCTGCCTTCACTCTCGGCCTTGTCCAGCGGGCCTCGGAGTTCTGGCATTGGCGCAGCGCGGCAAAGGCCGGCCTTTTGCGTCACGGCGAGGATCTCACCGTTCGCGATGTGGATCAGTACCTGCTGACCGCGGGCGCCGGCCGCCGTCTGAACTGGGCCTACGGCAGCGAGTTCGGTTTCGATCTCGCCCTGGGTCAGGATCAGGCGGTGGACGAGGCTTCGCCCTTCGGCCGCGACCTGATCGGCCTGAGCCTCACTGGCGCGATCCAGCTCAGTCCCGGGCTGCGGCTGAATCTGGCCGGCCATTATCTGGATGCGGAGTACGATGGGGAATTCGTCGGTTCCACCCGCAAAGATGAGCAGCTGTTCACAGATTTGTCCCTGCAGTTCACCCACAATCGCTGGAAGAACTGGAGCATCCTGCTGCTGTCCCGTTATGTTGAGAACAGCTCCAGCATCGAACTGTACGACTACGACAGGCTCGACCTCGGTCTGGGCCTGACGTGGTTGCTGGAATAGGCAAGAGGAGCCTCGTCATGTCGAGAATAGTCCTGGTGCTGATCGCGCTGCTGCTGTCCCAGGCGGCTCTGGCCGATTCCGGCCGCATTCTCTACGTCAACGGACGGGTCACCGTCGAGCGCGACGGCAAGCTGTACCGAGCCGTGCCCCGCGCCAAGGTGATTTCCGGTGACAAGATCAGCACAGGCGCGGACGGCCGTCTGCATCTGCGCATGAGCGATGACACCCTGATCTCGCTCAAGCCGGACACCGATTTCGTCATCCAGACCTACCGTTTCGCGGCGGCCCAGGAACCACGCGGAACCACCGGCACCAGCCAGTCGCCTGCCCAGACCCGGCGCCCCGCCACCGCCCAGGCCGCGGCTGACGAAGCGGACAGCAGCGTATTCAGCCTGCTCAAGGGCGGCTTTCGCGCCATCACCGGGCTGATCGGCCAGCGCAATCGCAATGCCTTCAGCGTCAGCACGCCGGTGGCCACCATCGGCATTCGTGGCACCTCCTTCGTCGCGGATCTGAAGCCGGCGCCCGGCGGCCCGGCCACCGCATCGCGTGCGCTCGACGGCCTGATGCTGGCCAGCGCGGCCGGCAACACACGCTACGACTTCGGCGCCGGACCGCTGCTGGCCCAGGCCGGTGACGGCGCCACCGAGAACGGCTTCGTGCTGACGGTGGGCGTGGGTCACGGCAAGGTCATCCTGAGCAACGGCCAGGGCTCGATCCTGCTGGAGAATGGCGAGTTCGGGCAGGTGCATGGGGTGGGCGGCAGCCCGCGACGCATCGTGCGCCCGGTGGCGGACAATGAGGCCCGCGGCAGCGGCAGCGCCCAGGGCGAGGACGAAGACCGCGAGCGTCGCATCCGGCGCGGCGGCGACCCCTCCAACCGGGTCCTGTCCACCAGCAACCGCCGCGGCAACAACAAGGATGACCGGCATCCCGACCAGGAAGCCGACGAAACGGTGATCCCGGACCCCATCGTCGGCCCCAGGCGGGATGTCGCGATGGTCAGCGCGCTTTCCGCTGCCGGTCGCAACACCCAGACCATCACCGCTTCGACCACCGCCCTGAGGCAGGACGACAACGGCCAGGTCACGGGCTTCATCAGCGCCGTGGACCGCAATGGACGCACCGTGGCCGCGGCGGTCGGCCTCACCGGCGGCTCCGTGGTGGACGCGGGATTCGATCCGGATACCCGCCTGCGCTGGGGCCGCTGGTCCGGCGCCGAGATGAGCCTGCGCTTTCGCGATGGCAGCGCCCAGCAGATCGATCCGGATGCCGTGCAGCTGCACCTGATCGCCTCGCCGGTGCATGAAGGTCAGATCGCCGTGCCGACGACCGGCAGTCGCGAATTCGTGCTGATCGGCAATACCAGCCCGACCGACGCGTCAGGCAATCTGGGCATCCTTGGCGACGCGGCCTTGCGGGCGAACTTTGACAGCCAGACCGTGCAGTCCAGCCTGAACCTGAGCATCAACGAACAGATCTGGCAGGCCAGCGGCAATGGCCTGCTCGGCCGCAACCTGACCCCGCTCACGCCGGCCAACGTCTTCGCCGGCCAGTATGCCAGTGTGCTGGTCGGCAACAGCGCGGGCGGCAACGGCGAGTTCAGCGGCTTCCTGACCCCGGGCGGCCGTGGCGCCGGGCTCAGCTACGAGCTGAATCATGGGGGCAATACGGTCACCGGCGTGGCGGCCTTCGGGGCCAACTAGAGAGCAGGCTCAGGAGGGCGCGCGCTCCAGCCAGTTCAGGGCGCTCAGCGGCAGGCTGACGCCGCGGCCATGATCACGCAGGCAGCGCAGCACCAGCGGGCTGCGCAGCCGCTCCGCTGGCAGCTGTTCGATCTGTTCCCGGCTCAGCCAGAGCTGGCCCAGAATGTCCGGCTCGTCGACCGGATGAGCCGGGGGCCCATCCGCGACACTGCCGGCGAAACAGATACGCAGGAACTGCTCGCCGGAATCCGGATGCTCCCACTGGTAGATCCCGGTCAGCCCGGTGAGCCGGACCACATGGCCGGTTTCCTCGCGAACCTCGCGCACCGCGGCATCGATCAGGCTTTCGTGAGGGTCCAGATGCCCGGCGGGCTGGTTGATCACCGTTTCGCCCGCCGGCCCGCGCTCCTCCACCATCAGATAGCGGCCGTTCCTTTCGATCAGCGTGGCCACGGTGACATGGGGCGCCCAGTAGTCTCTGCTGGCCTGCACGATGCGAAAGGTCCGGGCCCGCGCCGCTAGGGCAGGGCGCCCTGTTGATTGATGCTGTACCAGCCCTGCCGATCGGTACGGCCCAGCGCCTTCATGCTGTTGGCCACCGGGGCAGGCGTGTCCAGCTTGGGCCGCAGACGCGCCTGGGCCCGGTAACTGCCATCAGGGTTCAGGCTCGCCTCGCCGTCGAGATCCAGCCTGGCGCTTTCCATGCCGCTGAAGCGCCCGGCGATCACCCCCTTGTCCGTGCTCACCGTGGCCTGGAAATCGCCCAGGGCGGCGCTGCGGCCCACCCGCCATTCGGTGCTGAGCAGGCGGGCCAGACCCGCGGCCTTCACCGGCCGGTTGCCCTCGGCCACGAGTTCGTCGAAGCGGAAGTACAGATTGCCGCCCAGGGGCAGGAAGGGCAGGCGCAATGGCTTGGCCATCGCCTCGATCGGCACCACGCCTTCCAGCTCGCGCAATTCCACCCGGTCCGACAGCAGGGACTTGTTCAGACGCGCGGTCAGCCAGGAATTGTCCCGGCGGGGATCCTTGCTATCCAGGGACACCTCCACATCTGCGGACAGACGCAGGCGCAGCAGCTGCGCCAGATGGACATTCCAGCGCAGATTGCGCGCGCCCAGCTCGCGAAATTCCACATAGCCCGCCTGCCCGCTGAGCAGTTCGCCGTCAACTTCATACAGGCGCAGGCCGAGTTCCTGCTGCAGCAGCAGGGGAATCAGCTTGTCGGCAGGGGCATGGGCCACCAGGCCCACCATCAGGCTGAGCACGAAGGCCGCCAGCAACTTGAAGAGCATCAGCCGTTCCCCTTCAGGGTCAACCGCGCCTTCACTGCGCCGGCCCGGTCCGCCCGGTCCAGGCTGCCGTTGTCCAGAATCACCCCGTGCTGGCTCTGCAATTGCAGCAACCAGTTGGCCAGAGGCTCGAACGGCGCATTCTCGATCCACAGGCGCACGCTGTCCTGACCCTCGGGCTGGATTCGCTTGATGTACTCGCTCAGGCCGGCCTTCTTGCTGCTGCTGTCCACGGTCGACAGCAGGGAGCGGCCGCTGGCCGCGGCGGGCCTGTTCCGCCCCAGCCGACGCGCCTCGACCTCCGCCTCCTGCAGATAGGCGATGAGCTCTCGGCTTTCCGCCATGCCGGCTCGCAGCTCCGCCGCGTGGCGGGCCATCGGCTCCCAGATCAGCAGCCAGTAGAAGAGCAGGGCGGCCAGCACCGCGCCGGCCCCGACGATCAACTGCTCACGCTGTTCCAGATTGTCGAACCATTCACGCATCAGGCTGCATCCACCTTGAGCCGAATCTGCACCCCTTCGGTACCGGCCTGAGCCTGCTGAACATCCAGCTTCAGCTCGCTGATCCGGGAGAACTCGGCCCGCAGCCGCTCCAGGGCCTGCAGATCGCTGCCGGACAGGCTCAGATACAGAGAACCATCCCGGAATTGCAGGCCGTCCAGCTTCAGGTCGCGCACCCTGGCCAAAGCGGGCGCGGAGTGGGTGAACAGCTGCAGGAAGCCACCGCCGCCGCCGCTGCCGCGCAGGCGCTCCAGGGCCTGGCGAGCCTGGACCCGCATGTCCACGATGCGGGTCTCTTCCGGAAAAGCCCGCCCGAACTGCGCCAGTGCCTGCTGCTGCAGCTGATCCAGTTGCTGGGCCTGACGGTAGTTGTCCAGTGCCATGACCACGGTGGCGAACAGCAGATACCCGGCGGCCAGTGCGGCAGGCAGCCGGGCCGCGCGCAGCCACTGGGCCATTTCGCGCCGCGGCGCGTAAGGGCCCTGCAGCAGGTTGATACGCTGCTGCGGCTGCTGGATGTGATTCAACAGCTCCAGGTTGCGCCGCACGCGGCGGCCCTCGGGCAGCTCCAGGCCCTCCGGCGGGGACGCCGCCTGTTCATGGCGATAGACCGTCGCGCCGGCGCCATCTTCCCCCTGCAGGGTGGCCGCGAGCAGATCCAGCGGCACGGCAAAGCCCGCCGCTGTTCCAGTGCGGACCAGACAGCGACCGCGGTCATCCAGGTACAGGACCTGCTCGGGCGGCGCCGGCAGGGCCAGCACATCGGGCAGCAGCATCTCGACCTGCGGGCGATGCGCGCCAAACCGCTCCAGCCAGCCCTGCATGTTCGCGTGGGACACCACCGCTATCGGCGTGCTGCCATCGGACTGCCGGTCACCGGCGGCAAAGTGCAGCTGATCCACGTCTTCCGCCAGCTGCTCTTCCAGCGCATAGGGCACCGCCTGCAGCAGCTTGCCCGGCTGACGAATCGGCAGCTTGACCGCCGTGAGCAGGACCAGCTCGGACGGCACCAGGACCACGATCCGCGCACCCTCGGCCTGCTCGAGAATCTGCTGCAGGGCGGCCAGGCCGCTCTGCAGCGGCGTGCTGGCACCCGCCGCCAGCAGCTGCCATTCGCAGTCGGCTTCGGCGTCTTCGTGGATCTGCACCAGCAGGGTTTGACGCACAGGATCTATCCGTCCAAAAACGCGGTATTGTATTGAGCCGGCAAGAAAATATCGACCGGGATCACAAACTGTTGCGGCTGTGCGCGAGCACCCGCGTCTTGCGACCCTGGCTGCGCTCCAGCAGGCTCACGAAATGCAGCCGCACATTGCCGATGTGTGCACTGGCTTCCGCCAGAAAGTACTCGCTCTGCACGCTGAGTCCGTCCGATGTGATCTGCATGCCGGACACCGTCGGATGGCCGACAAAGGCATCAACCGTCTCGAAAGGCTCCTGCTGACGCAACTCCATCAGCGCCTGCGCCTGCGGCAAGGTCATCTGTTCGCTCAGGCTCATCAGCACAGCCAGCGGCGCGGTGTTCACATTGATCGCCGGCGCGCTCGGGTAGAGGCTGAGGTTGGGCAGCAGCTCGGCGTAGATCTGCGGTGTCATGCCTTCGACGAGACGCAGCTCGCTGAGGCTGGTCAGCGGACGGTTGGCCGCCCGGTGCGGCTCCTCTCGGGACAGATAGACATTGTCCTCGGCGCCGCCCGGGAAACCCGGTTCGGTATCCGCATCCATCCAGTCACAGATCGCGGTCGCCAGTTCCTCCGCCGCACCCGCAGGCACGCTCTCCAGGGCGCCCAGCAGACGGATCAGGGCCAGCTTGCGCTCAGGCCGCAGTTCCCCATTGGCATCCATCAGGTTGTGCAGATTGAATCGCCCCTGCCAGTCCACGATGCGGCCGGCCAGGGCGCCTTCGTCCACCGGCAGGAAGTCGATGGGCTGGGCCCACAACTCGCCCAGATGGTCGAATTCATTGTCCTCACGATCTCGATCCAGCAGCGTCGTGGCCCATTCCTCCAGCCCGATCAGGTACCACCAGGCCTGATCGTGCTGAAACAGATTGGCACTGCGATGCACGATGAGATTCTGCTGCACCATCATGGCAGCCGCCACGGTGCTGGCGAAGGCCACCACCATGACGGCGGTGATCAGGGCCACGCCGGCCTGCCGCTTCACAGGTCCGCCCGCGTGGTGAACAGCAGACGCAGCTCCCCCAGCCACTGGCTGGAAATCAGCAGTTCCACCGCATCGGGCAGGGGCTGCTGATCGGGCGGCAACACGGCGGCCCTGGCAGGTGGCCAGTCCTCCAGCCACTCGCCTTCCTCGTCCAGAAAGCGCCAGCCCAGGCTGTCGATGTCCTCCAGCAGCGGCAGACGCAGGGGCTCATCCGACTGGCCACGGTCCAGGTTGCGCCAGCTCAGGCGCATCAGCCGTCCGTCGGTGTCCAGGAAGTACGCGACACGCTCCAGGTTGGCCCGGGGCAGGCCCAGCGGATTCGGACGCCCCCCGCGGGTGAACTCCACCCGACCGTCCTCCGGCTCGTAGAAGGCCGGCTGCAGATCACCGAACTGATCCCGGATCGGCCGGCTGCGCGACTGGCTGAGATCCTGGCGCAGCCGCTGCACGGCCATCTGCCAGCTCTGCAGGCGTGCATAGCTGCTTTCCAGCGATTCCTCGCTGCGGATCAGCGCATTCAGGCCCCCGTAGGCCATGACGCTGAGCAGCGCGAAAATGGCCATCGCGGCGACCAGTTCCAGCAGTGTGAATCCTCGCTGGCTGTGCTGCATCACACACCGAACCCCTGCAGGGCACGTGGCTGCTCGCGCAAGGGTGCGGTTTGCGGCACGCGCGGCTGCGGCTCGGCAAAGAAGGCGGCCAGGGTGACCAGCCAGGCGTCGTCCGCCGCAGTGTCCAGACGCACCCGCACGGTGACCCGGCGAATCCGGTCATCCGGCGTGCCTTCCACCACGCGTTCCCAGAACCAGTCGCGACGGGCCATATCGACCCGGCCGTCGCTCTTGCCGGTCTCCGGCCAGGCGAGAGAGAGCTGCTGCTCCACCATCAGGTTGTTGGCCACCCATCCGGCGACCGTCTTGTCCTGCAGGTAGACCGCATTGCGGCCGTAGAAGGCTGCCGCATTCATGATGCCGCCCAGGGTCAGGGCCAGCACCACCAGGGCAGCCAGGACCTCGATCAGGGTGAATCCGGACTGTGCCGACCTCATGACAGGGGCACCTCGTCCCGGTCCAGGCGTTCCAGATTCAGCTGCCCCAGCAGATTGCCGCGGATGCGGTAGACGCTGTCCAGCTGGGGCGCACGCAACTGCAGTTCGAACGGGGTCAGCTCACCGCTGGTGAAGAAGAGTATCTGTGGAGACAAGGCCTTGGGATCGTCCTGTCGCACCGGCAGGTCCTCGACCTTCAGGCGCAGGCTGAGCGGCTCGGGCAGCGGCCTGGCGCGCAGAGGACCACGATCGGCATAGGCCACCCAGCCTTCCTCGCCCAGGGCCACGAACTGATAGCCCCGCTCGGTCTGCAACCAGCCGATCTGCAGGCCGGTGAGACCGGACTCGTCGCGGGCCAGTTCGAATATCGCGAGCAGGCGGCGAGCCTCTTCGGCGGCCTTGTCCTCCAGATTGCGTCCCCCCAGGCTGAGCGTGGCAAAGCCGAGAATGACCCCGATGATGAAAACCACCACCAGGATCTCCAGCAGGGTGAAGCCCTCTTGGCGCCGGGCGGGAATCAGCCTTGCTCCGATACCCAGTTGCCGATGTCCGCGGCCGGGCCGCTACCGCCCGGGCGCGCGTCCGCGCCGTAGGAGAAGATGTCCAGTTCGCTCTTCACCCCGGGGTTGAGGTACTGATACTCGTTCCCCCAGGGATCCTTGGGCAGGCTCTTGATGTAGCCACCGGATTTCCAGTTGGGCGCCGGCGGATCACCGCTGGGCCGCTGGACCAGGGCATCCAGACCCTGCTGGGTGCTGGGATAATTGAAATTATCCAGGCGATAGAGTTCCAGCGCGCTTTCCAGAACACGGATATCCTGTCGCGCCTTGGTGACCCGCGCCTCATCCGGCCGGTCCATGATGCGCGGCACCACGGCCGCCGCCAGGATGGCCAGGATGACGACCACGACCATGATTTCGATCAGGGTGAAACCGCTTTGACGAAAGGCTGGCATGTTTGATCTGGGAAAAGATGAGTTCATGGGCGCAATGATAATCGATCGCTGGTTCGAAGACCGCCGGACGGCGCTGGCCTGTATGACCATGGTGCTGCTGATTGGTGCCCTGAGCCTGGGAGGCCAGGAACTGGCAGCGCAGCTGCGCTATGACCGCGACGCCTTGCTGGCGGGAGAATTCTGGCGCGCGATCACCGGCCATCTGGTGCACGCCTCGCTGGCGCATACAGGCCTGAACATGGCGGGCCTGGTGCTGATCGCGCTGCTGTTTCCGGAACCCATCCCGCTCGGCGCCTGGGTCTGGCGCCTGTTGCTGCTCGCCCTGGG
>JBFJTN010000075.1:0-14401 GCA_041625325.1 Oceanococcus sp. | reverse complement strand
GTTCGGGCCGCGGCCAAGAACCACAGGGATGTCGCCGTGGTTGTCGATCCGGCGGACTACCCGCGCCTGATCGCAGCCATCGAGGCCGGCACGGTCGACGCGGCGCTGCGCCGGGAACTGGCGCTCAAGGCCTTCGCCCACACCGCCGCCTATGACGATGCCATCGTCAACTATCTGTCCAGCCTGGACGAGAATGACAAGGCCGGGCCGCAGCCCGCCATCATCAACCGCCAGTGGCGGCTGCATACCGCGCTGCGCTACGGCGAGAACCCGCATCAGCAGGCCAGCTTCTACGCCGACGCACAGCCGGCGCCGGGCACCATCGGCGCGGCCCGCCTGATCCAGGGCAAGCCGCTGTCCTACAACAATCTGGCCGACGCCGACGCGGCCTGGACGGCGGCGCTGGAGTTCATCATGCCCTCCTGCGTCATCGTCAAGCACGCCAACCCCTGCGGCGTGGCGGTGGCGGCGGATATCGGCAGCGCCTACGAGAAAGCCTTCTCCACCGATCCCACCTCGGCCTTCGGCGGCATCATCGCCTTCAATGCCGAACTCGATGCGGTCACGGCCGCGACCATCCTGGACAAGCAGTTCGTCGAGGTGATCATCGCGCCGCAGATCAGCGAAGGCGCCCGCGAGGCGCTGGCCGCGAAGCCGAACGTGCGGGTGCTGGAGACCGGTTGCGCGCCGGATGAACTGAACAACTGGGATCTGCGCAGCCTGTCCGGCGGCCTGCTGGTGCAGAGCGCCGACAAGGCCCGCATCCACCGCGACGAACTGACCGTGGTCACCGAGCGCGCGCCGACCGAAACCCAGATCAACGACATGATCTTCGCCTGGCCGGTGGTCAAGATGGTCAAGTCCAACGCCATCGTGTTCGCCAAGGACGGCCAGACCGTCGCCATTGGCGCCGGTCAGATGAGCCGGGTCGATTCCGTGCGCATCGCCATTCGCAAGGCGGCCGATGCCGGTTTTGATCTGCATGATTCGGTGATGGCCTCGGACGCCTTCTTCCCCTTCCCGGACGCCCTGCTGGCCGGCGCGGAGGCCGGTGCCCGCGCGATCATCCAGCCAGGCGGCTCCATGCGTGACGGCGAGGTCATCGCCGCCGCCAATGAAGCGGGCGTGGCCATGGTCACCACCGGACGGCGCCACTTCCGCCACTGATCAGCGGCCGGCCGCGAAGCGCTTCGGGCATCGCGGCCGACCCAAGCCTTTCGCCGGGCCGGGCCTCAGGAGGGTTCGTAGCGGATCGCGCTGATCAAGAACTGCCGCGGCCCACCCGGCAGTTGCACCCGGATCTCGTCATCCAGGCGCCGGCCCAGCAGGGCCCGCGCCATTGGCGAACGCAGGCTGATCCAGCCGGCCGCCGCATCGGTTTCGTCCGCGCCGACGATGCGGTAGGTGACCGCTTCGCCCGCCTCGTCCTCGAGCTCCACCCAGGCGCCGAAGTACACCCGCCCGCGATCTTCGGGCAAAGCCTGCGGCACCTTCAGCTCCTCCAGGCGCTTGCCCAGATAGCGCAGCCGTCGATCGACCTCGCGCAGTTCCTTCTTGCGGTAGATGTATTCGGCGTTTTCCGAACGGTCCCCCTCGGCCGCTGCCGCGGACAGCGCGGCCACGACCTCGCGGCGCCGCGCCCACAGCTGCTGATGTTCAGCCCGCAGCTTGAGATGGCCTTCGGCCGTGATGTAGTCGGCCACGGCTCAGGCGCTCCCTTGCCCCGGCCAGGAACAGGGCGCGAAACAGTTCGCGCAGTTCGGTCGACGCACTCTCGTCTCGCGGCAGCGGCCAGGCCATGCGAACCGAGGCGTCGCTTTCGTCGAGCAGTTGCAGGACCGGTTGGCCATCGACCAGGCGGGCACGGACTTCGGGCATCGCAGACTCCGGGAAGCAGGTGAGCGATGACTATAGATGCGAATGGTTCTCATTCGCAACACTGGTCCGGCTGACTCAAGCCACGATGTCCGGCGTGTCGTCCGGCACGAAGAAATCCGGCGCCAGCTGCGCGCCCGGCTTGTACTGATAACGCGCGAAGTCGGTGACCCCGGCCTCCTGCAGCAGCAGATCGTCGATGCAGAACTGACCGGTGAATTCGCGGCTGTTCCGGGTCAGGATGTGCCAGGCCGCATCGCCCATGATCTCGGGGGTCCGGCTGCCCTCCACCATCGCCTGAGCGCCAGGCATGTTGATGATCGCGGCGGTCGCGATCGGGGTATGCGGCCACAGGCAGTTGAAGGCAATGCCGGCCTTGCGGAACTCCTCGGCCATGGCCCAGGCGTACACGCTCATCGAAAACTTGGCCAGGGTGTAGGCGCTGTGGCCCTTGAACCACTTCACCGACCAGTCCAGCGGCGGCGAGATATTCAGCACATGCGGGTTGTCCGCCTGCTTCAGATGCGGAATGCACAGCTTGGACAGTAGAAAGGTGCCTCGCGCGTTGATGTCGTGCATCAGGTCATAGCGCTTCATGGACAGCTGTTCGGTGCCGATCAGATTGATCGCGCTGGCGTTGTTGATGCAGATGTCGATGCCGCCGAAGGCCTCCGCCGTCTGGGCCACCGCCTCGGCGGTGCGTTCGTCGTCACGAATGTCACAGACCAGCTTCAGCGCCCGTCCGCCGGCCGCCTCGATCTCTTCCGCGGCGCTGTGGATGGTGCCCGGCAGACGCGGATCCGGCTGATCCGTCTTGGCCAGGATCGCGATGTTGGCGCCATCCCGCGCCGCGCGCAATGCCATGGCCAGGCCGATGCCGCGCGAGGCCCCGCTGATGATGATGTTCTTGCCCGCCAGTGAACTCATTCGATCGCTCCCCAGGAAAAGCCCGGATTGTAACCGGCGATCGGCGCCTCCGAATCGTCCGCTCGGTTCAGGTGGGCGCTGCCCTTCGCCGGTCAGCGCGGTACACTGGACCGCTCATTGCCGCCGCGGGACCCGATGAAGGACCTACACATCACCGCCTGGATTCTGGCCGGCCTCGTGCTCGGCGCCATCGCTGGCGAAGTCCTGCACCAGAGCTACGACGGCAGCGTTCCTAGCGGCTGGATCGCCGGCCTGTCGCTGATCGGCAATACCATCTTCATGGGTCTGCTCAAGATGATCCTGGTCCCGCTGGTGGCCGCCAGCGTCATCGTCGGGGTCAATGCCATCGGTGATCCGGCCCGCCTGGGACGGGTGGGCGGCCTGACCCTGGTCTACTACTTCGGCACCATGCTGGCGGCCGTCATCACCGGTCTCATCCTGGTCACCGCCATCGTGCCAGGCGATCCGCAGGGTGACGGCAGCGGCCTGGGCATCGCCGTGATCAGCGAGGGCGAGCAGGCCTACGCGGCACAACCCGAAGACAAGCGCGGCCAGGTGGAAGCCACCGGCGGCGCCGGCCTCACCGGCGCCCTGGTCAATCTGGTGGGTCAGCTGGTGCCCAGCAACCCCTTCGGCGCGGCGGCCGAGATGCAGCTGCTGCCGGTGATCGCCTTCTCCATCCTGCTCGGCGTGGCGCTGGCCGCAGGTGGCGCCCGCGCCACCCCGGTGGTCAGCTTCTTCGAAAGCCTGCTGGATGCGATCATGCGCCTGGTCGACTGGATTCTGCACCTGGCGCCGCTGGGCGTTTTTGCCCTGGTGGCCTGGACCGTGGCCCGTATCGGTCTGGCCTCCCTGTTCGGGCCTCTGGCCGCCTACGTGGCCACCGTGCTCACCGGCCTGGCCATCCATGCCTTCGTCACCCTGCCCCTGCTGCTGTGGCTGTGCCTGCGCATCCGGCCCTGGAGCTATCTCAAGGGCATGCGCCCGGCCCTGCTCACCGCGATTGGCACGGACTCCTCCTCCGCCACCCTGCCGGTGACCATCGAGGCGGCCGAAGCCAGCGGCTGCAGCCGCCGTTCCGCCCGTTTCGTGCTGCCGCTGGGCGCGACCATCAACATGGACGGCACCGCGCTCTACGAGGCCGTCGCGGTGGTGTTCCTGTTCCAGGCCTATGGCATCACGCTGGGCCCGGTGGAGCTGGTCCTGGTCGCGATCACCGCGACCCTGGCCGCGGTCGGCGCAGCAGGCATTCCCTCGGCCGGCCTGGTGACCATGGTCATCGTGGTCGAAACGGTCAATGCCTCACTGGCCCAGCTGCCGGGTGCAAGCACCCTGCCGCTGGCCGCGGTGGGCCTGATCCTGGGCATCGACCGCTTGCTGGACATGTGCCGCACCGCGGTGAATGTCTGGGGCGACGCGGTCGGGGCACGCATCATCACCCGGCTGGCGCCGGATCCTGAACCCGTGCCGGCCTGAGACCATGCCCGTCATCCGGGCATAAAAAAAGCCAACCAATACAGCGGGCTGGCTTTTTTCGCCTTAAGCGGAAGACTTACAGCGGCTTGATCTGCGCCGCCTGCATGCCCTTCGGTCCCATACGGGCCTGAAACTCGACTTGCTGGCCTTCCTTCAGGGTCCGGAAGCCGGAGCCTTCGATTTCCCGAAAGTGAGCGAACAGGTCGTCACCGCCACCCGCGGGGGTGATGAAACCGAAGCCCTTGGCATCGTTGAACCACTTGACCGTTCCGGTCATTACTTCTGACATTGATACTTCCAATCAAACAATAAAGAGACGGGCCTGCGCCCGCTGCAGCCATGCCTCAAGCATAAGCTGCTGACACGATAGAGGAAATTCCGCAAGCTGTCGACAACTGCAGATGAATTTTCCGTGACGGCGGGGCCGCTATACTGCGGCGCTTTTGGGAAGTGCTCATGACCACGCTGTATGGGATTCGCAACTGCGACACCGTGAAACGGGCTCGCCGCCGGCTGGAAGAATCCGGCATCGACCACCATTTCCACGACTTTCGCAAGGATGGCCTGGATGCCGCCAGCGTGCGTCGATGGCTGGATCAAGTGGGCCGGGACAAGCTGATCAACCGGCGCGGCACGACCTGGCGCAAGCTCAGCGCCGAGCAGCAACAGATCGCGGATGATGATCAGGCACTGGCCCTGCTGCTGGACCAGCCCAGCCTGATCAAGCGCCCGGTGATCGAACATGGACGCGAACTGCGCGTGGGTTTCGCCGCCGCCGATGAAGCCGAACTGCTGGCCTGGCTGTCGCGCGCGACACGCTGAACTTCTTCCGGCCGCCGGCGTCACATCGTCAGCAGCCAGGAGACAGAAGATGAAAAGCAGCCTTGCGTTCGGCTTTGTGCTCGCCCTGACGGTGTCCGCCAGTGCCACGGCCAGTACCGTGGAACTGCCCGGACTGACGGTCTACCCCGATCCGACGGCCCTGCAACTCGACCGCCTGAGCCGGCAGATCATCCGGGAACTGCCATCGGCGGCCGAACTGCCGGTGCTGCGCCCGCCGGCCCAGTCCTGCAACCGCTGTGGCGATGCGCCGCAGCAGTCCGGGCAGAAGCCGCTCAGGCTGAGCTGATCCGGTTGCGTCCGCCGCGCTTGGCTTCATAGAGCGCGGCGTCGGCCCTTTCGAAGGCCGCGTTGTATTCGTCACCGGGCGAGAGTTCGGTCACCCCGCAGGAGATGGTCAGCTTCACCGGCTGCCCCTGGTGGTGAAAACGGGTCTGCGCGATCGTCCGGCGCAGTTCGTCCAGCATGGCCACGGCCTGGTCGCGGGAGCTGTTCTCCAGCAGCATCACGAATTCCTCGCCGCCGTAGCGCGCCACGAAATCGCAGTCGCGCACCGAGCCGGCCAGCTTGCGTCCGACCAGTCGCAGCGCCCGATCCCCGGCCTTGTGACCGTAGCTGTCATTGATCTGCTTGAAATGGTCGATGTCCCAGATCGCCAGGCACAGCGACCAGCCATTGAGCTCGGCGCGCTGGAAATAGCTGCCGACCCGCCGTCGATAGGCCAGCCGATTGGGAATGCCGGTCAGAGGGTCGATCAGGGCCTTGCGTTTCTGCTGGCGCATGGCTGTCTGCATGCTGGAGGCCTGTATCTCCAGCTCCCGGATCCGCTCGCGCATGTCCCGGGCACGCTGCTGGTATGTCGCGCTTTGCTCACGCTCGCGGACCCGGAACTGCTCCACGTGCGATGCGATACGCTGCAGCCTTTGCTCCACCTGCTGCTGCAGGCGGCTGAGACTGTCCGATCGGCGCACTTCCTCGCCCAGGTCACCCACCTCGCCCAGCAGCTGTCGCTCCAGGGTGCGGCCGCTCTCCTGCACCTGCTCGAATGCCTCCGCGTCCCGGCTCACGTGCTCGAACATCTCGCCCAGGCGGCTGTTGATCCGGCCGAAGGCGGCCTCGAACTGCAGCAGGGAGTTCTGCAGGCCATGACTCTGGAGATTCACCAGTTGGGCGATGGCTTCGATCAAGCCATCGAGATCCGCGGCCGTCTCGCACTGTTCCAGCCGCTCGCCCAGGGCACGGGCCTGCCCCTGAAGCGCCTCATCGAAGCGAATCCGGCCCAGCAGATCGCGCAGCAATCCGGGCAGCAGCAGGTCCGGCGTGCCCGGCGCCTCATCCGGTACGGGCGCATCGTCGAGATGACTGATGGCGACACCGAGCTCGGCCAGCAGCGGCCTGAGCGGCTCGGCCTGCCCCCCGGACTTCATTGCGTCGCGCAGGCGAAGGAGCACCTCATCCAGCGCGCGGCTCTTTCCCTGCAGGGCAATACAGCAGCGGGTCGACAGCCGGCGCAGGAGTTCCTCGGTCTCCTGCAGCATCTCGATCCGGCCCTGCAGGCCGGCCAGTTCCCGAACGTAGCGTCCGCGCCAGTAGTCTGCGCTCTGCTCCTGTATCGGCACGGCTGCGTTCATCCTGTGGAACCCCGGGGCGCTTGGGCTCGCCCTTCACGCTCAGTCTTGCCCGGCCACCGTGAAATTTGCGTAAGCTTGGCCGGCTCGAACCACCCACAGGCCAAGGCTTGGATTTTTTCAGTACCGACAGTCTGACCACCCTGCTGCTCTGGCTGGGCGCCCTGAGCCTGATCGCGGCCGGGCTGATTGGCCTGGTGTTCCCGGCGATCCCCGGCCCTCCCCTGCTGTTCGGCGGCCTGTGGATGGCCGCCTGGATAGAGGACTACGCGCACGTGGGCTTCTGGACCCTCAGCGGCCTGGCTCTGCTGGCGCTGCTGGCCATCATTGCGGACTTCGTCGCGGGGGCGCTGGGGGCGAAGAAATTCGGCGCCTCCGGCCGGGCGGTCCTGGGCGCCACCCTGGGCGCCATCATCGGCATTTTCTTCGGGCTGCCGGGCCTGATCGTCGGCCCCTTCGCCGGCGCGATGCTCGGCGAACTGTCCTCCGGCCGTCAGCTGCAGGCCGCCGGACGGGCGGGTGTGGGCGCCACCATCGGCCTGGTGGTGGGCACCGGCGCCAAACTGGCCATCGGCATTGTCATGCTGATGGTCTTCCTGTTCATGCGGCTGGGCTGAGCCCGGCCGGAATCTGCCGGGCGACCGGCCCTATCCAAGGGGGAATCATCATGACAACAAGCATTTTCATCCTGCTGTGCTTCACCGCGCTGACTCTGGGCCTGACCGCGGTCTATGTCGGTTACCGGGTGGGCCTGGTCCTGAGCTTCAAGACTGCAGCCAATTCCTGGACCCGCAATGCGGCCAGCTGGCAGAACCCGGCCTGGGTGACCCGCTTCGAGCACGCCCATGCGAACTGCCTGGAGAATCTGCCGCTGTACGGGGCGGTGGTGCTGATCGCCTCGCTGACCGGACAGCTCGCCCTGATCGACGGGCTGGCCTGGGTCTACTTCGGCTTCCGTCTGGCCCAGACCGGCGTCCACCTGATCAGCACCAGTCCCTTGATGGTGTTCATCCGGGCGAACATGCTGGCCGGTCAGTGGGCCTGCCTGATCTACTGGCTGATCCAGCTGGCGGGCTGACGCCCGGCGCAGGCGTGTGCCGCCGGCAACGCGGCGGCAGCGCCACCTAGGCGGCTTGCGACTCGCGCTGGCGGGCAATCCAGTCCCGGATGTGCGCGACCCGGTCGCTGGGGCTGGCCACCGGCGCGACTTCCACCCGGTTGCGACCCTGATGCTTGGCCCGATACAGCGCCTCGTCGATACGCGCCACGAAGGCCTGGGCGTCCCAGCCATCCTGCAGTCCGAGCTGACCCACGCCAATCGAGACGGACATGGTCAACTCCTTCCCGTCGCGCAGAATGAGCGGCTGCGCCGCCACCCGTCGACGCAGTCGTTCCGCCTGCAGACGAGCCTGGGTCTGATTGGCGCCTGGTGCCATCACCAGCACCTCCTCGCCGCCGTAGCGGACGACGATGTCGCAGTTGCGCGATTCCTGACGGATGATCTCGGCCAGATGGACCAGAGCGCGATCGCCGACCTGATGCCCGTGTTCATCATTGATGTTCTTGAAATGGTCCGCGTCGATCAGCATCACCGACAGCGGCGCGGCCTCGCGTCGCGCCCGCTCGACCTCTTCCCCCAGACGATCCTTGAGGTAACGCCGGTTGAACAGCCCGGTCAGGCTGTCGGTCACGGATTCGGCCTCCAGTTCGATCAGGCGATGCGCATCATCGATGCTGCCCGCGGACAGCTGACTGATCAGCATCACAAACCAGCTGCCGGCAAGCAGCGCGATGGGCATCATCAATTCGCCTGGCAGGGGCAATTCGACGCTCAGCTGCATCGCGTACAGCAGTTCCGCACCGATCATGGTGAGGACCAGGGCGCTGAGCCACTGCCAGCCGCGCTGCATGGCGCCACGCGGCAATCCGACGAGCAGCCGGCGCATGGGCAGCAAGGCCGCCAGCAGGAGTCCGGCAGCGGCAATGATGATGGTATAGCGAAGCAGTTCCATTGGATTCCCTCATGTCCTGGAGCCAGTCTCACGCAGCCCACGTCAATTTCGCGTGAATGTTTTGACGGCATTGCAAGACCTGGACCGCGGCCAGGGGCGCCGGAAAAACGCCGCGTGGGCGGGGAGCCCGCGGCTGCATAAGCCGCAGGCAGAGCGCTCCCCCGGCGCTGACGGGTCAGCTCAGGGTGGATGCGGCGCGAAGGGCCCCGCCGAAGGGGTCAGGCGACCTCGCTGTCGCCCTTGTGGGTCAGGCTGGCGGCCCAGCCACCCAGAACGGAGGATCCGCTCGGCGGATGCACCGACTCGACCCGATTGCGACCGTTGTGCTTGGCGTTGTACAGCGCCCGGTCGGCCCGCTCCATCAGTTTGTCCGAGCGGAAGCCGTCGGTGCGCGACAGCTGGGTCAGGCCCACGCTGACGGTGACGGCGATGCGGTGGCTGCCTTCCTCGTCGTCGACCATGAGCGCCTCCGATGCGATGCGCGAGCGCAGGCGTTCAGCCTGCCAGCTGGCCTGTTCCAGATCGGCGCCCGGCATGATCACGGCGATCTCCTCACCGCCATAGCGGGCCACGGTCTCGTTCACCCGCGACTGCGACTGGATCAGGCGGGCCAGTTGCTTCAGGGCCTGGTCGCCGATCTGGTGACCGTATTCGTCGTTGATCGCCTTGAAGTGATCGACATCGATCAGCACCAGCGCCATGGGCTGATCGTAGCGTCGGGCCCGTTCCATTTCCGCGCAGAGCACCCGGTCCATGTGCCGGCGGTTGTACAGGCCGGTGAGGGCATCCGTGATGCTTTCCCGCTCCAGCAGCGCGGTGCGCTGCACGTCTTCGATGCTGCCGGCGGACATCTGGCTGACCAGCATGATGAACCAGCTGCCCACCAGCAGGACCAGCGGAATCATCAGTTCCTCGGACAAGGGCAGGCTTGAGTGCAGGCCGAAGGCGTAAATCACCTCCGCACCGATCATCACCAGCAGCAGACCGCCGAGCATGACCCAGGCGCGCCGCATCATGCCGTCCGGCAGATCACGCAACAGGCGGCGCACCGGCAGCAGGGCGACCAGCAGCAGGGTCGCGGAGGCCACGATGATGGCGTAGCGCAGGGTTTCCAGTTCGGGGCTCACGGCGTCAATCCATTGGCAGCTTCGGGCCTAGATGGCCCTACTGTGCCGATTCCGTGGGTCAATGAAAAGTGAGCGCCCCGTGCGTATCACCCCTGTGCCTGATCACAGCGACCGTCTTGCGCCACTGGCGGGCTAGTGGCGGTAACCCTTGACCCGCAACTTGTAGCTCATCGCCGGCCCCGGGGTGGGCGCGGTCTTGGTCTTGAGCTGGTAGTCCGGCGTGATCAGTTCCAGGTCCAGGCGATAGAACAGCCGGGCCATGCTCAGCGCCAGCTGGATCTCCGCCAGGCTCTTGCCCAGGCAGGTGTGCGGGCCGCGGCCGTAAGGCGAATAGGCGCCCGGCTGCTTGTGCTCGTCGCGCGGCTTGCTGTAGCGCTCGATGTCGAAGCGCTCGGGCTCGGGGAAATACTCTTCCATGAAGTGCGGCACGCAGGTGGCCACGTACATCAGTTCGCCCTCATGGAACTGGTGACCCTCGAACACGAAATCCTTGTTCGCGCAGCGCATCTGGGCCACCGCAATGGGATACAGGCGCATGGTTTCCATGATCGCGCCGTTGAGCACCGGCAGACGCTTGAGCAGGCCGGCCTCGTCGATCTCGCCATGGGCGAAGAGTTCGTCGACTTCCTCCTGCACCTGCTTCAGCACCTCCGGGTGCTTGAGCACCGTATAGGTGATCGCGGCGGTGGTGTTGGCCACGGTGTCCAGGCCGGCCACATAGGGCGCCACCAGATGCAGACGCAGATTGTTCTCCGGCATGATGTCGGGCTGATCGCGCATGGCCTCCATCACGTCGTCGATCAGGTTGCGCTGCTCGCCGCTGCGGGCATTGGGATTGGCCAGATACTCGGCCTTCATCTTCATGGCCAGCTCGATGACGCGGCGCTTGGCCTTGCGGTAGCGGGGGTTGAGCAGCAGGAATTTCGGCCGCTGGCGGGTCACCAGCACGTTGAGGATGTTGAGGATGGTGATGCGGATGTCCTCAACGTATTCCAGCGGCGCGGCGCCGGTCAGGATGGTGCCCAGCTGGTCGGTGACCATGAACTGCATGGCCTGCAGCACCGGCACCTCGCTGCCGGTCACCCAGTCCCGCTCGATGGAACCGTCGGTGATCCGCACCAGATCGTTGTAACGACCCACGATCGATTCCTTGGAATAGCCGTGGCGCAGGATCTCCCGCAGACGCTTGTGCTCTTCCCCGTCCGAACCCGGCAGCGATCGGCTGGCGCCGAACTCCTTGACCAGGCCTTCCCAGAACTCCTTCGAGCGCAGGCACTCCTTGCCTTCGCGGGTGTTCATGAAGGTGGCGGCCTCGGCGCCCGCTATCACCTTGTAGCGCTTGCCCAGCACGTTGATCTCGAACACTGACCCGTACTGGCGATAGCACTGGTAGAAGAAGCGCGCCGGGTCGGTCGCCATGCCCACGATGTTGCCCAGCAGGGGCAGCCCGGGCACACGCGGCGTGGACTTCAGGGCCATGGGAGTGTCGGTCGGGGTCTGGACGGTGGCGGTCACGGCTATTCCTTGGCGCGGCGGGGCAGTCGAATTGAGGGCCCCACCTTAATTGACAGGGCGCCCCGATACTACAACCCCGCAACAGGGTCGGACTCCGCCATTGGGACTACCCCGCCAGGCCAAACCCGCGCCGGCAGGCTGCGAGGCGGGCCGCGACGGGTCTCACCACTGTGGATGATGCACAGGACTTGCATCCGTCATAAATATGTAGGATGGAAACAATTGGCCGCCCTGGGCGTGTCATCATTATTCGTTTGACCATGCTTTATCCGGGGGATACATGCGCAGAATTCGTCACTGGCTGCTGATCGGCGCCAGCATCAGCCTGAGCGCCTGCTTTGACAGCAGCGACAGCAGCACCGTCAATCCGGGCAATCCGACCCCGGCTCCGACCCCTGGCGTCACCGCCAGCCCGTCGCCGCAGCCCAGCGCCTCGCCGAGCCCCAGCGCCTCGCCGAACCCCAGCGCCAGCCCCAGCCCCAGCGCCTCGCCGACCCCACCGGCCGGCGCCAAGACCTTCATCATCGAGCCGGGCGAGGACGCCACCAGCAAGATGCTGACGGCCATCGTCCAGGCGCGTCCCGGCGATACCATCGAATTCACCTGCGGCTTTTTCGACCTGGCCGCCAGCATCCAGATCATCGGCACCGAGAACATCACGATCCGCGGCTGCGGTCGCGAGCAGACCGTGCTGTCCTTCCGCAACAGCATCAATGAGCAGGGCATCCTCAGCACCAATGTGCGCGGCCTGACCGTCGAGGACCTGTCCATCATCGACTCACAGGGCAATGGTATCGAACTGCGCGGCACCAAGTTCGCCACCCTGCGCAATGTCCGTACGATGTGGTCCAGCGGCTACGGCACGGCGGACGACGACCCGATCACGGCGGACAACTACGCCGAGAAGATGCAGGTGGCCTGCACCCTGCCCTCGCGCGAAGATCCGCGCCGCACCATCTCGGGCGATGTTGGCGCTCCGACATCACCGGACTACACCGTGAGCAGCGAATCCGGGCGCTACGGCATCTACCCGGTGAAAAGCGAAAACGTGCTGATCGATAACTCCGAGTCCATCGGCGCCTCGGATGCCGGCATCTACGTGGGCCAGACCAAGAAGGCGATCATCCGCAACAGCCGCACCGCCTTCAATGTCTTCGGCTTCGAGATCGAGAACGTGCAGGACGGCATGTACGAGGACAATCTGGCCGAGTGCAACACCGCCGGCTTCCTGGTCTATGACCTGGACAACCTGACCCACCATGGCAAGCGCACCATCGTGCGTCGGAACATCGCGAAGAACAACAACACCTACAACTTCGCGGAGCCCGGCTCCATCGTCGCCTCGGTGCCGCGCGGCAGCGGCTTCATCACCCTGGCCTACGACCACATCGACATCTACGACAACCAGTTCATCGACCACGATACCGCCGGCATCATCCTGACCAGCTACGAGCTGGTCGGCGGCAACAACGACCGGCGCATGGATGGCTATTCCGAAGGCGTCCACATCTACAACAACGAGTTCGCCAACAACGGCAACAACCTGCAGACTCCGGACTTCGACCGCCTGATCGCGACGCAAGGCGGCGACGTGGCCTCGGTGCTGCCCATGCTGGTGGGCATGAAGATCGCCGCCGGCAAGCAGGACCCCAGCCAGTATCGCGGTGCCCACATCCTGTGGGACGGCCTGATCGACGAACTGCGAAAGGGCTGCCCCTATCCGGTCGACAAGGACGGCAACCGGATTCCGGACGACGACTACGGCAAGCCGGAGAGCGGCAATCAGTACCCGAACCCGGATTGCACCTACAACGCCTATAAGTTTGACGAAAACGAAAAACGCATCGTCCCCCGCTGGTGGTTCGCCTGCGTGGACTGGGCGGACAACACTTTCGCCGAGGACAGCGTGCCCTATGCCAACTTCCACGGCACCGATGGCCTGAACAGCACCCTGGCGCTGCTCGGTGGCGATCTGGCCGCGATCGCCGCGGTGCCGGGCGAGGTCCCGGAGTTCCCCGCCACTTTTGAGCAGGGTGAGCATGACTGCCCAGCACGGTTTGACGGCCAGAACCTGCCACCGCTGACCCCGGTGGTGCTGGACGAGTACGTCCCCGGCACCGGTGCGGTCCAGCTGACGCCGGAGGAAGTCGCTGAGCTCTGCGGCGCCACGGTGCCGGCCGGGGAAATCAACCGGGAAGCACTGATCGCCAATTGCCCGACCCTGCAGGACTACCAGCTGTTCAGCAACCCGGCCGATCCGCGCAGCGCGCCCAACGGCGGCGGCGTGCCCTTCGTGCTCAACACCAAGCTGTTCTCCGACTACTCGGTGAAGTACCGCGTGGCCTACCTGCCGCCGGGTGAGCCGGCCCTGTACCGGGCGATCAGCGCCGGCCCGTCGGACACCCGCTCGCCCGACGGGGTGGACGACACCATGAAATTCCCGGTGGGCACGGTGATCGCCAAGACCTTCGCCTTCCGCGACGAAGTGGAGCACAGCGAGCGGCTGATCGAAACCCGCCTGCTGATCAAGCGGCAGAATGCGGACACCTCGGTCTACTGGGACGGTCTGCCTTACATCTGGCAGGAGGACGGCACCGCCACCCTGGCCCTGGAAGGCGGCACCGCCTCGGTCAGCTGGAAATTCACCGATCCGGATGACAACCAGCACTATGCGGGTGCCACCGACAGCTACACCATCCCGCACCGGAACCAGTGCGGGTCCTGTCACTTCAACCTGAACCTGGAAACCGGTTCGGCCCCGATCGGGCCCAAGGCGCGCAATCTGAACCGGCCGTACTTCTCCGAATCCAGCTGGGATTCGGAGCAGGCCCAGCATGCGGTGCGTGGCGTGAACCAGCTGGCCTATTGGTGTGCCAACGGCCTGCTGAGCGGCTGCCCGGATGATCTGCAGGTGGATGCGACCAGCCAGATCGCCGCCGCCGCCCCGCGCAATCCCAAGTTCAACGTGCCCGGCGACAGCGGTCACCCGATGAACTCGGCG